>JAFMJD010000121.1 GCA_017853685.1 Actinomycetota bacterium | reverse complement strand
GTGAGACCGTGATCAGCGACGTGCACCACGTCGACCGCGGCTATGACGACTTGGTGGGCAGGTAGTCGTCGCTCGGAGCCGACATCGAACGGGTGCGCTGAGCCCGAACCCTGCGCCGGGCGAACCACAGCAGCCCCGCGATACCTACCAAGGGGGCGAACACCAGCAGTGCCTCGTCCCATGCGAACTGTCCACCATGCGCAAACACGGAGATGAGGCTAGTGGCCGCTACCCTCACGAATCGATGCGCCAGCAAGTGGAAGAGACGATCGAGGCGATCCGGCCCGCGCTGCAGGCCGACGGCGGCGACATCGTTCTGCGTGACGTCGACGAGACCACCGGCGTGGTGTCGGTGACGCTCGTGGGTGCGTGCGGGACCTGTCCGGCGTCCACGCAAACGCTCAAGGCGGGCATCGAACGCATCATGCGTGACCGGGTGGACGGCGTTACCGAAGTGATTGCAGTCTGACGTCCGTGGCTCGTCGTGACCGTTCGCCCGAGGAGTTGTTCGCCGCCGCACAAGCCGGCGATCGCGCCGCACTTGCACGGCTGCTCTCGCTGATCGAGCGCGGCGGCGACAACGCCCGCGCAGTAGGCCGACTCTCGTATCCGCTCGGCGGCACGGCGTACACCGTGGGACTCACGGGCGCCCCCGGCGCCGGCAAGTCCACGCTCACGAGTGCCACCATCGGCCACGTTCGTTCGCTCGGTAACGAGGTAGCGGTATTGGCCATCGACCCGTCGTCGCCGTTCAGCGGCGGTGCAATTCTGGGCGACCGGGTGCGCATGCAGGACCACGCCACCGATCCGGGTGTGTTCATCCGCTCGATGGCCACCCGCGGTCACCTCGGCGGTCTGTCGCTCGCCACCCCCGAGGCCGTGCGCCTGCTGGATGCACTCGGGCACGAACTGGTGCTCATCGAAACGGTCGGCGTGGGCCAGGTCGAGGTGGAGATCGCCGGGAAGGCCGACACCACCGTGGTGGTGGTGAATCCGGGCTGGGGCGATGCAGTGCAGGCCAACAAGGCCGGCCTCATGGAGATCGCCGACATCTTCGTGATCAACAAGGCCGACCGCAAAGGGGTCGACGACACACGCCGGGACCTCGAGCAGATGCTCGAACTCTCGCAACTCGGCGACTGGCGGCCGCCCATTATCCCCACGGTGGCGTCGCAGGGTGAGGG
Organism: Actinomycetota bacterium; assembly: GCA_017853685.1. Taxonomy (GTDB): domain Bacteria; phylum Actinomycetota; class Acidimicrobiia; order Acidimicrobiales; family Ilumatobacteraceae; genus WLJO01. The sequence goes on along the minus strand of JAFMJD010000121.1, from coordinate 7,285 downwards.
CATCGAAACCTTCTGGAATGCCGTGTCGGACCATCGTGCGCACATCACGGCCAGTGGCGAGTTGGAGCGTCGACGCGAACGCCGTCTGCGCGAAGAACTGCGCGAGATCATCGTGCGGCGCCTCGAGATGCGGGCCCGCGAGATCTGCACGGGCGACCGCTGGGACGACCTCGAGACCGGTGTGGCCCGGCGCAAGGTGGATCCGTGGGCTGCTGCGGACGAGATGCTCAAGGGTGTGGGCGCGTAACCTCGCGCCCATGAGCGAACTCGTCCACCTGGAGCGCCGTGACGACGGCGTGGCCGTCATCACCCTCGACCATCCGAAAGTGAACGCGCTGAAGGGCGATCTGCTCGATCAGTTGCACCGTGTGGCGCTCGATCTCACGGCCCAACCGGCCGGTGCGGTGGTGGTCACCGGTGGTGAGCGCATCTTCGCCGCAGGTGCCGACATCTCCGAGTTCGGCGGACCCGACGAAGCCGCACCCATCACCGCCCGATTCCACCGAGCGCTCGACGCGGTGGCGGCCATTCCGCGCTTCGTGATTGCTGCGGTGAGCGGATACGCGTTGGGTGGCGGCTGCGAACTGGCGCTCGCATGTGATTACCGCATCGCCGGCGAACGGGCCGTGTTCGGTCAGCCCGAGATCCTGCTCGGCATCATTCCCGGTGGAGGCGGCACGCAGCGTTTGGCGCGCACAGTGGGGGCGTCGCGGGCAAAGGAACTCTGCATCACCGGACGGCAGGTGAAGTCCGACGAGGCTCTGCGCATCGGGCTCGCCGATGAGGTGGTGCCGAACGAGGTGCTGCACGAGCGTGCGTTCGCGTTGGCCAGTGAGGTTGCGCGCGGTGCATTGGTGGCACAGGCGCTCTGCAAGCAGGCGATCGACGAGGGATTGTCGAAGTCGCTCGCCGATGGTCTGCGTGTGGAGCAACGACTCTTCGTGGACTCGTTCCGCACCGAGGACAGCAAGATCGGCGTGAAGAGCTTCCTCGAGCACGGTCCCGGCAAGGCCGACTTCACGGGTCGCTAGCCACGTATCGCTAGCCACGGGTCGGTAGCCGCCGGGGGATCTCGGCTCAGTTGCTCCAGGTGATGAGGCCCGAATCCACCGGGTTCGCGAGCGCACGGTGGTGTGCGCGCACTCGGATGCTTGCGCCGTAGGAGCCTGCCGACGAGGGCGAGAACGTGCAGGCGAACTCAGCCCTGCCGTGTGCAGCGTGCACCAGCGAGAGTTGCTCCACGGTGGGGGCGACGAGATTGCCCGCGGTATCGACCCGGCCGTGCGCCAGTTCGCACACCAGATCATCCACGTGCAGGTCGGCCCACTCCACCGTGGCCGATGCCTTTCCGTGCTCGACGTCGGCGGCGGTGATCCGCACCTGTGGCCAGACCGCAGCAGTATGTGCGCGCCACTGGGCGAGTTCGGTGGCGAGCGCGAGGTCGATGTGCCGGGCCTGCGCTGCGGCCGGTTCGTAGAGATCGGTGGTGTAGTCCTTCACCATGCGTGCTGCGGTGACGAAGGGTCCGAGTGTGGCCCACGCATGCTTCATCCGAGCGATCCAGCGGAGGGGTGGATCGCCGTCGTAGAACGTGGGCACCACATCACCCTCGAGGATGGCGAACAGATTGAGACTTTCGCGCAGGTCACGGCGCGCCGGGTCGGGGTCGTCGTCGGCCGATGCGATGGTCCAACCATTCAGGCCGTCGGCGCACTCGTCCCACCAGCCGTCGGCGATCGAACAGTTCAGTGCTCCGTTGAGGGCGGCCTTCATGCCTGACGTTCCGCATGCCTCCAGCGGACGTCGCGGCGTGTTCAGCCACACATCGCACCCGTGGTACATCGCCCGGGCGACACCCATGTCGTAGTCGGGTACGAACACGAATCGATGGGACACCTCGAGTTCGCGAGCGAAGTGTTCGATGGCCTGGATCATCGACTTGCCCGGCTCGTCGGCGGGGTGCGCCTTGCCGGCGAACACGAATTGCACCGGTCGATCGGTGGACAGCAGCAGCCTGCGCAGGCGGTCCGGCTGGTTCAGTAACAACGTGGCGCGCTTGTAGGTGGCGAATCGCCGAGCGAAGCCGATCGTGAGTACGTCCTGGTCGAGCACGTGCGTGTGCAGGCGCTCGCGCACGAAACCCACCAACCTGTTGCGTCCCTCGCGACGTGCGAACCAGATGGCGTGGGAGTCGGCATTGCGAATGCGGGCCCACGTGGTGCGGTCGGCGCCGTCCCACACGGGGTGAACAGCGCCTGACAGCAACGCATCGATGTGTGGCGACACCCAGGTCTTGGCGTGCACGCCATTGGTGATCGATGTGATGGGAACCTCGTGAGGAAGCGCACCCGGCCACAGGTGGGCAAACATCGAACGGCTCACCTGACCGTGCAGTGCCGCAACTGCGTTGGAACGCCCGGACATGCGGAGCCCGAAGGCCGCCATGTTGAACCGTGAGCCGTCGGCGGTGTCGCCGTCGCTGCCGAGTGCGAGCAGGTCATCGAGTGTGCAACCGAGTTCGGCCGCCAACGCCGTGAAGTACTTGGCCATGAGGTCTCGCTCATAGCGATCGATGCCGGCAGGCACGGGCGTGTGCGTGGTGAACAACCCGCCGGCACGTGTGAGTTGCACGGCCGCAGCGAGCGAGGCCCCGGTGGTGACGTGTTCGCGGATGCGTTCGAGCGCGAGGAACCCCGCGTGGCCCTCGTTGGTGTGGAAGACCTGCGGTGCGAGGCCGAGGGCTCGCAGTGCTCGCACACCGCCGATGCCGAGCACGATCTCCTGACGAAGTCGGTGCTCCACATCGCCGCCGTAGAGGCGGTCGGTGACCGTTCGGGTCTCGGGTGTGTTGCCCTCCACATCGGTGTCCAGCAAATAGAGATGGATGCGCCCCACGTTCACTCGCCAGACCGCTACCTGTGTGTGCGTTCCTGCAAGATCGACGGCTACTCGCACGCCGGTGTCGGTGATGGCGAGTGTTCGGGTGTCGAGCTGCGGAAACCGTTCGCGCTGCCAACCGTCCTGGTCCAGTTGCTGGCGGAAGTACCCCTGTCGGTAGAGGAGACCGATCGCCACGAGCGGTAGTCCGAGATCCGACGCGGCCTTGAGGTGATCGCCCGCCAGAACACCGAGACCACCCGAATATTGCGGCAGGGTCTCGGTGAGCCCGAACTCGGGCGAGAAGTAGGCGACGAGCTCGAGTGGCGACGAAGTGCGCTCCTGGAACCAGCCGGGGTGCTCGAGCGCCTCGTCGAGGGAACGCACGCAGGCATGCACCTCGGCAATGACGCGCGCATCTGCAGCGAGGTCGGCCCAGCGGTTTGCGTCGATCATCTGCAGGCACTCGACGGGATTGCCGCTCGAGCGTTCCCATGCCGCTGGGTCGAGACGCTCGAAGAGGTGCTGTGCCTGTGCGTCCCACGACCAGTGCAGATTCTCCGCAAGCCGAGTGAGGCCGCGCAGCGACTCAGGGATCTGCGGTGCGACGAAGAACGATCGATGAGCCTTCACTGCGGCCAACCTAGTGGGCTGGTTCACCGCCGAGCGAGCGCGTACACCTCGACGGTGGAGTGTGCGATGGCATCCCACGAGTACCGCTCGGTGAGCAGTGCCCCGGCTCGCGCGCGCAGTTCATCTGCCCGTAACGCGTCGGTGAGCACTGTTTCGATGAGGTCGGCCAGTTCGGTGGAGGATCCGGGTTCGAAGAGCAGTCCTGCGCCCGTGCCGTCGATGATCTCGGCGAGGCCTCCGGTGCGAGCGACGATGGTGGGCGCTCCCGCTGCGAGCGCTTCCAGGGCAACGATCCCGAAGGGTTCGTAGAGCGAGGGGATCACTGCACACCCCGCGCGGTGCAGCAGGGTGCGCAACTCGTCGTCGGCGACGAACCCGGCGAGATGCACGAGATCGGATGCGCCCTCGAGGTCGATGTGGCTCTGCAGGTCTGGCAGGTACGAACCGCGCCCGGCGATGACGCAGCGGATGCCGGGCACGCGGTGCCGCAACTGGGCAATGGCGCTGACCAGCACTTGGAACCCCTTCTCGTACTGCACCCGACCCCAGGCCATCACGAGCGGCTCACGCGTCACCGGTTCGCGCGCAGCCCACAGTTCGGGGTCCACGCCATTGGGGACGAGGTGCAGTTTGTCGAGCGGCAACTCGAAGCCGTCCACTACCTCGCGTGCCATGAAGCGGGAGCAACAGATGACTTCGCGTGCCTGATACGTGAGCCACCACTCGGCAGCGTTGATGGCAGCGGGCATGCCGGGCGGCAGGTGCCCACCGTGGCGTCCGCGCTCGGTGGCATGGATGGTGGCGACGAGCGGCACGTTCCAGAGCGCCCGGAGCGTGTCGCCGGCCCAGGCCACGAGCCAGTCGTGCGCATGGACCACATCGGGTCGCCAATCGCCGAGGAGTGCGGCGAGTTGGACGAGTTGGTGATTGGCCGACGCCATTCTGGCCACGAGGTTGTCGTCGGGAATCCAGGGAAGGTCCGTGCGGGTGCGCAGGATCCGTACCCCGCGAACCACGGTGTCGTCGTGGACATCGGGGTGGTGCAGCGACAGCACCACCACCTCGTGCCCGGCGCGCACCATCGCCTGCGCAAGACCCTCTACGTGGGCCGAGATTCCCCCCACCACCAAGGGCGGGTATTCCCACGAGAGCATGGCGACTCGCACGGCGACACGCTAGCCACCCGAGACCGCTGCACCCGAAGCATGCGCCGTGTCAGAATGCGTGCATGAGCGAGATCGTGCCGTTCACCGACAACTACGACGACCAGTCGAACCTCGATGGTTATCAGTTCGAGTTCAAGTGCGAGCGATGCGGGAACGGGTACCGGTCGCCGTACGTTCCCGACATCAAGGAAAAAGGGCGCGGCATCCTGCGCGCGGCTGGCGGTTTGCTCGGCGGCCGCATGGGCGACCTGTCCAGCGCAGCCGACTCGATGATGTGGAACCGCGGTACCAACAGCAAGGCCAAGGACGCTGCGCTGCGCCAAGCGGTGGAGGCGGTACGGCCGCACTTCAAGCAGTGCCGCGGCTGCGGCGACTGGGTGTGCATCGACGTGTGCTGGAACAACGAGATCGGGCAGTGCAGCAACTGCTCGCCGTTCGTGGCCGAGGAGATCTCGCGCGCACAGGCCGCTGCCCAGGTGGAGCAGATCAAGGAAAAGGCACGCGAGAAGGACTGGACCGCCGATCTCGACCTCACCACCAGGGCCAAGGTGAAGTGCCCCTCGTGCAGTGCCACGGTGGACGGCGGCAAGTTCTGCCCCGAGTGCGGCGAGAAACTCGCAAAGTCCAACTTCTGTACCGAGTGTGGAGCGGAGCAGAAAGAGGGAGCGAAGTTCTGCGCCGAGTGCGGCAACAAGATGTGACACCGCGGTGACCGACCAATCCCCGAACAGGCCCACCTTGCGTCCGCAGCGCGCGCAGCGCGATGGCATGGTGGTGAGCGCCTCGGTGCTCGACGCTGGCCTCGACATCGACGGCACGTTGATCGACTGGCTGGACATGGACACCGTGATCGAGGGCGATCACCGTGTGGCGATGGGTCTCGCAGATGGGGCCACGGTGACCCTCTCGATGCTGGGAGCCACACACGATCGCTTTCTGGCCGAACTGCGCAGTGCTCGCCGTCGTGCGCGCTTTGCCGCACTCACCATCGCAACCGATACGCCTCTTGCCACCTACACGTCACGCCCGCCGACCGGCATCGTGGATGTGCACCTGTATCCGAAGGTGCTGGTGGCCGAGCCGCGCGAGGGGCACCCCGTGGCGGTTCCGCTGTCGCTCATGACCGGGGTGCAGCGAGACGAGTACACGCTCACGGTTTCGGCCCGGGGACTCGAACCCCTCGTGGTGCGCGCACTGGGCGTGAAGACCGATGAGTTCGAGATGCGCCTGGGTGCAGCACGCCGAGATCTGCGTGCTGCGACGGCCGCCGCCTACACGGCGTTCGATGCGGCGCTCGAGGGCTTTGCCGCGCCCGATGGTTGGGCGGTGAATGCCGCCGAGGCAGGCACGTACTGGTCTGCGCTGCTGGGGCGGGCGCAGTCCGGCTCGCGCGCCGAGGAGATCTCCACACTGGCAGAACTCGCCGGCGATCGCCTCGCCATCGGTATCTACACCGATGGCGGAACCACGCCGCTCCCGTTCGTGCTCGCACCGGTGGGCGAGCACATCGTGGTGGAGGCCACCGACGGCGACGATCGTGCCACCTTCGTCTTCCGTACCCCGGATATCGCTCGTCTCAATGCGGTGCTGCTCCTCACCAGTTTCCGACGCGAGGCACTGTTCCTGCCCGATGATCAATTGGGCCGGTGGGCCGTGGCTGCGCGTACGTGGCCGGCCGTGCGCGAGGCACGCAGCGCGCTGAGTGCGCGTGTGGTGCACGACGGCCAGTGGGCCGACCGTGTGCGGCGTGCGCTCGGTGTGTGACCACTCGCCGATGAGGTAGCTCTCGGGTTCGGTGTTGATGGGTCGATGGGCCCAATCGGCGCTGCTGGCATTGCTGAGACGTGGAGGTGACCGCACGCTGCCTCCATGCATCGACACTCACGCCGACCCCTCGTTGCCTGCGTGGTGGTCACGCTGTGGGCGTTGTTTGCCGGGTGCGGTCGGGACGGTGGTTCGTCCACTCCTTCCAGCGAGCCATCGCCCCGGTCCCCGGCAGCCAGCGATGCTTCGGGGACCGTTGCGCCGCCCACGCCGTCTGCGACCTCGGTGCCGCCTCCTGCGCCCACGACACGTGTGGCTCGCACGGCTGCCGACGAGGCGATCAGTGCAGTGCTGGTGATCCATCACGGCATCGAGGAATGTCTCGGCGCACCACGCCGTTGCGACGTGTCACGTTTCGCCGTTCCCGGCAGCCGCGCCGCCGACATGCTCACGGACCTGGTGCAGCAGTATCGACTGCTCGGACTGGTGGCGCGGCCGGTTCCCGAACTGTCGTATGTGGTGCCCGAATCCGTACGGCGGATCGGTGCCGTGCAGTTCGAGGTGGTGGCGTGCGAGGTGGACGGCAGTTGGCAGATGGACAGCCGCGGCACCACCGACACTGCAGATGACGCAGTGTGGGACGACCGCTTGGTGTCACGCCGGGCTCGTCATGTGCTGGAGCACTCACCGCTCGGCTGGCGGCGTGTTGACGTCGTGAACCTCGAGGTGTGGGAGGGGGTGAATGCGTGTCCGCGTTCGGTGCGCGTGTGAGTCGGCTGCGTGCTGTGTCGCTCCGTGTTGCGGCGCTGTGTGTTGCGGTGCTCTGTTCCACTGCAGCGTGGGCG
>JAFMJD010000120.1 GCA_017853685.1 Actinomycetota bacterium | reverse complement strand
GCGCATCAGCCTGTCGCTCAAGGCCACCCAGCAGGATCCGTGGCAGGAGTTCGCCTCGAGCCACGAGGTTGGTCAGCTGGTGTACGGCCGGGTCACCAAGTTGGTGCCGTTCGGTGCGTTCGTCCAGGTGGGAGAGGGCATCGAGGGTCTCGTGCACATCTCGGAGATGTCGGCACACCACGTGGATGCACCCGAGCAGGTCGTGACTCCCGGCGAGGAGCTGTGGGTCAAGATCATCGACTTCGACCTCGAGCGACGCCGCATCAGCCTGTCCATCAAGCAGGCCGCCGAGGGCGGTGTGCTGGCCGAGGAGTACCGCCAGCACTTCGAACTCGACGAGCACGGCAACTGGGTGGGCGGCGCTGTGGCCGACGACTCCGAGCGTGAGGCTGCGTGGGCCGAGTACTACGAGCAGTACGGCGAGGGCGCTGCGGCTCCTGATGCGTCGGGAGCACCTGCTGCACCCGAGGCACCTGCTGCACCGGAGGCCTGAGCGATCGGTCTCGAGAGACTGCGGCCGTCATCGGCGGCCGGGAACTGACGGAGGGGGTCGCACAGCGGCCCCCTCCGTTGCATTTTGCTGCGATGTGCGAGCCGGCTCGCTACAGCGTGATGAGACCCTGACGTGATGCGATCACCACGGCCTCGGTGCGACCACGCGCGCCGAGCTTTCCGTAGATGTGATGCAGGTGGTTCTTCACGGTTTTGACGCTCACATAGAGCGAATGGGCCAGTTGGCGATCGGTGAGGCCCGACGCAGCGAGGCTGAGCACTTCCCGCTCGCGGCGGCTCAACACGTCGGTGCCGGCGCGCGCCGATCGGCGATCGGCAGCGTGTGCTCGCCGGGCCGCTACTTCGTCGCCCACGAGGGCCAGGAAGTCGGCGAGTTCCTCCACCGCTGTGTCGGCGCACACCACCCCGGCCACACCAGCGGCTCGTGCCGCATGTGGCTCGACGCCGAGGCGCGGTGTGAGGGCCACCACTTTGGAGCGCAGCGCCGCACGGGTGAACTGCCTGCAGGTCTCGAGACCGCCGGTGGCATCGGTGGCGACATCCACCAACACCACGTGGGGGACACAGCGGATGGCGGCCACGAGGGCCTCGCGCCCGGGTGGCGCCTCGGTGACGGTGTCGAATCCGAGTTCCACGAGCGATCGGCACAGCGCCTGTCGCAGCGTGCGATGTCGTGCCACCACCAACACCCGTGGGGCACCGGGCGCCCGCCGGTCGAGGGCGGCCGACTGGGGCTCGGTGACGGCGGGGTTGGGGGCCGTGGTGCTGCTGGCGGGCGTGGCGGGTGTGATGACGGAGGTGCTGCTCATGGGCTGCAGTGAGCACGAGGGGGCTGAAATTGGGCTGAAGCGGCCCCGTAGGCTCTCGGCGATGATCGTCGTAGGGCTCACCGGAGGCATCGGATCGGGAAAGTCCACCGTGTCGGCGGCCCTTGCCGAGCGCGGTGCCGTCATCGTCGATGCCGATGCCATCGTCAAAGAACTCCAGCAGGCCGGCCGACCGATCTTCGTGAAGATGGTGGAGCGCTTCGGTACCGAGATCGTCGGACCCGACGGCGAACTCGATCGTGCCAAGGTTGCCGGGATCGTGTTCAACGACCCCGAGGCCCTCAAGGACCTGAACGGCATCGTGCACCCCACGATGGGCACCGAGATCCGTGACCGCATCCTCGCCCATGCCGGAACCGATCAGGTGGTGGTGCTGGACGTGGCACTGATGGCCGAGAACGATGGTCGACGGCGCTATCAGGTGGGCGCAGTGATTGTGGTCGATACTCCGGTGGAGACCGCAGTGCATCGGCTCACCACGTACCGCGGGCTCAGTGAGGCCGATGCTCGTGCCCGCATCAGTCGACAGGCCTCGCGTGAGGATCGCCTGCGCATTGCGGATCGAGTCGTGGACAACAGCGGCGATCGTGCGCACCTCGATGCGCAACTCGACGGCCTGTGGGAGTGGATCCGCAGCCTTCCGCCCACACCGCCCCCGGCCGACGAATCGACGGGCGAGGGCAGCGCAAGCACTTCCTGAGTACTGTCGACCCCCATGCACCGAGTACGTGGCGTGGTTGCACGCAGCAAGGGAGCGCCGGTCACCGTCGAGACCATCTTGGTTCCCGATCCGGGGCCGGGCGAAGCACTGGTGAGAGTGCAGGCGTGCGGTGTGTGCCACACCGACCTGCACTACCGCGAGGGTGGTATCGGCGACGACTTTCCGTACCTGCTCGGCCATGAGGCGGCCGGTGTGGTGGAAGCCGTCGGCGCCGATGTGCACGACGTGGCCGTTGGCGATTTCGTCGTGCTCAACTGGCGCGCGGTGTGCGGGCACTGCCGCAGCTGCAAGCGCGGCAGGCCGTGGTACTGCTTCAGCACGTTCAACGCCACGCAGAAGATGACGTTGGAGGACGGAACCCCCCTCTCGCCGGCGCTGGGCATCGGCGCGTTCGCCGAGAAGACCTTGGTTGCTGCGGGCCAGTGCACCAAGATCGATCCCAAGGCGCCACCCACTGCCGCAGGGCTCCTGGGGTGCGGTGTGATGGCCGGCATCGGTGCAGCCATCAACACAGCACAAGTAGGGCGCGGCGACACCGTGGCGGTGTTCGGCTGCGGCGGTGTGGGCGATGCGGCCATTGCAGGCGCACGACTCGCAGGTGCGCGCACCATCATCGCGGTCGACATCGACGATCGGAAGCTCGAGTGGGCACGCAGTTTCGGCGCCACCCACACGGTGAACGGCGCGTCGGTGGAACCCGTGCAGGCCATCAAGGACATCACCGACGGCAACGGTGTCGACGTCGCCATCGACGCCGTGGGCATCCCGCTCACGTACCGTCAGGCCTTCGAGGCGCGTGACCTCGCCGGCACCGTGGTACTCGTGGGCGTTCCCCGTCCGGACATGGAGATCTCGCTGCCGTTCATCGAGGTGTTCGGTCGCGGTGGGTCACTGAAATCGAGTTGGTACGGCGACTGCCTGCCGTCGCGTGACTTCCCGATGCTCATCGAGTTGTACCTGCAGGGCCGACTGGATCTGGATCGTTTCGTGTCCGAGACGATCGGCCTCGACGATGTGGAGGCCGCGTTCCACAAGATGGAGAAAGGCGACGTGCTGCGCTCCGTCGTGGTCCTGTAGGCGAACATCAGTTCGCTGGTAGCCTGCCGCACGTGACGCGGTTCGAGGTGGTCTCGGAGTACCAACCTGCAGGAGACCAACCCAAGGCCATCGCCGAACTCGCCGAGGGCATCGAGGCCGGCGAACGCTTCCAGACGCTGCTCGGCATCACCGGATCCGGCAAGAGCGCCACCATCGCGTGGACCATCGAGCAGGTGCAACGGCCCACGCTGGTTCTTGCGCCGAACAAGTCGCTTGCTGCGCAGTTGGCACAAGAGATGCGCGAGTTCTTCCCGAACAACCGGGTGGAGTACTTCGTCTCGTACTACGACTACTACCAACCCGAGGCGTACATCCCGTCGAGCGACACCTACATCGAGAAGGACTCGTCCATCAACGACGAGATCGATCGCCTGCGTCACTCGGCCACCGCTGCTCTGCTCACCCGGCGAGACACCATCGTGGTTGCCTCGGTGTCGTGCATCTACGGCATGGGAAACCCCGAGGAGTACCGCGGGCAGTTGCTCGAACTGCACGTGGGTGTGGACTACGACCAACGCTCGATCCTGCGGCGCCTGGTGGATCTGCAGTTCGACCGCAACGACATGACTCTCGGGCGCGGCAATTTCCGGGTGCGCGGTGACACCATCGAGATCCACCCGAGTTACGAAGAGAGCGTGCTGCGCATCGAGATGTTCGGCGACACCGTGGACCGGATCACGGTGGTGGATCCGCTCACGGGCGAGCAACTGCACGAACTCTCTGAGGTGATGGTGTTCCCGGCCACCCACTACGTGGCGGGCGACGAACGGATGCGCACCGCCGTGCTGGGCATCGAACGTGAACTGCAGGAACGTCTTGCGTGGTTCGAGCAGGAGGGCAAGCTGCTGGAGGCCCAGCGACTGCGGATGCGCACGCAGTACGACCTCGAGATGATCCAGGAGGTCGGCTACTGCAACGGCATCGAGAACTACTCGATGCACATCGATGGCCGCCAACCCGGCGAGCCACCGTTCACCCTGCTCGACTACTTCCCCAAGGACTTCCTGCTCGTGGTGGACGAGAGTCATGTGTCGGTTCCGCAGTTGCACGGGCAGTTCGAGGGCGATCGCAGTCGCAAGAACATCTTGGTTGACCACGGCTTCCGTCTGCCCTCGGCGCGTGACAATCGGCCGTTGCGCTTCGACGAGGTGATGGAGCGCATCAATCAGTGTGTGTTCCTGTCGGCCACGCCGAGCGCCTACGAACTGCGGGTGTCGGGCCGGGTGGTGGAACAGATCGTGCGCCCCACCGGACTCGTGGACCCCGAGGTGATCGTGAAGCCCACCAAGGGACAGATCGACGACATCATCGAGTCCATCAACGACCGCGTGGGTCGTGGCGACCGCGTGCTCATCACCACGCTCACCAAGAAGATGGCCGAGGACCTCACCGAGTACCTGCTCGAACAGGGCCTGCGGGTGCGATATCTGCACTCCAACATCGACACCATTGCGCGAATCGAGATCATCCGGGCGCTGCGGCTCGGCGAGTTCGACGTGCTGGTGGGCATCAACCTGTTGCGTGAGGGCTTGGACCTTCCTGAGGTGTCGCTCGTGGCCATCCTCGATGCAGACAAGGAAGGCTTCCTGCGCAGCGAGACCTCGCTCATCCAGATGATCGGCCGTGCAGCGCGCAATGTGGACGGTCAGGTGGTGATGTACGCAGACCGGGTCACCGACTCGATGCAGCGGGCCATCAGCGAGACCAACCGACGCCGTGGGCTGCAGGTGGCGTACAACGCCGAGCACGGCATCAATCCCCAGACCATCCGCAAGGCTGTGGGCGACATCCTTTCGCTGCTGCGTCCCGACCAGACGGCGCCGTTGCCCGGCAAGGATCGTCGCAAGTCCCGCGAGCGAGACAAGGTGCAGCGCGAACTGCGCACACTCCCGCAGCAGGAACTCTCCCGACTCATCCAGACCCTCGAAGAGGAAATGCACGAGGCCGCTGCGGAGTTGAAGTTCGAGTACGCAGCGCGCCTGCGTGACGAGATCAATGACCTGCGCCGGGAACTCAAGGAGGCTGGCTGAATTGGCCGACAGTACGAAGATCGTGGTGCGTGGTGCGCGGGAGCACAACCTCAAGAACGTGGGGGTGGACCTGCCGCGTGATCAGCTCATCGTCTTCACCGGACTCTCGGGTTCGGGCAAGTCGAGCCTGGCCTTCGACACCATCTACGCCGAGGGTCAGCGCCGCTATGTCGAGTCGCTGAGTGCGTATGCCCGTCAGTTCCTCGGGCAGATGGACAAGCCCGATGTCGATTTCATCGAGGGGCTGTCACCGGCCATCTCGATCGACCAGAAGAGCGCTTCGCGGAATCCCCGTTCCACCGTGGGAACCATCACCGAGGTGTACGACTACCTCCGACTGCTCTTCGCCCGCATCGGTGTTCAGCACTGCCCCAACGACGGCACCCGACTGGCGCGCCAGACGCCCCAGCAGATCGTCGATCGCATCCTCACCCTTCCCGAGGGCACGCGCTTCCAGGTGCTCGCTCCGGTGGTCCGTGGCCGCAAGGGCGAGTACGACACGCTGTTGCAGGACCTCGCCGCACAGGGGTACGTGCGCGCTCGCATCGACGGCGAGATCGCCGACATCGCCGAGTTCCTCAAGCGCGACGAACGTCTCGCCCGCTACGAGCAGCACACCATCGAGATCGTGGTGGACCGTCTGGTGCTGCGCGACGGCATCGGGCGCCGACTCACCGATTCGCTCGAGACGGCACTGCGTCTCGCCGAGGGTGTGGCCGAGGTGGAGATCGTGCCGGGTGAGGGCGAGGAAGCCCCCGAAACCCTCACGTTCTCGCAGCACCTCGCCTGCCCCAAGTGCGGGTCGTCGTTCGAGGAGCCCGCACCGCGCAACTTCTCGTTCAACTCGCCGTACGGCGCGTGCGAGAAGTGCGACGGCCTCGGCACCACCTTCGAGGTGGACCCCGAACTGATCGTGCCGGATCCCGATCTGTCCATCAACGAGGGTGCCATCGCCCCGTGGCGGTCGGCACACACGCAGTACTACGACCGCATGCTCGAAGCCATCGCCGAGACACACAATCTGCGCCTCGACGTGCCGTGGAAGAAGCTCACCGCCAAGCAGAAAGATGTGGTGCTCAACGGTGCCAAGGGCAATGTGGCGGTGAAGTACCGGAACAAGTACGGGCGTGTGCGTCAGTACAACTCGGCGTACGAGGGTGTGCTGCCGTGGATCCGGCGTCGTCACGAGTCGGCCGAGAGCGATTGGGCGAGTGAGCAGTACGAGAGTTACATGCGCGAGATCCCGTGCCCGTCCTGTTCGGGCGCGCGCCTCAAGCCATCGTCGCTCGCGGTCACGGTGAACGGTCACAGCATCGCCGAGGTGTGCGACATGCCCATCTCGGAGTCGGCGAAGTTCCTCGTGGGGATGCAGTTGTCGGAGCGAGACCGCATGATCGCCGAGCGAGTGGTGAAAGAGGTCAACGCCCGACTCGGGTTCCTGCTCGACGTCGGACTCGATTACCTCACGCTGTCACGCTCTGCCGGCACGCTCGCCGGTGGCGAGGCACAACGGATTCGGCTCGCGTCGCAGATCGGTTCGGGTCTGGTGGGCACCCTGTACGTGCTCGACGAGCCATCGATAGGTCTGCACCAGCGTGACAACCGACGTCTCATCGACACGTTGGTTCGCCTGCGTGATCTCGGCAACACCGTGCTGGTGGTGGAACACGACGAGGAGACCATCCGCGAGAGCGACTGGATCGTCGATATCGGACCCGGCGCCGGTGAGCACGGCGGCTCCGTCGTGTACTCGGGTCCGGTGAAGGGCATTCTCAAGTCGAAGGAGTCCGTCACCGGGCAGTACTTGTCGGGCAAGCGCAGCATTCCGGTACCGCAGCAACGACGTCAGCCCGGCAAGGAATGGCTCAAGATCGTGGGCGCGCGCGAACACAACCTGCGCAACATCGATGTGCGTATCCCGCTCGGATGCTTCGTGGCCGTCACCGGTGTGTCGGGGTCCGGCAAGTCCACCTTGGTGCGCGACATCTTGCTGCCTGCACTGATGCAGCGCATCTACAAATCCAAGGAGGCCCCCGGCCGTCACAAGACGGTGGAAGGGATCGACTTCCTCGACAAGGTCATCGATATGGACCAGTCGCCCATCGGGCGAACCCCGCGTTCGAACCCAGCCACCTACACCGGTGTGTTCGACAACATCCGCAAACTCTTCGCCACCACTGCAGAGGCCAAGGTGCGCGGGTACCTGCCCGGGCGTTTCTCGTTCAACGTGAGCGGTGGTCGGTGCGAGGCCTGTTCGGGCGACGGCACCATCAAGATCGAGATGCACTTCCTCCCCGACGTGTATGTGCCGTGCGAGGTGTGCAAGGGCGCCCGCTACAACCGTGACACCCTCGACATCACGTTCAAGGGCAAGAGCATCGCCGATGTGTTGGACATGCCTATCGAGGAAGCAGTGGGCTTCTTCTCGAACCAGCCATCCATCGCCCGCCACATGCAGACGCTCATGGATGTGGGACTCGGCTACGTGCGCCTCGGGCAGTCGGCTCCCACGTTGTCGGGCGGTGAGGCCCAGCGGGTGAAGCTCGCTACCGAACTGGCCAAGCGCTCCACCGGGCACACCATCTACCTGCTGGACGAGCCCACAACCGGACTCCACTTCGAAGACGTGCGACGCCTGCTCACCGTGCTGTCCCGGTTGGTCGATCAAGGCAACACGGTGTTGGTGATCGAGCACAGCCTCGACGTCATCAAGACCGCCGACTGGATCATCGACCTCGGGCCCGAGGGCGGATCGGGTGGTGGCACCGTCGTGGCCGAAGGGCCACCCGAGCAGATCGCTACCGTCGCTGCGAGTCACACTGGGCGATTCCTCGCCCGGGTGCTCGCCTGATGCCCCAGCCGGGGCAGCGTCCCGACTGACCTAGCCTCACGCTCATGGTGCAGCGACCGCCCACTGGCACGATCCCCGATTCGCCGGGTTCGTATCAGTTCAAGGATGCACACGGCCGCGTGATCTACGTGGGCAAGGCCTCGTCGTTGCGCAGTCGGCTCTCGAACTACTTCCAGGATCCGCGCAATCTCCATCCGCGCACGGCACAGATGGTCGCCACTGCCGAGTCGGTGGAGTGGATCGAGGTGCGCAACGAGGTCGAGGCCTTGATGCTCGAGTACTCGCTCATCAAGCAGCACCGACCGAGATTCAACGTTCGGCTGCGGGACGACAAGAGCTATCCGTTCCTCGCCGTGAGCGACGATGAGCAGTGGCCGCGCGCGATGGTGACCCGAGGGCGCAAGCGGAAGGGTTGGCGCTACTTCGGGCCGTACGC
>JAFMJD010000119.1 GCA_017853685.1 Actinomycetota bacterium | reverse complement strand
GCCAACATGTTCGAGCCCGTGCAGCAGCTGTCGCAGCTGTACAACACCGTGCAGTCCGCAGGGGCGTCGCTCCACAAGCTGTACGGACTCCTCGACGCCGTTCCCGACGTGTCCGAGGCCCGGGACGCCGAGCCACTCCCGCGGCGCGGCGACCTCGACCTGCGGCGGGTCACCTTTGCGTATGCGGCCGGACCGACGGTGCTCGAGAATGTGGAACTGCATATTCGCGATGGCGAGCGCATCGCACTGGTGGGGCCCACCGGCGCGGGCAAGTCGACGTTGGCCAAGTTGGTATCTCGCATGTACGACCCCACATGGGGCACGGTGTCGTTCGCGGGGACGGACCTTCGCCGCGCCACGCTGGCGTCGCTTCGGGAACGCATCGTGGTGGTTCCCCAGGAGGGCTATCTGTTCAGCGGTTCGATCCGCGAGAACGTGCGCATCGCACGTGTCGCCGCCTCGGACGCCGAGGTGGACGACGCCGTTCGTCGTATCGGGGCATGGGAGAACTTCGTCGGCTTCGAGCAGGGTCTGGACACCGAGGTGCGGGAACGGGGGAGCCGGCTCTCGGCTGGTGAACGCCAGTTGGTCTCGCTCGCCCGTGCGGCTCTCGTGGACCCCGCCGTGCTCGTACTCGACGAAGCGACGTCCAACCTCGATCCCGGTACCGAGGCGGTGGTGGAGGCGGCTCTCGAGCGTCTCATGGTGGGCAGGACCGTGGTGGTGGTGGCGCATCGCCTCACCACCGTGCAGCGCGCCAACCGGATCGTGGTGGTGGATGGCGGTCGTATCGCCGAGGTGGGAACGCACAGCGAACTGTTGGCGCTCGGCGGTCGTTACGCGGCGCTTGCGGCAGCATGGGCGACGCACGGCGGTCAGCCGACGTAAGGGCCCATTCAGCGCGCGACGAAGTACTTCGCCTGAGGGTGGTGGCAGATGATCGCCGAGGTGGTCTGCTCGGGCTGGTACTGCCACCCCGTGTCCTCGTTCACCTCGATGCCGAGTCGAGACGCGCCGAGCAGCGCAGCCACCTTCGCGTTGTCCTCGAGGTCGGGGCAGGCCGGGTATCCCCACGAATAGCGCCCACCGCGGTATTGCTGACGGAAGAGCCCGGCGAGCGATGGGCCGTCTTCGTTCGCGAAGCCCCACTCCTCGCGGATCCGATGGTGCCAGTACTCGGCAAGCGCCTCGGCCATCTCCACGCCCAGGCCGTGCAGCAACAGGTACTCCTGATACTGATTCGCGGCGTACAGGGAGGCTGCGGCCTCGCTCACCGCCGCACCCATGGTGACGATGTGGAACGCCGCATAGTCGATGTTCTGGTCGCCGTCTGCGTCACCTGCCGGTCGGAAGAAGTCGGCAATGCACAGATGGGGTGCTTCGCCCTGGCGCGGGAAGGTGAAGGTGCAGGCCGCCTCGGTGCGGGAAGTGTCAGTCCACACGATGAGGTCGTTGCCGTCGGAGTTCACGGGGAAGTAGCCGTAGACCACCTGGGGTACGAGCACACCGGAGGCCTTCGCTGCGGCGAGCCGCTCACGGAGGATGGGGCGAATGCGGTCCCGGAATGCATCGTCGGGTTCGCCTGCCTCGGGCCGGAACTGCCACTGGTTGCGGAACAGTGCGGTCTCGTTGATGTAGACCGCGATGTCATCGATCGACAGTCCCTTCACGATTCGCGTGCCCACGAACGGGGGGGCGAACACCGTGTTGTCGGCAATCACGTCGGGCGAGCGGCGGGGCAGGTCCGACGCGCTGGGACGCGTCGCGGTCCGACCCGGAACGATCGACTCACGGAGTTCACGCCCGAACGAAGGGTCCCACTGGCCGGTTCGTTTCATGTCCATGAGGCGGTCCATGGTGTTCAAGCCCTCGAACGCGTCTCGTCCGTAGAAGACCCGACCCTCGTAGACGGCCCGAAGGTCTCGCTCCACATACGAGCGTGTGAGCGCAGCACCGCCGAGGAGAACCGGCGTGTCGGAGAGTCCGAGGCGGTTCAGTTCCTCGAGGTTCTCGCGCATGATGAGGGTGCTCTTGACGAGTAGGCCGCTCATTCCGATCGCATCGGCCTGCGTCTCGTGGACCTTGGAGATCATCTCGGCGATGCCGATCTTGATGCCGAGGTTGTGCACGGTGTAGCCGTTGTTCGTCAGGATGATGTCGACGAGGTTCTTGCCGATGTCGTGTACATCGCCGCGCACGGTGGCGAGCACCACGGTTCCCTTCGACGTGGAGCCTCCGACGCGATCCATGTGCGGTTCGAGGTGCGCTACCGCCATCTTCATGGTCTCGGCCGATTGCAGCACGAAGGGCAGCTGCATCTGTCCGGATCCGAACAGATCGCCCACGACCTTCATCCCCTCGAGGAGGATGTCGTTCAGGATCCCGAGTGCGGAGTACCCGGCGCCGAGTGCCTCGTCGAGGTCGTCGGTGAGGCCATTGCGGTCACCGTCGATGATGCGGTGCTTGAGGCGCTCCTCGATGCTCCAACCCGATCGATCCTCGTGCACCGCTGTGGTGCTCTGTACATCGGCAAAGACGCCCAGGAGCTCGATGAGCGGGTCGTAGCCCTCGCGTCGGCGGTCGTACACGAGGTCGAGGCACACCGTGCGTTGATCGTCGGGGATGCGGGCCAGCGGCAGGATCTTTCCGGCGTGAACGATTGCGGCATCGAGCCCTGCTTCGGTGCACTCGTGGAGGAACACGCTGTTGAGCACCTGTCGTGCAGCTGGTGACAGACCGAACGAGACGTTCGATACCCCGAGCACGGTGTATGCGCCCGGGATCTCGGCCTTGATGCGTCGGATTGCATCGATGGTGTGAATCGCATCCCGTCTGAGGTCATCGTCGCCGGTCGAGACCGGGAAGGTGAGCGGGTCGAAGATGAGGTCGCTGGCCGCGAGGCCGTACCGCTCGGTGGCGATCCGGTGTATGCGGTGCGCCACCTCCATCTTCCACTCGAGATCTCGTGCCTGTCCGCGCTCGTCGATGAGTAGGCAGATCACGGCTGCACCGTGTTCTCGCGCCAGACCGAACACGCGGTCGAGTCGCGAACCCGGGTGTTCGCCGTCCTCCAGGTTCGCCGAGTTGAGGATGCAGCGTCCGCCAGCGTGGAACAGGGCCGCCTCCATGACCTGGGGCTCGGTGGAGTCGAGCACGAGTGGCACGCTCGCGGTGGTGGCGAAGCGGGCAGCGAGTTCGTGCATGTCCTCGGTGCCGTCGCGTCCGACGTAATCCACACAGACGTCGATCACGTGGGCGCCCTCGCGCACCTGTTCGGTGGCGATCCGGGTACATGCGTCGATGTCGCCCGCCAGCATTGCCTTGCGGAAAGCGGCCGAGCCGTTGGCGTTGGTGCGTTCGCCGATGATGAGGAACGAGTTGTCCTGCTCGAGAGTCACGGGTGAGTAGATCGACGACACGCTCGGTTCGAATCTGCACGTGCGTGCTGCGGGCCGCAGATCTTGCACCGCCTCGACGACGGCACGGAGATGTTCGGGGGTGCAGCCACAGCAGCCACCGATCACCGAGACGCCGAGTTCGGCCACGTGGCGGCGGTGGAACTCGGCGAGCTGTGTGGGGGTGAGGTCGTAGTGAGTCTGGCCGTCGACGACGGACGGCAGTCCGGCGTTCGGCATCACGCTGATGGGCACGGGGCTGTACTGGGACAGGTACCGGACGTGTTCCTGCATCTCTGCGGGTCCGGTTGCGCAGTTGATGCCCAGCACATCGGGCTTCATGGCGGCGAGGGTGGCAACTGCGGCGCCGATCTCGGAGCCGACGAGCATGCGCCCCGTGGTCTCGATGGTGACCTGCACCTGAATCGGTACCGTCACGCCGTGATCGGCCATGGCGCGTCGACACGCAATCATCGCCGCTTTCACCTGCAAGAGATCCATGCAGGTCTCGATGAGGAACAGGTCCGAACCGCCCTCGAGCAGCGCTGTGGCTTGCTCGTGGTAGGAGTCGCGCAGTTCGGCGAAACCGATGTGGCCGAGCGTGGGCAACTTGGTGCCCGGGCCCATCGAACCAGCGACGAAGCGTGTACGGCCGTCGCGCTGCTCCCATGCATCAGCGGTACGGCGCGCAATGAGCGTTGCGGCGAGCGTGATCTCGTGTGCGCGGTGGGCCAATCCGTATTCGTTCAGCACCAACGAGAACGAGCCGAAGGTGGCGGTCTCGATCGCGTCCACGCCCACTGCGAGAAATGCATCGTGCATCCCGGCGATGACATCGGGCGCCGTTACGGCAAGTACTTCGTTGCACCCGTCGAGCGCTGGGCCCCCGAACGTGTCGGCGTCGAGCCCCAGCGACTGGATGTAGGTGCCGAAGGCTCCGTCGAAGACCACGAGTCCGCCGTGCACGGCTTCGAGGTACGGGCGGCGACTCACTTGGCGAAACGCTACAGGGCGCACCCTTGGCGGAATGACCAGTAGCCTCGCCTCCCACATGACTCGCGAGCGCATCTACACCAAAACCGGAGATGACGGCTCCACCGGCCTGTTCTACGGCGGCCGGGTCCGCAAGGATTCTGAGCTTCCGGCCGCATACGGCACGGTGGACGAAGCCCAGGCGGTGTTGGGCCTCGCGAGGTCGGAGCCGGGAGTCGATGCAGAGCTCGCCGCATTCCTCGTGTCGATCATGCGGGACCTCTATGTGCTCATGGCCGAACTGGCCACGTTGCCCGAGAACCGTGTGAAGCTCACTCCCGGCCAGTCGTCGGTGTCCGAGGCGATGGTCAGTCGGCTCGAAGCCATCATCGACGACCTGGATACCCGCTTCGAGCCCCCCACCGAGTTCGTCGTACCCGGCGGCAACCGTGTGGCCGCATGGCTGGACCTCGCTCGCACCGTGGTGCGCCGTGCGGAGCGCCGCTCGCTGGCGGCGGCCGAAGCGCCGTCGCTCGTCGTGCCGTACCTGAATCGACTGTCCGATCTGCTGTGGACGATGGCCCGCTGGCAGGAGGGCACCTCTGTGATCACCAAGGAGTTGTGATGCCGCTCACCATCGATCTCGCCCGCACGGCGCCGCGTGATGTTGCGGCCGTAGGTGTGCCGGTTGCGTCCGACGGACCTGTTCCTCGGGCGCTGGGGCTGTCGAGGGCACGCTTGGTCGAACTCGGCTTCGAGGGCAAGGTGGCCCAGACGCTCGTGCTGCCCACCGCGACAGGGCCCACGATGATCGCCGTCGGTGTCGGCTCGAAGCGTGAGCGCACTCCGGCGGCGTTCCGCAATGCCGCAGCTGCATTGGCGCGCGCGGTCGGCAAACGAGCATCGCTCGCAACCTCGCTCGCCGATGTCGACGGTGCGGGCCGGGCCGGGGCGCAGGCAGTGGTGGAGGGCCTCGTGCTGGCGTCGTACCGCTTCACGGCACACAAGTCCGAGCGTGCCCAGAGTGGACTCTCCCGGGTGGTGCTGACGGTCGGGGCCAATCACGAGGCGGCAGTCCGCTCGGGAGTCCAGCGTGGGCAGGTCACGGCCGATGCCGTGGTGCTTGCGCGTGATCTCGCGAACACTCCGCCCGCCTATCTCACGGCGAGCGACATGGCCGACCGTGCCGAGGAGATCGCCGGACGATGCGGACTCGATGTCGAAGTATTCGGGATCGAGGAACTCGAGCGCATGGGCTGTGGCGGCATGCTCGGTGTGAATCAGGGTTCGGTGGAGCCGCCTCGGCTCGTGAAGTTGGTGTACACGCCGCGCAACCCGTCGGGGCACGTGGCGCTCGTGGGCAAGGGCGTCATGTACGACTCGGGCGGCCTTTCGCTCAAGCCGTCCGACGGCATGCACGTCATGATGAAGATGGACATGAGCGGAGCCGCCGCTGTGCTCGCCACGATGTCCACCCTCAAGGCGCTTCGCTGTCGCACCAAGGTCACTGCGTTTCTGTGCTGCACCGACAACCTCCCCTCGGGGAGCGCCTACAAGCTCGGTGACGTGCTCACGTTCCGGAACAAGAAGACGGCCGAGATCCATAACACCGACGCCGAGGGTCGCCTCGTGCTCGCCGACGGGCTGAGTCTCGCAGTAGAGGACGCTCCGGACGCCATCATCGACATCGCCACGCTCACCGGCGCCGTGATGTCGGCACTCGGAACCCGTATCGCCGGCGTACTGGGCAACGACCAGACCTGGGTGGATCGTGTGCGTGACGCCGGAGCCCGCGCAGACGAACTGCTCTGGCAGCTCCCGCTGCACCGCGAGTACCGCAAACTGCTCGACTCCAATGTGGCAGACATGAAGAACGTGGGTGGCCCCTACGGCGGCACCATCACGGCAGCGCTGTTCCTCAGCGAGTTCGTGGGTTCGGTCCCGTGGGCGCACCTCGACATCGCCGGCACCATGAACTCCGACAGCGACGATGGCTGGCTCTCCCGTGGCGCAACTGCGTTCGGTACCCGCACGCTCATCGAGGCGGTCACCGGTTTCACACCGCTGTGAGTCCGGCGCTGCGCAGCTCGTGCTCGTGCAGCCGTCGCAAGTGATCGGGTAGACGCTCCACCTGCCGTGGCGCCAGCGTGCCGAGACGCCGACGTACGGCGAGGCCGTAGGGCACCGGAACGGCATAGCCGAACATCACGCAGCGCTCGAGCGAACGTGTGAATGGCCCCACCCGGCCGGGTACGTAGTTCAGCCCGAGGGCACGAGCGGTTTGGTCGAGGTCGAGTTCGTATCCGTCGGGGAATGCATCGAGGCCGTCGGCGAGTCGTCGCAACAACCACGTGGCCGTGGGCCCGAGAATCGGCAGCACGAACAGTTCGGCGTAACGACTCCGGGCGTCGTGACCCGAGCGTTCGGTCTCGGGTTCGGGCCATGGCATGACGATGAGCGTCGGGTCGGTGCTCAGCAAGGCGGCAGTCTGGTGGGCAGCGGTCGGCATGGGGACTCCTGTGTCGTCGGGTCTGGTTCACTGATGTGCACCGCACGACGGGTCGCGGAAAGGAACGCTGTGACGAACGAAGAATTGATCCGCACCGGCCAAGATCTCGTGGCCGGCGCACAGCGCATCGTCTTCGTCACGGGTGCCGGAATCTCCACGGCCGCCGGCATTCCCGATTTCCGAGGACCCAACGGCTTGTGGACCAAGAACCCGAAGGCCGAACGACTCGCGCACATCGACCACTACCTGAACGATCCCGAGGTGCGCGAACTCGCGTGGCAGGCCCGGTTGTCGTCGGCGGCATGGGAGGCGCGCCCCACCGCAGCGCACCGGGCGATCACAGCCGTCCACGAGCGGGGTCAGATGCTGGCACTCGTCACCCAGAACGTCGACGGCCTGCACCAGGCAGCGGGAACCCCTGCCGATGGCGTCATCGAGGTGCACGGCACGATGCACTGGAGTATCTGCTGGACCTGTGGCGATCGTCTGGCGATGTCCGAGACACTTCGTCGGGTGGTTGCGGGCGAGTCGGACCCGGACTGTCTGGTGTGCCGAGCGGCAGGTCGAAACGGGATCCTGAAGAGCGACACCATCTCGTTCGGGCAGAACCTCGTGCCCGAGGTGATCGACCGTGCGTTCCGGGTGGCCGCAGACTGCGACCTGCTGATCGCCGTCGGGTCGACACTGCAGGTGTACCCCGTCGCCGGCGTGGTGCCCGAGGCGCGCCGCCACGGTGCGAGCGTGATCATCGTGAACGGCGCCGAGACCGGGATGGACACCGTCGCCAACCTCGTGATTCGCGACGACATCCAAGCCGTGCTGCCCCGCCTGCTCTCCGTCGAGGGGTGAGCGTGGCGGGGTCGCCCCGCCCGAATCCCGACTGCTCCGGTCGCTTTTCGCCAGTAGCCTGCAGTCATGGCGACTTTTCGCGACCTCCTGAATGCGGCCAAGGCTGAGATCACCGAGGTGAGTCCTGCTGACGCCGAGGCCCAGATTGCAGCCGGGGGCGCAGTGGTTCTCGACGTACGTGAACCCGACGAGTACGAGCAGGGCGCTCTGCTCGACGTGCTGCACATCCCGCGCGGTCATCTCGAGGGACAGGTCGAGGGCAAGATTCTGGACAAGTCGACCCCCGTCGTCGTGTACTGCGCGGGCGGCGTCCGCTCGGCCTTTGCCGCCAAGACCCTGCAGGAGCTCGGCTACACCCAGGTGCTGTCGATGGCGGGTGGCTTCGGTCGCTGG
Source organism: Actinomycetota bacterium (assembly GCA_017853685.1). Classification (GTDB taxonomy): domain Bacteria; phylum Actinomycetota; class Acidimicrobiia; order Acidimicrobiales; family Ilumatobacteraceae; genus WLJO01. The sequence goes on along the minus strand of JAFMJD010000119.1, from coordinate 484 downwards.
AAGGACGAGGGTCGGCCGTGGCGCACGCCGGTGGCGCTGAGCCCCGACCAGAAGCACCGGTACATGCGACACCTGCTGCTGCCCGAAGTGGGAGTCGACGGTCAGGCGAAACTGCTCGGCGCGAAGGTGCTCATGCTCGGTGCCGGTGGTCTCGGATCGCCCGCAGCGCTGTATCTGGCTGCCGCAGGCATTGGCACCATCGGCATCGTGGACATGGACGAAGTCGATGCGTCGAACCTCCAGCGACAGATCCTCCACAACATCGACCGCGTCGGCGACCGCAAGGTGGACTCGGCGAAGAAGACGCTCACCATGCTGAACCCCGACGTCAACGTGGTCACCTACGACACGCGTCTGTCGGCCGACAACATCATGGAGATCCTCCCGGGCTACGACGTCATCGTCGACGGCGCCGACAACTTCCCGAGTCGCTACCTGCTCAACGACGCCAGTGTGAAGCTGGGCATCCCGGTGGTGCACGGTT
>JAFMJD010000012.1 GCA_017853685.1 Actinomycetota bacterium | reverse complement strand
ACAAGGTGCTGCCCAAGCTCATCGAGGCGCTGCAGGGGCGCTGAGCCCACAACATCGCTGGTCCTTCCTCCAGTGAACTGAACGAGGCGGCCCTCACGGGCCGCCTCGTTGCATGTTCGGGTACGACGTTGTCGGTCAGGCGAGATCGTGCGCGCGGACGGCCCACGCAAGTCCCTCGGTCGGATCGCAGACCGCGAGTTGCAGTTGCCAACCGATCGTGGGTTCGAATGCGTCCCACCAGAACCACTGCAGTCCGCGGGCGAGATCGCCGAGGTCCTCAGCTTCGAGCGGCCACTCGTCGAGCACGCCGGCGAGTGCCGCAATGGTCCACCACGCGTTGAACCGACCGGTTGCGCCACCGCGCCGCCGTCCGTGTGCGCCACCGCTCGCGCCCGCCCAGGCGAGCCATGCGATTGCCTCGGGGGCAGTGAGCGCGCTGACCCGTGCACGTGCAGGCCCGAGTGCTGCGATGGCTCCGAGATGATCGCCCTCCACGGTCACCACGTCGACCCGACCGTTCGACGCGACTGTCCACGGTTCGAGCAGTGCACGAACGGCTTCGTCGGTGTCGGGGTCGCCGATGATCTCGGGTATGCGGGGAAGTGTTGCCTCGACCGGTGTGGGCGGGATGGGGGGCGGATCGAAGCGCGCATCGTTGGGCTTGTACACCGCGAGCGCGTAAGCGGGTTCCCATTCCTCGAGGTGCAGTGGAATGTCGAGCACGGTCTCGATGTCGTCGGGGTTCTCGATGGTGTCACCGCGCAGTACGCGTTCGTGCGCCACGAATGCACGCGATGGCCCGGGGGCGAGGTGCGGCTCGAGGTCGGTCCACGTGTGGTGCTGGGCGATCACCTCGGTGAGCGGACCGAGCGAGAACGTGGCCGTATCGTCGGAGATCACCTGTGCAGCCCACGCCGCCGGTGCGAGCAACGCTGCGCGATAGCCCGCCAGAGTGGCCACCGGCCACAGTTGTCGACCGGTGCGCAGCGCAGCAATGGACGATGCGCGGATCTGCAGGAGATGCTCCCAGTCCTGGGCGTCGCACGCAGCATCGACATGTCGCACCAGACCATCGAGGTCGGCCCGACTGATGAGCAGGTCGAGGTCGTCGCTCACACGAGCGGCCAGGGGTAGCGGCGGCCGGACGGATCCTCGGGAAGCACGCCGTCGTCGAGCAGGTCTCGAGCACGTTCGATGATGGCTGCAACTTCGTCGTCGTCGAGCAGCGTGGACACACGGAGCGGCACACTCTCGATCAGCGGTTCGACCGCAGTGAGCAGCGTGTCGGGAATCGGCTCGCCGCCGAATTCCCAGATCACGGTGCGCAACTTGAAGTCGGCCGAGAAGCACAGTCCGTTGTCGATGCCCCAGATGCGGCCATCAGGGTCCAAGAGACAGTGACCGCTCTTGCGATCGGTGTTGTTGGCGATCACATCGAACACCGCCATGGCACGGAACTGGTCATGCAGATCGGGACGGGTCTCGTGCATGGAGAAATAATGCTCGCGGAAGTCGGCGGGAATGAACCATTGCACCGACCCCTCCCCGAACGGACCATCGCGCAGCACCGTCGTGGGCACGAGATGTACGCCCATGGCCTCGGAGAGTTCGTAGGCCGCAACCTCGCGTCGGTACAAGCCCGAGGGAAAGTCCCACAGCGGTCGCTCGCCGCGGCCGGGCTTGTAGATCGCACGCGCCTCGATGTCGCCATGGTGCACAGTCACCAGATACGTGGCATTGGAACTCCACGGCATCCGGCCCAGCACCTCGATCTCACCATCGGTGAGCACGGTGACCTCATCGGTTCCCCGCGGTGCAGGCTGAGTGAGTTCGGTGCGGTCGCCCTCGGAGGCCATCAGTTCATCTTCGGGCAGGCATGTCCGTCGGGGTCCATGGGCAATCCGCACCAACCGCACGGTGGTCTGCCGGCCGCCACGACCGACTCGCCATGTTCGGCGAAGGCAAGCGCCTGTCCGCGCGTGATGTGGAACCGGAGTTTGCCGCCCGCAGCAACGTCGTCGGGGTCGAGTTCGCCCGTGTCGGGATCGGGTACGACGAACTCCTCGAGCACGAGGACGAACCGGTCGGTCTCCTGATCGAACGCCAGACCGATCGGCCCGACGGTGAAACTCGCCGGCTCCACCGGCAGCACCAATTCGAGCGACTGGGCGAGTGGGCGGTCGCTCGGCGCGGGCAGGTCATCGAGCAGGTTGTCCAGGTACTGCGCCAATGCCTGCACCTGTTGCTTCTCGCACTTCACGGTGACGCGCTGACCTTCTGCTCGTACCTGCACATAGAACGTGCGACGACCCGGCAGACCGATTGCACCCACGGCGATGCTTTCCACATCGCCGAACTCGTACAGCTCACCCATGGCTCGCCGCCGTTGCGATCACGATGGCCTCAACTCGGCGAGGGAGCCACCCGTGGAATTCACGGTGAGTACCACCGGTCCACCCGAGTGATATGCGATCGCCGTGACCGAGCACGGCGAGATGACGATGCGTTGGAACAGGTCCAGATGGGTGCCCATTGCGTGTGCGACTGCCGCCTTGATGGGATCTGCGTGCGAGACCGCAACCACCACGCCACCGGGGTGCAGTGAGCGGAGACGATCGAGGGCGCCCACCATCCGCGACTGCATCTCGAGAAAGCTCTCGCCGCCCGGGAAGCGGAACGTGGACGGTGCTCGTTGGACGGTGCTCCATTCGGGGAGCTTCATGAGTGCCGACAACTCGCGCCCCGTCCATTCACCGAAGTCGGCTTCGAGCAGTCCTCGATCGGCCTTCACGCCGAGGCCGAGTGCCTTGCCGATCGGGGCGGCCGTCTCGCGGGTGCGCTCGAGTGGCGACGCATACACCGCATCGACCCGACTCAACTCGGCGATGCGGGATGCAACGACCCGTGCCTGCTCACGCCCCTGCTCGGCGAGGTGCAGACCGGGTGCTCGTCCGGGCAGCAACTTGCCGGTGGTCGGGGTCTGGCCGTGGCGTACGAGCAGCAACAGCGTGGGGGGCGGGGCTGGGCGTGCGGATTTCTTGGCTGCGGTCGACTTGGGGGACATACCTGTCGCCCAACCTACTGTCGGTCCGTGGATTCGCTTGCCCGACTGGCCAAGGACATCGGTGATTGTCGTGCCTGCCCACGTCTGGTGGCGTGGCGTGAGGAGGTGGCGGTTACCAAACGGGCCGCATATCGCGACGAGGTCTATTGGGGCAGGGGAGTGCCGGGCTTCGGCGATCCCGAGGCTCGGGTGCTCGTACTGGGCCTCGCGCCGGCTGCCCACGGTGCCAATCGCACCGGGCGGTTGTTCACCGGTGACCGCTCCGGCGACTGGTTGTACCGGGCGATGCACCGCGCCGGGTTCGCGAACCAACCGACATCGGTGGCGCGGGGAGACGGTCTCGAACTCTCGGGCGCATGGGTGAGCGCAGCAGTTCGTTGTGCACCTCCGGCCAACAAACCGACCCCGGTCGAACAGGCCCAATGCCGGTCGTTCCTGCAGCGTGAGATCGCCCTGCTGACTCGACTGCGAGTGGTGGTGTGCCTCGGTGCTTTCGCCTATGCGGCGGCCTGCAGCGAGTTCGGTATTCGTCCGAGGCCACGCTTCGGCCATGGCGCGGAGGTTGCTGCACCGACCGGCATCACCGTGGTGTGCTCGTTCCATCCGAGCCAGCAGAACACCTTCACCGGTCGACTCACCGAACCGATGCTGGATGCGGTTTTCGAACGTGCAGCAGCACTGTCGCGTTGATCAGGCGCGCCGCAGCCGAAGACTGTTCGTGACCACGAACACGCTCGAGCCAGCCATGGCGAAACCGGCGATCACCGGGCTGAGCAGCCCTGCGATGGCGAGGGGAATCGCTGCCACGTTGTAGGCGAATGCCCAAAAGAGGTTGCTCTTGATGACGGCGAGTGTGCGTCGAGACAGGTGTACGGCTGTGGCGGCAGCGCGTAGATCGCCGCTCACGAGCGTGAGGTCCGACGCCTCGATCGCCGCGTCGGTGCCGGTTCCCATCGAGATACCGAGATCGGCCTGGGCGAGTGCCGCAGCATCGTTCACCCCGTCGCCCACCATGGCAACGACGTGGCCATCACGCTGCAACTGTGCGACGACGGCAACCTTGTCGCTCGGCATCACGTTCGCAATGACGCGCTCGATACCCACCTCGGTTGCCACCGATCGGGCCGTTGCCTCGTTGTCGCCGGTGAGCAGAACCGGTTCGAGGCCGAGGTCGCGCAGTGCAACGACGGCTTCGGCACTCGTGGGCTTCACCGAGTCGGCCACCACGACAAAGCCGCGCATTGCGCCATCCCACGCAACGGCCACCACCGTTCGTCCGGCGTTCTGGGCTTCGAGAACCTGAGCAGCGAGGTCGTTCGGGATCTCGGCGCCCTGCTCGCGCATCCACTCGGGCCGGCCGATCGTCACAGCGCGCCCCGCCGCGTGTGCGAACACACCCAGGCCGGCGACGCTCTCGAATGTGTCGGGAGTCGCAACGGTGCCGAAGCGATGACGTGCGGCGTCGGTGATGGCACGCGCGATGGGATGTTCGGAACCCGACTCTGCCGAACCGGCCGTTGCGAGGAGATCATCGACGTGGGTGCCAGCGGCCGCAACCACATCGTGAACCGACATGTTTCCCGTGGTGACCGTTCCGGTCTTGTCGAGCACGATGGTGTCGATGGTGCGGGTGTTCTCCAGCACCTCGGGTCCGCGGATGAGCACACCCAATTGCGCGCCCCGTCCCGTCCCCACGAGCAGTGCAGTGGGGGTCGCAAGACCGAGCGCACACGGACAGGCGATGATGAGCACCGATACCGCTGCGGTGAAGGCATCGGTGGCCGTGCCGTCGATGATCCACCACATGGCGAGCGTGGCGAGCGAGAGCACGATGACCACCGGGACGAACACACTGCTCACCCGGTCGGCGAGACGTTGGACGGGCGCCTTGCCGGACTGAGCGGCCTCTACCAGTCGGGTCATCTGGGCGAGTGCGGTGTCTTTCCCGACGCGCGTGGCCCGCACCACGAGCCGACCGCTTCGGTTCACAGTGGCGCCGATGACGCGTGAGCCCGGACCTACATCGACAGGCACGCTCTCACCGGTGACAAGCGATTGATCCACGGCGGAAGTGCCGGACTCGACGACGCCGTCGGATGCGATCTTTTCGCCCGGGCGAGTGACGAATCGTTGCCCGACTGCAAGCTCGGCGATGGGCAGTCGGTGCTCCGACCCGTCGGGGCGCAGCACCATGACCTCTTTGGCCCCGAGTTCCACGAGCGATCGCAGCGCCGACCCGGCGCGTGACTTGGCACGGGCCTCGAAGTAGCGACCGGCGAGGATGAACACCACCACTGCGGAGGCCACCTCGAGGTAGATGTGTTCGCGGCCATTGGCACGGTCACTGCTCAACGAAAAGCTCATGTGCATGTGCCGGTGTCCGGCGTCGCCGAACACCATCGCCCAGATGGACCAGACGAACGCGGCGAACACTCCCACGCTGATGAGGGTGTCCATCGTGGTGGATCGGTGTCGGAGGTTGGCGATCGCGGCTCGATGGAACGGCCATGCCCCCCAGAGCGCCACCGGCGCAGCGAGCGCCAGCGCGACCCATTGCCAATAGGAGAACTGCAACGGTGTGACCATCGACAGAGCGAGCACCGGTAGACCGAGTGTTGCCGAGACGATGAGCCGAATCCGCAAAGACGCGGCACGGCGCGAAGCAGGGTCGGTGACCGTATCGCTGTTGTCCGCGTCGCTCCCGGACGGGCCATTGCTTGGCGGGAGTGCGCCGTACCCCACCGCCTCGACGGCGGCCACGAGTTCGTCGGGACCCACGACGGCCGGGTCGAACTGCACGTGTGCGCGCTCGGTGGCGTAGTTCACCGACGCGCTCACACCGTCGATCCGGTTGAGTTTCTTCTCGATGCGCGCCGCGCAGGCGGCACAGGTCATGCCGGTGACGACAAGATCGACCTCGGCGTTCTCGCCGTCGGTCTCAGGCGATACCGACTGCTTCAAAGCCCGCCTCGTCGATCGCAGCGATGACCGCCGCAGTGCTGATACCGGTGCCGCGCACCACCACATCTTTGGTGTCGAGGTCGACGCTCACATCGGCGACGCCGGGGACGGCACCGAGTTCCTTGCGTACGGCGCTCTCGCAGTGCCCGCAGGTCATCCCGGGAACCTGGAAGTGGAGTTCGTTCATGTGTGCTTCCTTTCGCGATGGAACGTTGGCGAGCTGTGCTTCAGGCCGTTGTGCATCAGACCTTCAGCAATCGTTCGATGGCCCGGGTGGCCTCGTCCACGAGTGCACCGACCTCGGCGGGTTCGGCGGTGCCGGCCGCGCCCGCCACGCAATGGTGCAGGTGCTCGCTCAGCAGTGTGGTTGCGACGCCCTGCAGTGCCTTGGTGACTGCGGCAACCTGCGTGAGTACATCGATGCAGTACGTATCGGCTTCCACCATGCGTTGGATGCCGCGTACCTGCCCCTCGATCCGACGCAGACGCGCCAGCACCTTGGCCTTGTCGTCGTGATACCCGGGTACGGGGTGGTCCATGCGTTCACTATACCCTAGGGGGGTAGGGTATCAATGTCCCGATCCGGTCAGCCTCCGGTGGTGCTCCAGTGCCACGCCTCACGCCCGGACACATCGTTGAACAGGCCCACCTTGGGTGCGTGCTCGGCCATCCATGCGAAACAGGGGTCCGAGTAGCGGCTGATGAGGCGTCCGTTGCAGCGAACATCGATGGCGAGGCCCTTTTCGTGCAGGGAGAAGCCGGGTCGGGCCGTGGGAGGACTGCACTGCCACGACGGTCGCTCCCAGATGTCGTAGTCCGAGGTCCCACAGTGCAACTTGCGCAACCAGATCTGGTCGTTCGCGGAGCGATAGCCACCCCCGCTGAGCCTGATGCCGTCCTCGGCCGCCCAGGCAACGAGCTTCGCGAACTTGTCGCCGATGCTGCGATCGATGAGCACACCGTTCACGCGCACCAGTCCGTTGGCCGAGGTCGGGATCACCGGAACGACGATCTTGCCGCCCTTGTCGACACGGGCGTCCTTGATGCCGGCTGCCACGGCTATAGCGCGAGCCCTCGCTGCCAGCGCGAGCTCGCGCTGGGAGATCTGCCGGCTGAGCGAGGCATCGAGTTCGGCGAGTGCCTCGGACTCGGCAAGCGCATCCTCGAGACGCTGTTCGATCCGGCGACCGAGTGCGCGATGTTGTTCCTTTGCGGCATCGAGTTCGGTGAGTCGTTGCTCCACGCGCTTGCGCCGACTGGTTGCGGTCTCGGCTGCGCGTTGGGCCTTGCGCCGGAGATGGTCGAGTTCTCGTCTGGCCGAATCGAGTTCGTCGAGGGCCGACGACACGTCACCGACCGCGAGGTCGTAGAGCACCTCGTGGGCCCCGGTGGTGGGTCGGTCGGTGGCGAACAGGGTCGAGAACAGCCCCGAGTCGTCGTTCGACGTGAACGCACGTAGGGCCGCCTGTTTCGCCGATGTGGCCAGCAGGTCGATGCGGGCCTGCACGGCGTCCACCTCGGCCTGGGCGGCGAGCAGGTTCTTGTTCGCCTGCTCCTCGGCGACCTTGGCGGTGCGCAGATCGGCTTGGCGTCCCTTGGTGTTCGCCGCAAGGTCGTCGAGGGCCCGCTCGACGTCGGCGGCATCGGCGCGCAGGGCGTCGAGCTTGGCCGCCGCGGCGGCACGTTGCCGCCGGACCTTGTCACGTGACGACCGTGCATCGGTTGCTGCATCCCGCGCACGTGTCGCTCCGAGGGCGCGACTGTCTGCCGGGGTGGAGACGATGCCAACAACACCGAGGAGGCACGTGGCGGCGAGAAGGAACGGGGCGCGTTTCATGAGAACGAATCCGCCCGGTGCCACGCAGTCTACCCCGATCGCTCGCTCGGACTACGGTGCGGGCGTGGTTCTGGGGATAGATGTGCCGAAGGTGACGGCTTGGTTGGATGCCCACATTGCGGGGATCGCCGGGCCCTACGAGTTCGAGTTGATTGCAGGTGGGCGCTCCAATGTGACCTATCGGGTGCGTGACGCAGCAGGGACACGCTTCGTGCTGCGCAGACCACCCCTTGGCCACGTGCTCGCCACGGCGCACGACATGGCGCGTGAGCATCGACTCATCACTGCAGTAGGTCGCACGCCGGTACCGGTGCCGCGCACCATGGGGCTGTGCACCGACGCAGACGTGAACGGGGCACCGTTCTACGTGATGTCGTTCGTCGACGGTGTGGTGCTCGACGACCCCAAGAAGGCCGAAGTCATGACACCCGCGTTGCGCCGCGCTGCGAGCGAGCATCTCGTCGATGTGCTGGCAGATCTGCACGCCGTCGATGTCGACGAGGTGGGTCTCGGGGATCTGGCTCGCAAGGACAGCTACATCGAACGACAGCTGAAGCGTTGGACCACGCAGTGGGAGAACAGCAAGACACGCGAACTGCCCGAGATCGAGGAGCTCGCCGCGATCCTCAAGCGCCGCATTCCCGCGCAGCAGGGTGTGTCCATTGCGCACGGTGACTATCGGTTCGGCAACTGTCTTACCGATGTGCAGCGCGGTCGCATCGTGGCGGTGCTCGACTGGGAACTCTGCACGCTCGGTGATCCGCTCGCCGACCTTGCCTACATCGGCATCTACTGGCGGGATCCCGATCAGGGGCCGACAGGTGCTGCCGACCCATCCGGCATCGAGGGGTTCCCCTTCTACGACGAGCTCGTCGAGCGCTACGCCAAGCGAACCGGGCGTGACGTCAGCGACATCGACTACTACCGAGCGTTCTCGGCCTATCGGCTCGCGGTCATCGGCGAAGGTGTGTACGCGCGGTACCTGCACGGAGCGATGGCCGACTCGCTCCCAGACCTCGACGTGATGAAGAACTCCGTCGACACGCGAGCCGCGTACGGATTGGAGATGGCCCGGAGAGTGCGACCGTGAGTTCGGTGCTCGACGGCTGGGAGCGCGGCTCGTTCAGCGGTGGTGGTCTCACCCGAGACACGTACCGCCGTGGATCGGGTCCGGGCGTGATCGTCATTCACGAGGTACCGGGCATCACGCCGAAGGTCACCGAGTTCGCCAACGAGGTCGTCGATGCCGGGTTCACCGTGCTGATGCCCTCACTGGTCGGTACACCCGGCAAGCCGATGAGCAACGGCTACGCAATGCAGTCGCTCCTGCGGGTCTGCGTGTCCAGAGAGTTCACCAGTTGGGCAACAGGACGTACCTCGCCCGTGATCGGTTTCCTGCGCGAACTCGCGCGGTCGCTCCACGCGGAATGTGGGGGGCCCGGCGTGGGTGCAGTGGGGATGTGCTTCAGCGGTGGTTTTGCGCTCGGGATGATGGTGGACGGCCATGTTGCTGCGCCGGTGTTGAGCCAGCCGTCGTTGCCGTTCCCCGCCGGTCGCCGACGCGGTGCCGATCTCAACCTCTCACCGAGCGATCTCGCAGGCGTGAAGCAGCGGGCAGGCGCTGGATGCGAGGTGCTCGGGCTCCGCTTCGATCAAGACGCCTTGGTGGGCACGAGGTTCGACACGCTGCGCAAGGAACTCGGCGACGCGTTCGTTGCCGTGGAGTACCCCAGTTCCACCAAGCGTGACCACAGCGTGCTCACCGAGCAGCGCGTGGACGATGGTGTGCAGCGCGTGCTCGAGTTCTTCCGTCAGCGGCTGGCCAACTGACGCGCTGTCTTGTAGTCGGCCTTGCCGTTCGGGGCACGCGGAACCTGGCTCACGAATACCACGCGCTTGGGTGCCTTGAAGCCGGCGAGCTGTGACTTCACGCTCGAGATGACGGTGGCCTCGTCGACGCTCGCCCCCGGTGCGAGCGACGCAACCGCAGTGACCGCTTGGCCGAACTTCTCGTCGTCGACACCCACCACGAGGCAGTCGGTGATGCCGGGCACACGCTTGACGGCCTCCTCGACCTCCTCGGGGAAGATCTTCTCGCCGCCCGAATTGATCACCTGAGATCCGCGCCCGAGAAGGATGAGCGAACCATCCGCGGCCACCTGAGCCATGTCGCCGGGGAACGAATAGCGCACGCCGTTGATCGTGCGGAACGTGCGCGCCGATTTCTCGGGATCCTTGTAGTAGCCCACCGGCACGTTGCCGCCGGCAGCAACCATGCCGATCTCATCGGACCCGGGCTGGACCTCGCGGCCGTCCTCGGTGAACACCTTGGTGGTGGGCATCTGGTTGAACTTTGCCGTGCTGGCCGGAACACCCTTCATCGAGATCGCCGTTCCCATCGATCCCTCCGAGGAGCCCATCGCGTCGACGATCACCAACTGTGGGATTCGGTCCAGCAATTGATCCTTGAGTTCGGCGGTGAACATCACGCCCGAGGAGATCAGCATCCGGAGCGACGATGTGTCGAATGGTTTGCCTGCAGCCGCGGCATCGTCGATCGCTCGGATCATCGGTCGGGCGAAAGCATCACCCACGATGACCAGTGAGGTGGCTCGCTCGCGCTGCACGGTTTCGAAGAGTTCCGTTGCGTCGAAACTCCGCTGTTGCAGCGTGACCACCGTTCCACCGGCAAGGTGGGGCACAAAGGCGCCGAGCCAAACACCCGTGCCGTGCATCAGTGGACACCCCGGAACCGAGACGAGTGAGGCGCCGCCTTCGAGTGCAGAGCGCACCATGCCGGCGATCTGAGAGGCATCACTCGGGGGAGCGAGGCCGAGCAGCGGGAAGCCACCCGCAGCGAAGCCCCCGGTGAGACCACCGATGTCGTACATCACGCCCTTGGGCATGCCGGTGGTACCCCCGGTGTAGAGCATGTAGGTGTCGGTCTCTTCGCGGCGCATGCGGGGCAGCGGCTCGTGCGCAGCGATCACATCCTCGATCCCGATGGCACCGCGAACCTGGCCCGCCGCACCGCCGTCGTCCACCTCGATGAGCAACTTGAGCCCCGGCAGGCGGTCGATCACCCGGGCAACACGATCGGCGAGCGATCGGTGGAACACGAGTGCTTCGGCGTCGGAGTTGTCCAGTAGGTACCAGAGTTCCTCGTCGAGGTAGCGATAGTTCACGTTCACCGGCACGCCGCGCATCTTGAAACCGGCGAACTGCACCTCGAGATATTCGTTGCAGTTGTAGAGATACATGCCGATCTTCGAGTTCGGCCCGAGACCTGCAGCGGTGTACGCCTGCGCGAGGCGCGCTGCGCGCTGTTCGTACTCGCTCCAGGTCCGTCGCTGATCACCGTGGATCAGCGCAGTGGCGCCGGGAATCTCGTCGGCGATCGATTCCCACACCGTGGCGAAGTGCATCTCCATCTCGTACCCACCCCTCGGTCCGCTCCCGCGAGAGCGCTCGGCTTTGTGGCCCGACCGTCAGGATCCCGCGACGGGCTCAGTCGAGCCCAAGTATGTCGCCAACCGCAAGGTCTTCGGCCGCGATGTACGTGCGCATCACGAGTTCGTCGAACAGTTTCACGCCTCGCTCGTTCGCCGGGTCGATGGTGAGCAGACCGCCGCCGAAGCTCACGCAGTAGAACAAGATGCCCTCGATGTAGCCCTGCCACAGACGTTGCACGGTTGCGTATTCGCCGGTGACCCCTTGGCGGGCGAGGCCCGCTTGGTAGCGCTCGACGAGTTCGCGCTCCATGGCCCGCCGGGTCTCGGGGGCAAGGTTGGTGACGATGAAGTACACGAGGTCCGAGCCGCCCGGACTGCGCATCGCCATCTGCCAGTCCACCAACGCGAATGATCCGCCGGCGTTTCCGTCGGCATCGAAGAACATGTTGTCGAGCCGGAAGTCGCCGTGCACGAGTGTGTTGGGCTCGCTCAGGTAGCGCTCCAACAGTTGGGGAATCCGATTCGAGAACTGTTCGGCCCACCGCAGGGTTCGGGCCGATACCCGATGTGCATACCGCTCGTTGAACTGGGCCCACCCCATGTCGAACATCGGCTTGATCGCACCGGTCATCGGGCTGTCGAGTCCCGGCATCCACGGGAGTTGCTTGAGCGTGGGGGAGTCCCACCAGGTTCCGTGGATCACGGCGAGTTCGTCGATCACGCGTCGTGCCTGATCGGGGGTTGCGCCGGTGACCTGATCGGCCGGATGCATGGGTGCGAGGTCTTCCATGACGATCGCATAGTTGCCCCCGGCCGAGTCGGCGAGGTTGGCGTACACCTTGGGGATGCGCACTTTCATCTGTGCGCCGATCTCGTCGTAGAAGCGTGACTCGCGCTCCCACACACCCATCATGAGCCCGATCTGCTTGCCTCCCGGATCCTGAGTCGGCAGTTTCACGATGGCCGATGTCGGTGCACCCGGCGGTGTTGTGTCGCTATAGCCGAGTGTCACGCGAGCCAACTGGCCGAGGAATCCCTCGCCCTGTCCGATCACCTGCAACTGCGCGGAGGTCACCGGAAACCCGGTGACCTGTGCCAACCATGCTGCTGAAACCTCGTCGAGCGAGGCAGGAATGTCCCCCACGGTGGGCACAGTAGCCGTCAGTCGCGCCGGTGTCTCCAGCGTCACCGGGCTGCTCGGTCGACTAGGCGAATCGGTCGTCGTCGCCTGCGGCGAGCAGTGCCCAGACCGTTTCGGTGACCGGCACCTCGATGCCGATGCGTCGTGCAGCACGCACCATCGAACCGTAGATGGCGTCGTGTTCGGTCGGTCGGCCTGCCATGCGGTCGTAGTACGTGGAGGTGCCGGGGTTGCCGGGCTGTTCGGCGATCATCGTCATGTACTGCGACGTGGTCGTGGGATCGAGGTCGGCGCCCAACGCGCGCGCCACGGTCCATGCCTCGGCGAGCAGGCGGGTACCGAGCAGCGCCATGTCCTCGCGTGCGAACGCGGCCAGGCGCTTGCGCGCCAACGCAGTGACGCCATTGGTGGTGGTGTTGAAACCCAACTTGCGCCACAGTTCGGTGACGTACGAGTCGGTCGGTCGGATCTCGGCGCCGGAACCGGCGAAGAGCTGTGCGAAGCGCTGCATCTCGGGCGTGTTCGGCACCCACAGCCAACCGCTGCTGTAGTGCTGCACGTGTCCGGGAGCGACGAGTTCGGCGGTGCAGTACACCACCGATTGCACCACGGTGGCTCCGTTCACGAACGGCGCCAGTCGCTCCTCGGCCTCGAGGCCGTTCTGTGCGGCCACCACGATGGTCTCGGGTCCACAGAGCCGACGTAGCCACTCACCGGCTTCGGCCGTGTGCTGTGACTTGAGCGCCACCAGCACGTGCGGAACGGGGCGGGCCACGGCGCTCGGATCGATGAGGACGTTTGCTCGCAGGCGGGCGGGGAAACGCTCGGAGTCGATCACGTATTCGTCGAACGGCCGACGGGCACATGCGAGCACCGATGTGCCCCGCTGGGCGGCGTGGGCAGCGAAGTATGCACCGACCGATCCGGGGCCCACTACGGCCAGATCCACCGTTTGATCGTCAACCATGGTGGAGCATCATGCACGAAATCTGCTCCGACTCCGCACACGAGGGTCGGCCGGTGTTCGTCGGAGGTGCAGCGAGTAGGGTCGGGCCATGGCACACGGTCGTGAGAACCTGCCGGCAACGCTCGGCGAACTGAAGGCTTCGGGGTGGAAATCGCTTCCGGTGAAGGAAGAGATCCGGACGAATGCGGTCCGCAAGATCGCTGCCGGCGAGCCGCTGTTCGATGGGGTGCTCGGCTACGAGAACACCGTGATGCCCCAATTGGAGAACGCCATCCTCGCCGGCCACGACGTGATCTTCCTCGGTGAGCGCGGTCAGGCAAAGACGCGCATGATCCGCTCGCTCACGGGTTTGCTCGACGAGTGGATGCCGATCATTGCGGGTTCGGAGATCAACGACGATCCGTATCACCCGATCTCCCGGCACGCGCGCGATCTCGTCTCCGCTCAGGGCGACAACACACCCATCACGTGGGTGCACCGTGACGATCGCTTCGGCGAGAAGCTCGCCACCCCGGACACCTCGATCGCCGACCTCATCGGCGAGGTGGATCCCATCAAGGTGGCAGAGGGGCGGTATCTGTCCGACGAACTCACGCTCCACTACGGACTCGTGCCGCGCACCAACCGGGGCATCTTCGCCATCAACGAACTCCCCGACCTGTCCGAGCGCATCCAGGTGGGCCTGCTCAACGTGCTCGAGGAGCGCGATGTGCAGATCCGCGGGTACAAGGTCCGCCTCCCGATCGACGTGATGCTGGTGGCCTCGGCGAACCCCGACGACTACACGAACCGCGGCCGCATCATCACCCCGTTGAAGGACCGTTTCGGGAGCCAGATCCGCACGCACTACCCGCTCGAGGTGAGCACCGAAGTGGCGATCATCCGTCAGGAGTCGCGGTCGCCCAGCGTGGGCGACATCACGGTGCGCGTGCCCGAGTACCTCGAAGACGTCATCGCTCAGTTCTCCCAGGCAGCCCGCGGTAGCACGAACATCAACCAGCGCAGTGGTGTGAGCGTTCGCCTCAGCGTGTCGAACTACGAGGTGCTGTGCGCCAACGCGCTCCGGCGTGCGCTGCACAGCGGCGAACGTGATGTGGTGCCGAGGGTGTGCGATCTCGAGGCGCTGCCCGCCTCCACGCTGGGCAAGGTCGAGATCGAGGCCCTCGAGGAGGGTCGCGAGGGTGCCATCGTCGAGCAGTTGCTGCGGGGTGCCGTCCTGACCGTGTTCAAGGAACGGATCCCCTTCGATCAGTACCGAGATGTCATCGCGGCATTCGAAGAAGGCGTCGTCGCCCATGTGGGTGAGGACGTGTCGTCCACCGATGAGGCCGCCCTGCTCGAGCAGGTACCGGCGCTGCGCCCCGCTGTGTCCACCCTCGCTGGCGGCGACGAGTCGCCTGCCGGTCTCGCCAGCGCCGTGGAGTTCGTGCTCGAGGGCCTGCACCTGCTGAAGCGCCTGAACAAGGACTCCTCGGGCGCCCGGGCCACCTACCGCAGCCGTTCCTGAACTCTCGCCCTCCTGCGCCACCGATTCGGGCGGGGGGCGGGATGTCGCCAAAAAACGGGCGGGCCGATTGTGGTTATGATTCCGGGTGTCTGTTCCTCGCTGATATGGGGGTTGTGGAACAGCGCTGAAGGGGAGTCGACATGGCTACGGGTACCGTCAAGTTCTTCAACGACCAGAAGGGCTATGGCTTCATCAGTCGCGACGACGGCGAAGATCTGTTCGTGCACTTCTCGAACATCGTGGGTAGCGGCAGGCGCACACTGCTGCAGGGCCAGAAGGTGACGTTCGAGATCGGTGAGGGCCGCCGCGGCCCCGAAGCACGCAACGTCGAAGCAGTCTGAGCGCACCCGACGCCGTTGGCGTCGGTGAATCAGTGGGAGTCCGTCTCGCCGCCTGGTGTTGGCGGGCGGGACATGGTGAGCCATGGCGCGCCGTCCGAAGTCGTCGCGCGGTCCCGATCGACCAGTGATGCTGCGGTGTCGCTCGACGCACCGATTGCCGGATCCACAAAGACCGACCGCAACGGCACGCCGTCGTTGACCGCGGCATGCAGCGACGCGACTGTGGTCTCCACGATCAGCCGACGTTCATCGGTGTGCGGCCAACGAACGCTGAGTCCGGCGAGCGTCATGGGTCGCTGCGGCCCTTCCTCGGCGGCCCGTCGGAGAACAGTCCCGCATCGTTCGTGCCAACGCCGAAGGGCGTCATCGGTCAGCGCGGCTTCGGGAAGATCCAGTGATGTCGTGATGCCGAGCACATCGAGCGAGGCGGCCAGATCGGGGATCTCCCGCGTGCTGCCGTCGGGGAAGCGCACGATGCCGTCGCGAAGCGAACGCATCCACCATCGCCAGCGCAGGTGGTCGTCGAGTCGGGCCGCTTCCGCAGCCGGGACACTCGCGTCGACGGGGCGCACCATGTGAACCCCGAGCGCTGTTGAGACGGGAGGACCACCGCGCAGGATGCGCCACGCGTCTCGCCACGCAGTGGAGAGCGAGATCACCGCTGCCTGGTGCTTGTGCGTGTCGTTGTGCCAACGATGGGCCACGCCCACGGGGTCCACGATCGGGAACCATCCGCTCACCCGATCACCGAAGAGTTCGGCCGCCGTCTCCACCCAGCGCGGCCATGCCAGACCAGCGGCGCGGGCATCGGCGAACGAACCCTCATCGTCGAACCAGGCCGGCACGGTGGACTCGAGCAGCGTCGCCCAGATGTCGATGCCGAGTCGTTCGGCGTGTGTGAGGAAGGTCTCGTACCACTCGCGCCAGTCGTGGTCGATCCGCCCCGGCGCCGGTTGCAGGCGTGACCAGTCGAAGGCGAGTCGAATCGAGCGCACACCCAGCTCGCCGAACATCCGCAGGTCCTCGGGGTAGCGGTGAATCAGATCGCACCCGGGGGTGGGCGCCTGGTCCCAGTTCGATGCGGGTGCGGTTCCCAGTGCACCGACGGAGTCGAGTACACCGCCGAGTGCGAACGGCGGGGGAGTTGGTCGGTCGGTGCTGCCCGCTTCGCTCACACGAAACGCGGCCGGGTCCAGAGTTCGCCCGTATCGGCGCCCTCGGATTCGAGCGATCCGGTGAGCTGCACCACATCGACCTCGCCCGGGAAACCGCGCAGTTCGAGCGGTTCGTGCGGCGTAGCCATGACCCCTTGGGGCAGGCGTTCGATCTGCATCGTGGGAACGAGGATCTCGAAGGGTCCGGCCGCGTCGCAGAGGCGTGCGGCCATGTTCACGGCCGAGCCGATGTAGTCGTCGCCCTCGAACAGCAGTGCGAGTCCGGTGGCCATTCCGATGCGAGCCGTGAGCGGGGCGCATACCTCGCCGGCCTTCCCGGCGAGTTCGATGGCGAACTTCACCGCAGCCTCCTGATTCACCGAGACCACCATGCATCCGTCGCCGAGCCACTTGGCCACCCGAACACCGCTCTCGGAGGCCACTTCACGGGTGATGCTGCGGAACGCGCTCAGGATCCGACCGGCCGCATCGTCGCCGTATGCGGCGGTGTAGTTCGTGAATCCGGAAAGATCGACGAACACGAAGGTGCGCGGTACTCGCATGACGGAACATGATCCTACCCGAACCCGCTGCTCGGCCCGGAGTGATTACCTGCACCTGACGGCAGTCGCATGTCCCCCGGGCGACGATGCGCTGAACAGGAGGTGACGGGTGGCGTGTACCCTCCACACATGGCCGTGCGCTTCACCTACAGCAGATGGGACGGGACGCAGAAAGGTTTCGAGCTCGACGCCGACGCGTTGATGGACGAGATCACCGACGACCTGCTGTACCACGGCGATGTCAACTCGGCGCTGCGCCGACTCCTGCAGAACGGTTTCCAGGACGCGAACGGCGAACGCCTCCAGGGTTTGCGCGAGATGTTGGAGAAGTTGCGCCAGCGACGCCAAGAACTCAAAGAGAGCGGCAATCTCGGCGGTGTGTACGACGAGATCGCGCAGGAACTGTCCGACATCCTCGACGAGGAGCGCCATGGCATCGACCGTGCCCAACTCGATGCCGAGTCCGCCGGCGACCAGCGGCGCTCGGATCTCGCGAAGCAGGCTGCAGCCGAACGTCATCTCCAACTGGACATGCTTCCCGACGACCTCGCCGGTCGGGTGCGTGAACTGCAGAACTACGACTTCTCCTCGGCCGAGGCGCAGCAACGGTTCGAGCAGTTGATGGACAAACTGCGTGAACAACTCATGCAGCAGTACGTCGATCAGGTGTCCGAGGGGATGCAGAACATGCAGCCCGAACAGATGCAGCGCATGAAGGACATGATGGCTGCGCTCAACCAGATGCTCGAACGGCATCAGCGCGGCGATGATCCGCACTTCGAGGAGTTCATGCAGGAGTACGGGGACTTCTTCCCGGAGAACCCGCAGACGGTCGAAGAGTTGCTCGAGTCGATCGCCAAACGGATGGCCGCTGCTCAGGCGATGATGAACTCCATGACGCCCGAGCAGCGGGCTCAACTCCAACAGCTCGCGAACACGCTCATGGAGGACATGGACCTGCGTTGGCAGGCAGACCAGCTGGCCCAGAATCTCCAGCAGATGTTCCCGAGCCTGCCGTGGGACCGCGGGTACGACATGCAGGGTCAGGATCCCATGGGCTTCCAGCAGGCCATGGAGACCATGCAGGACCTCGGTGACCTCGATCAGCTCGAGCAGATGCTCAAGAGCGCATCCACCCCGGGACAACTCGCCGAGGTGGATCTCGACCGCGTGCGTGACCTCATGGGTGATGACGCAGCAAAGTCGCTCGAACAATTGCAGCAGCTCGCCAAGATGCTCGAGGAGGCCGGCCTCATCAAGAACAAGGAGGGCCGACTCGAGCTCACCCCGAAGGGCCTGCGGGCCATCGGGTCGAACGCGTTGCGGGATCTCTTCTCGAAATTGTCCAAGGACAAGATGGGCACGCACCAGATCGAGCGGCTGGGCGTGGGTCACGAGCGCACCTACGAGTCCAAGCAGTACGAGTACGGCGATCCGTTCCACCTGGATCTGCATCGCACGATCAGGAACGCGATTCGCCGCGGGGGTCAGGGCACGCCCGTGCGGCTGCAGCCGGACGATTTCGAGATCGAACGCACCGAGAACCTCACCAAGTCGTCCACGGTGCTCATGCTCGACCTGTCGATGTCGATGCCCATGCGCGACAACTTCTTGCCGGCCAAGAAGGTCACCATGGCGCTGCACTCGCTCATCACGTCGCAGTTCCCGCGTGACTACATCGGCATCGTCGGGTTCAGCAAGGTGGCTCACGTCATCAAGCCCGAGGAACTGCCCGAGGTGAGCTGGGACTTCGACTACGGCACGAACATGCAGCACGGCTTCCTGCTCGCGCGTCAGATGCTTGCCCGCCAGACCGGCACCAAGCAGATCATCATGATCACCGACGGCGAACCCACGGCACACATCGAGCCCGGTGGTGGCGTGTACTTCAACTACCCACCGGTTCCCGAGACCATCGAGGCCACCTTGCGCGAGGTCATGCGTTGCACGCGCGAGAACATTCGCATCAACACGTTCATGTTGGACCCCAACTCGTACCTCCAGCAGTTCATCGAGCGTCTGTCGGGCATGAACGGTGGTCGAGCATTCTTCACCAATCCCGAGACCCTGGGCGATTACGTGTTGGTGGACTTCGTCGAGCACAAGCGTCAGATGTCGCGAGGCGGAACACGCGGTTCGCGCATGGGTCGCGGCGACCGTCGTGCAGGATGAACGTGTCCGACGTGCAGTCGTTCAGCTGCTCGTGAGGCGCACGTAGCGTTCGTAATCCGCTTCGTCGTGGGTGACGAACGTGACCGAGTCCACCGGCCCGGTGAACGCTCGCACGGTGGCCACCGCTACCTCGGCTGATTCCTTCGACGGCATGCCGAACGCGCCCGTGGAGATGCAGGGGAAGGCCACGGACCGCGCCCCGATTTCTGCGGCAACTTCGAGGCTGCGTCGGTAGCAGCGCGCCAAGAGGTCGAATTCGCCGCTGAGTCCGTGGTTCCACATCGGTCCGACGGTGTGGATCACGAACCGGGCCGGGAGGCGAAAACCGGGGGTCCACTTCGCGTCCCCCGTATGGCATCCGTGCAGTGCCCGACATGCCTCGAGCAGTTCTGGTCCGGCCGCTCGATGAATTGCTCCGTCCACTCCGCCGCCGCCGAGCAGTGCACTGTTCGCCGCGTTCACGATGGCGTCGACGGCAATTGTGGTGATGTCGCCATTGCGAACATGGAGTGTGGGCATCGGCGGAAATTAGCGATTTTTCGCCCTCGGGCTTGCAAAACCGACCCTATTGGGGTGAGAATTGCAAAGTTGTAATTACAGATGTGGGTGTTGCAACGTGAAATCGCACGCCAAGGTGGCGAGCAGGCCCAACACGGGAGGGCAAACGATGTACGACGACCGCACGAACAGCGACGATCAGGATTGGCAGGACCAAGCGAACTGCCTCGGAGTCGACCCGGATCTTTTCTTCCCCGAGCGTGGTGCCTCCACACGGGAGGCCAAGGAAGTGTGTCGCGGGTGCGTCGTTCGGCTCGACTGCCTCGAGTACGCGCTGGCCAATGGTGAGAAGTTCGGGATCTGGGGCGGGTTGTCAGAGCGCGAGCGTCGTCGCCTCCGCCGCCAACGGGCCCTGTCGGTCCGTCATTCCGCCTCGGCCTGACCCCGGCTGTGTAGCCACGCCCGGCGACGGGCATCGAGCGACTGCGACAGTCGCCACTCCACCGTCCGCTCGACTCCGACATCCAGTTCGGTTCGGCGCTCTACCGGGATGCGCTCCAACACCCGTTCGGTGAGCAGGCCGACGAGTTCGGCTCGTTCCGGCTCGGCGAGCGCGGCCACCAAGTCGTAGGCCTCGGCCGGGCCCACCACATCGGGCTCGATCAGATTCATGCTCACCTGCACGTGAGCCCCCACCGCCAGGCCCAGCGCACGCAGATGCGGTCCCCGTACATCTCGCGCCACGGCTCGAGCCGCATCGAGGTCGGGGGATGCGAGGAATACGTTGTAGGCCACGAGTTCGGGCCGGGCGCCCACGCAGATGGCACCTGCCGTGGGGTGGGGGTGGTCCGGTCCGGTGTCGGGGGCCAGGACCTGCCAGGCCCGTCGACGAATGTCGGGCAGGCTGCGCTCGGGTCCGTAGCGGAAGCACGGCACACCGAGCGCATGCGCCGCCCAGTCGGCGAATTCGTTGCGGGCCACCAGTGCGTCGGCGAGCGACGAGCCGGCGAGGGGGACGAACGGAACCACGTCGACGACCCCGAGTCGGGGGTGGACACCGTGGTGCCCCGTGAGATCCAGGAGTTCGACGGCCCGTTCGGTGAGGCGGCGTGGTGCAACGGTGCCCACCAAGGTGAAGACGCTGCGGTGGTGGAAGGGGTCGGTGTGCACATCAAGCAGGTCCTCGCCCGCCGCTTGGGCCAGGCGGTCGAGCAGGCGCGCGTCTCGACCCTCGCTCACGTTCACCACGCACTCGAGCACGATCGGTCCTCCTCTTGGCCCCGGCCCGCCCGAAGGAAGATTTGCTCCCTGACCTTCCGCATGGCGCCCGAGGGTGGCAGACTACGCACGTGCATGCATTCATCGATTCGCCTCAGGAATGGGCGATCATCCTCATCGTGGTCCTCGTCCTGTTCGGCGGTTCGCAGTTGCCCAAGTTGGCTCGCAACCTCGGTCAGGCCCAGAAGGAGTTCAAGAAGGGACTCGCCGAGGGCCAGAAGGACAAGAGCGACACCAAGTCGTCGACTGGCGATTCGTCCTCCGAGAACTGAGGAAACCGCCGGCCCAGTCACCGGGCCCCGAACGCACACGAGCGCCCCGAGGGGCGCTCGTGTTCACTTTTGCTGACCGTGATCAGCGCGGTGTAGCGGTGGGAAATCAGTGGCTCGAGCCGAGTTCGACCCGACGCCGCTTGAGGATTCGGCGCCGTTCGCGTTCGGAGGCTCCGCCCCAGACGCCGTGATCGATGCGGTTCTCGAGTGCGTACTCGAGGCAGGTTTCTGCGACCGGACAGGTCTTGCAGATCTTGCGGGCCCGGTCCACCCCGACGCCGTCGCTCGGGAAGAAGACGGCGGGGGCATAGCTCCGGCAATTGCCGTCAGCCATCCAGGCGGTGACTTCGCTTGCCGGGGGGGTATCGGCCAAACGTAGGTCCATGTGGGGGTTGTGCTCCTTTGCTCGGGGCTCCGCCCAGAGCCTGTATGTGCCGTCTCACTGACGGTGTTGCTGCTACTGACGTCCGTGGTGGGCGTTTGGTTCCAGCGATGCAGAGTCAAGCATGCGCCAAATGACAATGCAATCATTTCGTAACATATGCGGAAAGTCCCAGTTCAGATGGGGTCCGGGGTGCGACCGAGTCCGTCATGGCCCGCCCGGCCGTACACTCGGGCGATCCCGGCGGCATGAGCCGCCGCACGAACCCGTCGTCCGGTACGCCGCACTGCCCGCCGGACGGACCCGCAACCACAAGGAGTCCCGATGAGCGATACCGCCAGCGAAGCGCCCCGAGCCCACGTGCGCATCGTGTATCTGGGCCCGGTGTCGCCCCACTGGGAGGTCTACGGCGATTACGGCGACCGTGCAGTGATCGACGAGTTCCGCTCCCGCATCCTCGCCCGCCTCGTGCTGCTGCCGCGCGACGACCCGCAGTTCCGCCGGAACCGCGAGCGCATCATGCGAGACGCCGAGCGTGAGCGCGTGACGGTGGAGTGGGATCTCGGCCTCGTCGAGATCGATGAGTGATTCACGGGAACGGTGACGTTCGCCCGAAGACTGGGTGAACGTCTCGACAACTCCTGTACGCAGTGCTGCCATCGGTGGGTACTGTCGGGAGTCAGTGGGTTCCGGAACGCTGAGGGGGTGAGCGTCAGGTGCTGAATCGTGAGCTGTCGTGGCTCGACTTCAACCTGCGCGTCCTCGCCCAGGCCGACGAGCCGGGCGTGCCGCTGCTCGAGCGAATCAAGTTCGTGGCGATCTGTTCGTCCAACCTGGACGAGTTTTTTCAGGTCCGCGTCTCTGCGCTGAAGAGCAAGATCGATGCCGGCGTGGGTGATGTCGGGGTGGACGGCCGCACCCATGAAGCCGTGTTGGCAGAGGCGGGACGCCGGGTGTCCGGCTTCGTCGAACTACAAGAGACCTTGCTGACGCAGCAACTGCTTCCTGCACTGCGCGAGAACGGAATCGATATTGCCGATTGGGATTCGCTCGACGATGTGAGTCGCAAGGAACTCGGCGAGTTGTTCCACCAACGGGTCTTCCCCGTGCTCACGCCGCTCGCCGTGGATCCTGCGCACCCGTTCCCCTACATCTCGAACCTGTCGCTCAACCTCGCGGTGATGGTGAGCGATCCCGACGACGACGAGCGACGCTTCGCGCGGGTCAAGGTGCCGTCGCTGCTCCCGAGATTGTTGGCGCTGTCCGATGGAGTGCGTTACGTACCGCTCGAGCAAGTCATTGCCGCGCATCTGCACGAACTCTTCCCCGGCATGCGCGTGGAGGAGCATTGGGTGTTCCGGGTGACGAGGAACACCGACTTCACCGTGGACGAGGACGAAGCCGACGATCTCCTCGAGGCACTCGAGGTGGAACTGCGCCGCCGACGTTTCGGCCGAGCCGTGCGGCTCGAGGCTCAGCACGCGATGCCAGACGAGATCGTGAACCTGCTGCTCGACGAACTCGACCTCGGTACCGACGATGTCACCTATCACCGCTCGCTCATCGATCTGAGCGCACTGTTCCAGATCTCGTCACTCGATCGACCCGGCATGCGCGACGAGATCTGGCGGTCGTCCACACCGGCCCGGGTGCAGGCAGTGGAGCGTGGCGAGACCTCGTGGTTCGCCATGTTGCGTGAGCGTGATCTGCTGGTGCACCACCCGTACGAGGCATTCCACAGCACGGTCGAGGGGTTCATCGCCGCAGCAGCCGACGATCCCAAGGTGCAGTCGATCAAGATGACGCTCTACCGCATGTCGGCCGACAGCAACATCGCCCGCAGCCTCGCACGTGCGGCCGAGCGCGGTGTGCAGGTGGCAGTGCTCGTAGAACTCAAGGCGCGCTTCGACGAGCAGTCGAACATCACCTGGGCGCGCACGCTCGAACGCAGCGGCGTGCATGTGATGTTCGGTCTCGTCGGGCTCAAGACCCACTCGAAGTGTGCATTGGTGGTGCGTGCCGACAGCGACGGTCTGCGCCGTTACGCGCATGTGGGTACGGGCAACTACAACTCGCGCACTGCGGGCACGTACGAAGACATCGGACTGTTCACCGCCGACCCCGACATCGGTGCCGATCTCGGTGAGCTGTTCAATCACCTCACGGGCTACTCCAAGGAGGAGAACTACCGCCGCATCCTTGTTGCGCCTCAGCACCTCCGAACGCAGCTCGCCGAACTCATCGACGCCGAGATCGCGCACGGCGCTGCAGGCTCGATTACTGCGAAGTTGAACGCGATCACCGACCCCGAGATCATCCGGCACCTGTACCGTGCGAGCCAAGCTGGTGTGCAGATCGATCTCGTGGTGCGCGGTATCTGCTGCCTGCGGCCGGGGGTTGCGGGTGTGTCGGAGAACATCCGGGTGCGCTCGGTGCTCGGGCGTTATCTCGAACATTCACGCATCTATCGATTCGGCAACGGCGGTGGCACCGGAAAGCCGCTGCACCTGATCGGCTCGGCAGACTTCATGGAGCGGAATCTCGATCGGCGGGTGGAGGTCCTGCTGCCGGTGCGTGACCGTGGGCACCGTGTGCGACTCGACAGCATTCTCGATGTCATGCTCGACGAGACGTCGATCGGCTGGTCGCTCGATGGCGATGGTGTCTGGCACCGCCGTGGTGGGGTCGATGCTGTGCACCCTCAGAGCGAACTGCGCCGCATCAACCAACGACGCTGACGATTGGATCCGTATGCCCCCCGAAATACCTGCACCCCTGCGATGGCTCGCGCTCGACGGTCCGGTGAACTTCCGCGATCTCGGCGGGTACCGAACCACCGACGGGCGTGAGGTGCGTCACGGTCTGGTGTTCCGTGCGGACTCACTGCACACGATGACCGACGAGGATGTTCGTCGGGTGGTGAACAAACATGGCGTGGGAGTGGTGGTCGATCTGCGCACCGCAGCCGAGGTCGATCTGATCGGTGTGGGGCCCATCCGGGGCGCAGTGGGGAACTGGCACAACGTGTCGATCTTCGACGAGACCCAGCGATCATCGAACGGCGACTCGGTCCATGCCACCATGGCCGACGAATACCTGTCGATGTTGGAGCGCATGAGTTCGCACTTTGTGAGGGTGCTCGACCTCGTTGGAACGTCTGATGCCCCAGTCGTATTTCACTGCGCGGCCGGCAAGGATCGCACCGGTCTTGTTGCCGGCCTGCTTCTGCACACACTGGGTGTCGACCGTCGCGAGATCGCGCTTGACTACTCGCTCACCGAACGCGTGATGCCCGCGCTCAAACAGCGCTTTCTCGAACGAGTCCGAGACCCGCAGCTCGCCGAGCTCTACGGGGATCGTGAAGTTTGGGAGTCCCGTATCGATCGAGCGATGGCATCGGCACCCGACACCATGCTGACCGTGTTCCGCGTCCTGGATGAGCGGCACGGATCGGTGCAAAACTGGTTGTCAGCATCCGGGTTTGATGGCGCACGGGCCGAGGCCTTGCGGTCGCGACTCCTCCGGTGAACTCTGTCGCTGCCGGTCAGTAAGTTGCGTGGTCGTTGGTCCCGTGGCCGCCTTTCGATCCGTCACCGAGGGTTCATGTTTGCGTAACCCAACAGCCATGCCGAAGTCAACATCGCTGTTTACCTTGACGTGTGCCCCCCAACATCCATGAAGGAGCAAGCAGTAGTGAACACAACCACCAAGCGACTCGGACTCGGGTGCGCTGCCCTCGCATTCGCACTCGTAGCCGGTGCATGCAGCAGCGACAAGAAGACCGAGAACACCACGACCACCGCGGCTGGCTCGTCGACCACCGCGGCGCCCGGCACCACGACGGCCAGTGAGCTGAGCGGATCGCTCTTCGTCTCGGGTTCCTCCACGGTCGAGCCCATCACGACGGCGGTCGCCAAGCTGTTCGGCGCAGCCAACCCCAAGGTTGCGATCCAGATCGAGGGTCCGGGCACCGGAGACGGCTTCGCCAAGTTCTGCGCCGGCGAGACCGACATCTCCGACGCCTCGCGTCCGATCAAGAAGGCCGAGGCCGAGGAGTGCGCCAAGAACGGCGTCGAGTTCATCGAGCTGAAGATCGCCATCGACGGTCTGTCGGTCGTGACGGCCAAGGACAACACCGCGATCGAGTGCCTCAGCTTCTCGGATCTCTGGGTGCTCCTCGGCCCCGACGCCATCGGCCGGAACAACTGGAAAGACGCCAATGCGGCCGCCGATGAGCTGAAGGCCAAGGTGGGCGAGGAGTTCGGCAAGTTCCACAACCCGTACCCCGATGCCCCGCTCACCATCACCGCCCCCGGTGAGGAGTCCGGAACCTTCGACTCGTTCGTCGAGATCGTCATGGGCAAGGTCGGAAAGAAGCTCGAACTCAAGGAGTACGACCCGCGTCCGGATTACACCGCAAGCCCGAACGACAACGTGATCATCGAGGGCATCTCGGCGAACACCACCTCGCTCGGCTGGGTGGGCTTTGCGTTCGTGGAGGAGAGCCTCGACAAGATCAAGCCCCTCCAGGTGGACGCCGGCAAGGGCTGTGTGGAGCCGACCCCGGCATCCATCGCTGCAGGCGAGTACCCGATTGCTCGATCGCTGTACATCTACGTGAGCACCAAGAAACTGGCCGAGAACCCGGCACTCGGGGCCTTCGTCGACTTCTACCTGACTGATGCCGGACTCGGTGTGATCGGCGTGGGCGACGGCAAGGTGCCGTACGTGCCGCTCGCAGCGGCCGATGTCGAGGCCACCCGGGCGGTCTGGACGGGCAAGCAGGTCGGCACCCGCGACGGCGGCAAGTAACCAACATTGCGAATACGCGCCGGGGCAGGCGTCAGGTGTTGTTCGGCTGTAGTTCACCCTCCGTTCACCTACAGGGAGGACGGAGAGAGAGCCGAACACCTACCGTGGCGACTGTCCCGGCGCTTTCGCGCACGGCCGTCGAGGAGGACTGCCACGTGATCCCGTCATCGTGGAATGTCGTTCGTACCCCTATCGCATCGAACCCCGAGCGGCGGTGCACATGAGCGAGGAAGTGGGCACTCTGTCCGGAGCAACGCCGATGGTGGATCTGCGTCTCGCGCCACGTCGGCGTCGGTCGGACCGGCGCATGCGGGTGCTGTTCGCACTCGCCGCCGTGACGACGTTCTCGATCACCTTGCTGATTCTCTACGTCTTGTTCGCCGACGCATGGCGCTTCTTCTGGCACGTCGAGAAGGGCAAGTTGTGGGACATCGGGTGGTTCCCGCGCCGTGGCATGTTCGACGTGCGGACTCTCTTTGTCGGCACGCTCATCGTGAGCGGCATCGCCATGTTGATCGCCGTACCCCTGGGGCTCGGCTCAGCGGTGTATCTCTCCGAGTTCGCCAATCCTCGGCTGCGCAAGATCCTGAAGCCGATCGTCGAGATTCTCGCCGGCATCCCCAGCGTGGTACTCGGCTACTTCGCGATCTCGTTCATCAACCCCGACATCGTCACCAAGGTGGTCGGTGGCGCGAACAAGGCGTTCAACTTTGCAGCGGCCGGCATCGCCGTCGGCATCCTGACGATTCCGATCGTTGCGTCGGTGGCCGAGGATGCGCTGCGTGCCGTGCCGATGTCGTTGCGGGAGGCGTCGTTCGGTCTTGGTGCCCGCCGTGTGACCACGACGTTCCGAGTGGTGCTGCCCGCTGGTATCTCGGGCGTCATCGCAGCTCTGATTCTGGGTGTCTCGCGAGCGATCGGCGAGACCATGGTGGTGGCGATCGCCGCCGGCGCTGTGGGCGGCGGCCTCTTCTCGGTCGATCCCTTCCAGCCCGGCCAGACCATGACTGCGGCAATGGCGGCCCTCGGGTTCGGCAGCGACCAGATCGCTGGCAGCGGGCTGGCCTTCCAGAGCCTGTTCTTCCTCGGATTCCTACTGTTCGTGCTGACGCTGTTGCTCAACGTTCTGGGTGATCGCCTCGTCCGCAAAGTGCGAGAGGAGTACTGAGCATGGCATTGTCGAACCCCGCAAAGTTCGGAGCTGCCAGTGCGGCCGGACTCACCAAGAGTCGAACGAGTCAACGGCGGAACCTCTCCGGCCGCGCAGTAGAGGCATTGCTGCTGTCGGCGCTTGCGGTATCGCTCCTGATTCTGGTGGTGCTTATCGTGCACCTGTTCCAGCGCTCGTGGTCCGTGCTCGATACGCGTTTCGGCGACTTCCTCACCGGGTCGCTCGATGCATCCGACGCAAAGTCGGCCGGCGTGGGTCAAGCAATCCGGGGCACGCTGCTGCTCGCGGTCATCGTTGCCCTCGTGGCCTTCCCGTTGGGAATCGCCTGTGCGATCTACCTCGAGGAGTATGCGAGCGGATCGCGGGTTGCTCGAATTCTTCGGGTGAATATTCGCAACCTCGCCGGTGTGCCGTCGATCGTGTACGGAATCCTCGGTCTCACCATCTTTGTGAAGTTCGCCGGTGGACTGACCGGTGGTCGCACCGTCATCGCTGGTGGCTTGACGCTTGCGGTGCTCGTGCTGCCGATCGTGATCATCACCGCGTCGGAGGCGCTGCGAGCGGTACCCCGTTCGATTCGTGAAGGCGCCTACGGCGTGGGGGCGACCCAGTGGGAGACCATCCGGTCGCACGTGCTCCCTTCGGCCGGACCCGGAATCCTTACCGGGACCATCCTCTCGCTGTCACGTGCGGCGGGTGAGGCAGCGCCGTTGCTCCTCGTGGGAGGGGTTACCGGACTGCTCCGCACGGGCGATCAGGGACTCTGGGAACAGATCACCAAGGGAGGGTTCACCTCGATGCCCGTCTCGATCTTCTCCTACGCCCGTCAGACCGGGGCCGATTTCCGGGCCGTGACTGCGGCAGCGTCGTTGGTGCTGCTCGTGGTAGTGGTAGTGCTCAACGCACTCGCCATCAGTCTGCGCAATCGTTTCGAGAGGCGCTGGTAGGGCATGGACACGAACGTTGTCGCAAGGTACGAGGAATCACGAATGCATCCGGGGAACGGGGTAGAGATGAGTGTCGAGGAGTCAGCAACAGCACCGCAGACCGAGCCGCCGGTGTTTCGCACCGAAGCACTGTCGGTGTACTACGGCGAGTTTCGCGCGGTACGCGACGTCGACCTGTCGCTGAGCGCCCGTGAGATCACTGCGTTCATCGGTCCCTCGGGCTGCGGGAAGTCCACAGTGCTCCGTTGCTTCGACCGGATGAACGACCTGATCCCGACGGCGCGCGTCGAGGGCCTCGTCGAGTACCACGGGGTGAACCTGTACGGGCGTGACGTAGATGCAGTCGAGGTTCGACGCCGGATCGGGATGGTGTTCCAGAAGCCGAATCCGTTCCCGAAGTCGATCTACGACAATCTGGCGTTCGGCCCGAGACTCAACGGCGTCCGCAAGAAGTCAGAACTCGATGCCATCGTCGAGTCGTCACTGCAACGAGCGGCTCTCTGGGACGAGGTGAAGGACCGACTCAAGGCATCGGCCATGGGGCTCTCGGGTGGCCAGCAACAGCGACTATGTATTGCGCGCTGCATTGCCGTGGAACCCGATGTGATCCTGATGGACGAGCCGTGCTCGGCACTCGACCCGATTGCCACGGCCCGCATCGAGGACCTCATGCAGGAACTCAAGCAACAATTCACGATCCTGATTGTGACCCACAACATGCAGCAGGCTGCGCGTGTGAGTGACAGAACGGCGTTCTTCACCACGGAAATCAATACCGAGAGCGACCGCCGCACCGGGGTACTCGTAGAGTTCGACAGCACACGGAAGATTTTCTCGACTCCCGCCGACGAGCGGACCGAGGCCTACATCACAGGGAGGTTCGGGTGACAGAGCTGCGCAAGTCATTCCACGGCGAGCTGGCCGAGGTGCATGGCGAACTCATGCGCATTGGTGCGCAGGTGATCGAGGCAATTCCGCGTGCAACGCGAGTGCTGCTCGACATGGACCTCGAGGGCGCAGACCTCATGATCCAGGCGGACGACGAGATCGACTCACGCTGCATCGATGTAGAGGAGCACTGCTATCGCATCCTTGCACTGCAGTCACCCGTCGCTTCGGACCTGAGAGCCATCATCACGGCACTCAAACTGACGTCGGAGATCGAGCGCTCTGCGGATCTCGCTGTGAACATCTGCAAGGCGGCTCGTCGTATCTACGGACACGAGCTCAACCCGAAGTTGCGCGGGCTCATCACCAAGATGGGCGAGCAGGCGCAGCAACTGTTTGCCTCGGCCATGGAGGCCTACGACGAATCCGATGCGGCCAAAGCGGCCGCGGTCGACGACATGGACAACTTCCTCGACGATCTGCAGCGTCAGTTCGTGCAGGTGATCTTCGAGAGTCATTCGGCCGGCAGTATCGATCTGCAGGTGGCGGTTCAGCTCGCCGTGGTGGCCCGCTTCTACGAGCGCATCGGTGACCACGCCGTGAACATCGGCGAGAAGGTTCGGTATCTCGTGAGCGGATGGCTCCCCGAGCACGTAGGCGCGGTGCGACATCGGCTTCGTCAGGATCCCACTCCCGTCGGCGGTATCCCGAGGATCGCGCCCGGCGGGTCCGAAGACGGGGGACCAGCGTCGGCGTGACGCTTCTCGTGCTGGTCATCGGAGTGCTCGTCGGGGCCTCGGTAACGGGACTCACGTTTCGTGTGCTGCAATCACGTGGCCAGACGATCACCCCGGAACCGATTCTTCCTCCGCCGCCGAGCGCCGAGGAACAGGGTGGTGAGCAACGCGAGTTCACCTCGATCCGTGCTGCGCTCGACGCCCTCCCGATCGGTGTCGTGTACGTGGATAGCGATGGGGCTGTCGTGGTGCGGAACCGAATGGCCGAACATTCGACGGGAATGCGTCACGGCGACATCCTCGTCGAAGAGGCGCTCGAACAGGTTCTGCGACTGGCGGTAGGCGGGGCCGATCAGACCCGACTGCTCGAGTTGGCCGGACCGCCGCCCAAGGCGCTCGTGATCCACGCCGTCGCAGTGGAGAGTGGCGGCACGCTCGCCACCATCACCGATGTCACCGAGCGCCAGCGCATCGACGCGGTTCGCACCGACTTCGTGGCAAACATCAGCCATGAGCTCAAGACCCCCGTGGCAGCCATGTCGCTCCTGGCGGAGACACTCGCCGACGTGCGTGACCCGGCAGATGTGGAGCGGTTCGCCCAGCGAATCGTGGCCGAAGCCGAACGGCTCAACCGCACGATCGAGGACCTGTTGCAGCTCGCACAGATCGAACTCGGCGCACAGGTTGAGCATTTCCCGGTTCCCATTGGGGAGGTCGTGGATGCGGCCCTCGATCGGGTGAGCGCATTGGCGGAACGTTCCGGCGTCACCGTCTCGTCCACAGTCGCGGATCCAGAAGTCACCGTGGTGGGCAACCGTGTCGAACTCGTCTCCGCGGTCGGGAACCTGGTGGACAATGCGGTGAAGTACTCCGACCCTGGCGGAGTAGTTCGGGTGTCTGCTGCGCCGGATGGGGATCGAATCGTCTTTCGCGTGCACGACTCCGACATCGGCATT
>JAFMJD010000118.1 GCA_017853685.1 Actinomycetota bacterium | reverse complement strand
CCGGGCGCAGCGGTCGGTCGGTGAGGCGGCACGTGAGGATTGCGTCCTCGGTGGGACGACCCTCACGACGGAAGAACGATCCGGGGATCTTTCCTGCGGCGTAGGCGCGCTCTTCGACGTCGACGGTGAGCGGGAAGAAGTCGATTCCGTCACGGACATCTTTGGCTGCATTGGCCGTGGCCAGCACCGTGGTGCGTCCGATGGAAGCGACAACCGCTCCCTGGGACTGCAGGGCCAACTTGCCCGATTCGAACGACAGGGTTTTGTCGGTGCCCCCAACGGGACCCGACACGCGGATGGCGTCAGCCATTCCATGCTCCTTTATGTGTTGTGGAGCGCCCCGGTTCCCAGTCGGCGACCCTCCCGGTGCGGTCCCTCCCGCTCAGGGGGACTCCGGAGGACTGGCGACTGACAACCGGACGAAACGCTCCGGATGATGTAGTGGGCGGGTCTTAGTGACGCAGACCCAACTTGGCCACGATCGAGCGGTAGCGCTCGATGTCGTTGGCCTTCACGTAGTCAAGCATGCGGCGACGCCGACCTACGAGCATCAGCAGACCACGACGGCTGTGGTGGTCCTTCTTGTGGACCTTCAGGTGGTCGGTGAGCTGATTGATACGCGACGTGAGCAGAGCGATCTGCACCTCGGGCGAACCGGTGTCGGTGGCGTGGAGCTTGTTGGCTCCGATGACTTCCTGCTTGGACATGATGCAGCCTTCCTGGGGTGGAGGGACGCCGGGGACGGTTGCCCGCCGGCATCACGTCGCAGCCTCGGGCCGCAACGGACCCCGGCAGGATAGCAGCGGCGGGTCCCCGTTCGACCCGGGCGGCGGGCTCTCTACGGTCCCCCGGGGTCCAACGGCTACCGTCGGCCCCGATGACCGACCTCGCCGACCTCCGGGCACGTATCGACGGCTTGGACCGTGAACTGATCCGGATCGTGGCCGAGCGGCTGGCCGTGTGTCACGAGGTGGCCCGCCTCAAGGAGCGCAGCGACACACCCATCATCCAACCGGCGCGGGTGCGCACGGTGATCGACTCACGCCGACAGTGGGCGATCGACGCCGGGGTGGACCCCGACTTCGCCGAACAACTCGTGCGAGTCCTGCTCACCGAGACACACCGCATCGAGGTGGCGCGAGGCCGCGCCGAACCGGCGCCGTCCAAGGAGGCCGCCACGGGCGACCGCAGCGGACTCGACACGGTGGCGAGCCGAGTCGACCATGTGGTGGTGGCGGTGCACGACCTCGTTGCTGCGCGCGCATCGCTCGTGGATCGACTCGGATTCCACGACGAGACGATGGCCGAACCCGGAACCGGCATTGCGGTGGTTGCGGCGGGTGGAGTTCACATCGTGCTCGTGAGCCGCGAGGCCGGACCCGAAGTGGCCCACTATCTCGACACGCACGGGCCCGGCGTGCAGCACCTCAGCATCGAGGTGCTCAATGCGGGGTACGCCCGCGCTGCGCTCGAGGCGCTCGGTGCACCGTTGCTCACCGATGTGGCGGTGGACGCGCACGGACACGAACAGTTCTTCACGGTGCACGACCCCAGCACCGGCGTGCAGTTCGGCTTTCTCTCGCGCACCGGACACCGTGTGGGATTCAGCGCGTCGGCGGTGTTGTCGCTGTTCCGCGCCCTGCAGCGCTGACGCGCCCTCAGAGCGCGCCCGACATGAAGCCGAGCAGGCACTCGTTGACGTAGGCCGAGCACTCCTCGCCGAGGAAGTGGCCACCTCCCACCGAACGCGCGCGCAGGTCGGGGAAGTAGCGCGTGAACTGATCGAGGAATGGGTTGCCGGTCGGGGTCTCGGTCCTTCCCTCCACGAGTGATCCGCCGAGGTAGCCGCCGTAGAGCCAGAGCGTCGGATGCGGATATCGCTTGTGACGGTCCTCGGGCCCGTAGTCGGGAAACTGCGGCCACGACGGATGCTGCTCCATTCCTGCGGGGTGCCCCCAGTACTCGGCGACATCGTCCTCCGACAACGACCGATACCGCTCCCCCGTTGCCCGGGCGGCGTCGGTGATCACTTCGTGGAAGGGCAACCCGTACCGGTAGTAGCTGATCGCATGCCACCACGACTGCGGATCGGCGAACGACTCCCGGTAGTGCGTCAAGGCATCGTCGTCGATCCACGTCGGCCGCGGCCGCACTCCTGCCGGGATCCCACCCCACGGACTCTGCGGTCGATCGCCGAGCAGCGCGGAATCTGCTCCGGCGAACAGCACGTCGATGAAGGTGCGGTGATGGCGCTCGAAGAACGACTCGGCAAGACCGGGCACCTTGAAC
Organism: Actinomycetota bacterium; assembly: GCA_017853685.1. Taxonomy (GTDB): domain Bacteria; phylum Actinomycetota; class Acidimicrobiia; order Acidimicrobiales; family Ilumatobacteraceae; genus WLJO01. Next base: position 6,392 of record JAFMJD010000118.1, on the reverse strand, counting down.
CACCAACCGTGTGGACCCACCGGCGACCACGTGGTGCACAACGTGTCGATGAGTGCCAGACGCGTGATGCGATCGGGGTGGTCGATCGCGGTCTTGAACGCGATGATGCCGCCCCAGTCGTGTCCCACGAGCGTGCACTGCCCGATGCCTTTGGCGTCCAGATAGTTGATGACGTCTTGCGCGAGCATCGCCCGACTCACGCGCGCACCGGGTTTGTCGGTGAGCCCGAAGCCCCGGTTATCGGGGGCGAAACCCGCGTAACCCGCGTCGGCAACCGCCTGCAACTGATGGCGCCACTGGTACCCCGTCTGCGGGAAACCGTGCAGGAACACCACCGGGTTCCCCGATCCCGAGCCGGACACTCGTTCGTGGACACGGAGATCCACGGTCTGGACGTACTGCGACACCAACCCCACGCGAACAACCCCCACACTCGGCTGCGAGCAGCAGCACCGTTCCCCGCCGAACACTAGGTTCCCACGACATGATCCGCCTTCGACAGGTTGCTCTCGTCGCTCGCTCGCTCGAACCCGTGGTTGATGCGTTGTGCTCCACATTCGATCTGACGGTGTGCTTCAACGATCCGGGAGTTGCCGATTTCGGTCTCCACAACGCGCTGATGGTGGTGGGCGACCAGATCATCGAGGTGGTCGCCCCGGTGCGCGAGGGAACCACCGCGGGCCGGTTGCTCGACAAGCGCGATGGCGACGGCGGGTACATGGCGATCTACGAAGTGGACGACCTCGACCGACGTGAAGCGTTGCTTGCCGATCGTGGTGTTCGGATCGTCTGGGCCGGCAACACCGCCGAGATCCGCGGCCGACACCTGCATCCGCGCGATGTGGGCGGAACGCTGGTCTCGGTCGACGAGCCCAAGGTGTGGGGACGTTGGCCGTGGGCCGGCCCCACCTGGGTGCCTCGGGTGGGCGTCGCCACGGCCATTGCCGGCATCACGGTGGGAGCCGACGACCCCTCGGCAATGCGTGCCCGATGGAGCGAGATCGATGTCCACTACGGCGTCCGGTTCGAGCGCTCCGGCAATCGCGGCGAGGGCCTCGACGGGATCGATCTCGTGGCCAATGATCGATCCCGCGTGGGCGAGGAACACCTCATCGGCGGGGTGCGCTTCCGCCTCGTCTGACCGGACGGGACGACGAGATACTTGACACTGTCATGTCGTGGGACTAGACAGTGTCAACATGACCGCATCGTCGTACGAGTTGGCGTCCGCACACCCGGATCCACGGGTTCACGGTCGGCGGTGGTGGATCCTTGCGATCCTCTGTCTCTCGGTCTTCCTCGTGGTGGTGGACAACCTCATCATCAACGTGGCGATTCCCACGCTCGCACGCGAACTCGGAGCCACCACGAGCGGCCTCCAGTGGATCGTCGACTCGTACGCCCTCGTCTTCGCCGGCCTCCTCCTCGCCTGCGGTGGACTCGGGGACCGATTCGGCCGCAAACGGATGATGCAACTGGGCATGGTGCTGTTCGGCGCCTTCTCGACGTGGGCGGCATTCACCGGCTCCACGGGCGAACTGATCACGGCCCGGAGCCTCATGGGCGTGGGAGCCGCACTCGTCTTCCCGGGGACACTCGCCATCCTCATCGACGTGTTCCGGGACCCGACCGAACGCGCCAAGGCGATCGGCGTATGGTCGGCGGTGTCCGGCGCAGCGGTCGCCTTCGGACCGGTCACCGGCGGCTTCCTGCTCGAGCACTTCTGGTGGGGATCGGTGTTTCTCGTGAACATCCCGATCGTCGTCATCGGTCTGGTGCTGCAAGGAGTGTTCGTTCCCGAATCGAGAGATCCCGGCGCCGAACGACTCGACGTCCCCGGATTCATCCTCTCCATCTCGTTCGTATCACTCCTCGTGTACACCATCATCGAGGGACCGCACCGCGGTTGGGCGAGCGGAGCCACGATCGCCGGATTCGCCGGTACCGCAGTGCTGATCGGCGCGTTCGTCGTTCGTGAGCGCAGAACAGCCCACCCACTGCTCGACGTGCGCGTGCTGCGGGACATGCGAGTGACCGCTGCAACATCAGGAATCTTCATCGCCTTCTTCTCGCTCTTCGGCTTCACCTTCCTCGTCACGCAGTACTTCCAGTTCGTGCGCGGATACGACCCGCTCGAGTCGGGTCTGCACACACTCCCCTTCGCGGTCGGTGCCGGCGTCACGGCACCCATCGCTGCACGACTCGCGATGCGCTTCGGTGCGAAGCGCATCGTTCCGCTCGGACTGCTGTTCATGGGCATCGCGCAGCTCTGGGCCGGATCGTTCGATGCAACGTCTGCGTACTTCGGAACGATCGTCGGCAGCATGGTGCTCATGGCCTGTGGGCTCTCGCTGGTCACGAGTCCGGCCTCGGAGTCGGTCATGGGATCGCTCCCGCGTGAGATGGCAGGTGTGGGGTCTGCGATCAACGACACGAGCCGCGAGGTGGGCGGCACGCTCGGGGTCGCCATCATCGGCAGCATCTTCTCCACTACCTACGGACCGAAGATCGTCGAACTCATCAGCCCCTTCGGGCTTCCGAGCGAGGCCGTCGATGCCGCGAAGGACTCCGTCGGTGCTGCTTTCTTCGTGGCGGAACAGACCAGGAGTCCGGTTGCGCAGGCCGCGATCCGCGATGCCGCATCATCGTCGTTTCTCACCGGGTTCCAGGCGGCGTGTACCACGGTGGGCATCGTGGCGATCGTCGGCTCGGTGCTGGCCTACCGCTTCCTCCCGAGTCCGACATCGGCGAGCGATTCACAGCCCCACTGACACGAGGCTCGCGCCTCGGTGACGACGGACTGAGTCAGTGATGACGACGGACTGGGTCAGTCGCGGTCGTCGCAGGACTTCGGTACGCGCAGTTTGCGTCCCGCGTACAAGCGCTCGACATCGGGGTTGGCGTTGCGCATCTGGCGGTAGGTGCACCCCACCTTGCGCGCAATACGCACCCACGAGTCGCCTCGCTGGATCGTGTAGGAGTTGTAGGACTCCTTGCGCGTCGTGGTGGTCTTCTCCGGAGGTTTCGTGTCGGGCACCACGGTCTCGTTCAGGATCGCCTCGGTGATACCCGGCCCCAGGCAGTTCGCCGGGATCTGCAGGATCACCCCTGCCTCGATCGTGGTGATCTCGGGGTTCGCCGACATGATCTCGGCCCCCGAACAACCGCCTCCCGCACGTTGCGCGATGAGATTCGAGTAGTCACCCTCACGCGCCGTGTAACTGATGTTGGCAACGGGAGCCACCGTGGGGATCGCGGTTGCCGAAACCGGTGGCACCGTGCGCCACGGGGTCGCACTGGGCGACAGCGTGGTCTCCGAACTCGTCGCCGACGAACCGCACGCACCGAGCAGCAGAACGCCCGCCAGAACGGGCAGCGCACGACGGGGGGTCCGCGGAGACATCGGCCCGATGGTAATGGTCTCCGTTGCCCAACTGGTGGCGCGCCGGATCTGCCGCCGCGCCGGGTGACGAATCAGACGAGCGGACGAGCAGTCGGCGGAATCGGCGCGGGCAGGCGGGTCTCACCCATCAAGTACTGGTCCACGCCCGCTGCGCATGCCCGACCCTCTGCGATGGCCCACACGATGAGACTCTGGCCACGTCCCATGTCGCCGGCCACGAACACACCCGGAACATTGGTCATGTACTGCTCGTTGCGGGCCACATTGCCGCGCTCGTCGAGCGCAACTCCCAACTGATCGAGCCAACCACCCTTCTCGGGACCGACAAAGCCCATGGCGAGGAACACCAAGTCGGCGGGCAGCTCACGATCGGTTCCCTCCACCTTCACGAAGCGACCGTCACGCAGTTCCACCTCGTGAATCACCAGCGCGCGCACGTTGCCCTGACCATCGTCCACGAACCGTTCGGTGTTCACGCTGTACACGCGCTCACCACCCTCTTCGTGTGCCGATGACGTACGCATCACCATGGCGTACTGCGGCCACGGGTTGGTGGTGGCTCGCTGTTCCGGAGGTGCCGGCATGATCTCCAACTGGGTGATGCTCGCAGCACCCTGTCGGATCGCCGTACCGAGGCAGTCGGCTCCGGTGTCGCCACCACCGATGATCACGACGTGCTTGCCCGATGCATTGATCGGGCTCGCCTGCAGGTCGCCCTCCTGCACGCGGTTCGCCAACGGCAGGTACTCCATCGCCTGATGGATCCCTGCGAGCTCGCGGCCCGGCACCGGCAGATCGCGCCACGCCGTCGCACCGCAGGCCAGCACCACCGCATCGTGGGACGCGAGGAGCACCTCGGCGTCCACGGTGGTGCCCACCGAGGCATTCGTCCGGAACTCGGTGCCCTCGGCGCGCATCTGATCGAGGCGCCGGTCCACGTGATGTTTCTCCATCTTGAATTCGGGGATGCCGTAGCGCAGCAGTCCACCGATTCGATCGGCCCGCTCCAGCACCACTACGTCGTGACCGGCTCGGGTCAACTGTTGGGCAACGGCGAGACCTGCGGGTCCCGAACCGATCACAGCAACTCGACGACCCGTGCGCACCGACGGGATCTGCGGAGTGATCCAACCCTCGGCCCACGCTCGGTCGACGATCTCCACCTCGACCTGTTTGATGGTCACTGGATCTGCGTTGATACCGAGCACGCACGCGCTCTCGCACGGGGCCGGGCACAAACGGCCCGTGAACTCGGGAAAGTTGTTAGTTGCATGCAGACGGTCGATGGCCTCACGCCAGTGGTCCCGGTAGACGAGGTCGTTCCAGTCCGGGATGAGGTTGCCGAGCGGGCAGCCGTTGTTGCAGAACGGGATTCCGCAATCCATGCAGCGACCAGCCTGAAGCGCCAGAGCCTTCGGATCGAATGGCTCGTACACCTCTTTCCAGTCGTGGATGCGCACCGGAATCGGGCGGCGCTTGGGCGTCTGACGGCCCCACTTCAAGAACCCTGTTGTCTCACCCATGGGAAGACTCCATCACTCGCTTCATCGTCTCTTCCTCCGACAACCCGGCCGCCTCGGCCTCACGAATCACGTGCAGCACACGGTGGTAGTCGCGCGGCATCACCTTGCGGAACTTGTCGAGCGACTCATCCCAATCGTCGAGCAGCCGCGTCGCCACCGCCGACCCCGTGTACTCGATGTGCTTGCGCAGCGTCGTCTCCAGGAACTCCACGTCATCGTCCTCGAGGGGTTCGATCTCCACCATCTCGTAGTTGACACGCGCGCCGAAGAAGCCGTCCACGTCGTACACGTAGGCGATGCCGCCGCTCATGCCGGCGCCGAAGTTGCGGCCCGTCACGCCCAGCACCACCACGCGACCGCCGGTCATGTACTCGCACCCGTGATCGCCAACACCCTCCACCACTGCAGTGGCTCCCGAGTTGCGCACGCAGAAGCGCTCGCCCACCACACCGCGCACGAACACCTCGCCGCCCGTGGCGCCGTAGGCCACCACGTTGCCCGCAATGATGTTCTGCTCGGCCACCACGGTGCAGGTGCGATCGGGTCGCACCACCACACGCCCGCCCGAGAGTCCTTTGGCGAGGAAGTCGTTCGCATCACCCTCGAGCCGGAGCGTGATTCCTGATGGCACGAACGCACCGAAGCTCTGGCCCGCAGATCCCCGCAAGGCAATGTCGATCGTGCCGTCAGGAAGACCGGCGCCGCCGTACCGCTTGGTGACCTCGTAGCCGAGCATCGTGCCCACCGTGCGGTTCACGTTCCGAATCGGCATCTCGATGCGCACCGGGGTGCCGTGCTCGAGTGCCGCTCTGCTCTGCTCGATGAGCGCGTTGTCGAGCGCAGCATCCAGACCGTGGTCCTGTGCGATCGTCTGACGGAGCGACTGGTTGTAGCGGTTCTCGGGAATGGCGAGGATCGGGGCCAGATCCAGACCCGACGCCTTCCAGTGCTCCACCGCTGCGTGCGAGTCGATCATCTCCACGTGGCCGATCATCTCGTCCATCGTCCTGAAGCCGAGCTGCGCCATGAGTTCACGCACCTCTTCTGCGATGTACTCGAAGAAGTTCACGACGAACTCGGGCTTGCCGCTGAAGCGCTTCCGGAGTTCGGGGTTCTGTGTGGCCACTCCCACCGGGCAGGTGTCGAGGTGACACACCCGCATCATCACGCAGCCGCTCACGATGAGCGGTGCCGTCGCGAAACCGAATTCCTCGGCGCCGAGCAACGCTGCCACCACCACATCACGACCGGTCTTCATCTGACCATCGGCCTGCACCACGATGCGGTCACGCAGTCCATTGAGCACGAGGGTCTGCTGAGCCTCGGCGAGACCGAGCTCCCATGGACCGCCGGCGTGCTTGAGCGAGGTGAGCGGTGACGCACCCGTGCCGCCGTCGTGTCCGGAGATGAGCACCACGTCGGCCTTGCACTTGGACACACCTGCCGCCACGGTGCCCACGCCCACC
>JAFMJD010000117.1 GCA_017853685.1 Actinomycetota bacterium | reverse complement strand
CAGCAAGCTCGTTCGCGCAACGCTGCGAGTCAGCCGGCGTGATGGCCATGGTGCAGAGCTCGATCTTGATCGGACGACCGGCAACACCCTTGGAGGGGTCGCCACCGATACCGCCGAGTTCGGCGTTGATGAAGTCGGCCGCTGCCTTGATGGCGAGCGAGTACTCCGGGAACGAACCAGCCGGGTCGCCCTCGGGGTTCTGCACACCGATGATGACTTCGTCGCCGGATGCTGCGAGCGGCTTGCTCACACCACAGAGCACGTCAGCCACGAACTTGTTCGCGTTGATGCCCTCGGTTGCATCGAGGTTGCCCGAACTTGCGTCGCATGCCTGCGGCAGGACGAGTTCGCCTGCAGCAGTCGATGCCGGCGCGTCGGTGCCAGCCGGAGCCTCGGTGCTCGCAGGTGCCTCTGTTGACGCAGGCGCCTCCGAACTGGCCGGGGCTGATGTGTCGCTGCTCTCGTCGTCGGAACACGCTGCGGCGATGAGGCCCAACGCGGCGACGGGAATGAGCAGGCGTAATGCCTTCGAGTTCTTACGCACTCGATACTCCCCCTTGGTTGTTCTGTAGCCCGGGGCCGGACATCGGCCCTCGGGTAACCCCCCGCGGATTGATCCGCTGGGGGTATTGAACCACGCGTTGCAAGGGTGTGCCAGAATTCATGCTCATATGGCCTGAGCGGCCCGGATACGGCTGGCCGGCGTCGCTGCGCGACCCAGCGACTGACTGGGGCAGGATCAGATGAAGCCGAGGTCCCGGACGGCGTCTCGCTCCTCGGCCAACTCGGCCACCGAGGCATCGATCTTGCCGCGGCTGTAGGCGTCGATGTCCAGGCCCTGGACGATCTCGTAGGCACCATTGGCGCACACGCACGGGAACGATGAGATGAGGCCTGCAGGTACCCCGTACGAGCCGTCGGACGGCACCGCCATGGACACCCAGTCGCCTGCCGGCGTGCCGAGCGACCACGAACGCACGTGATCGATGGCGGCGTTCGCTGCCGAAGCCGCCGACGACGCGCCGCGGGCCTCGATGATGGCCGCACCGCGCTTGGCCACCGTGGGGATGTAGGTGCCATCCACCCATGCGTGATCGTTCACCGATGAGTAGGCCTGCTTGCCAGCGACCTCACAGTGGAACAGATCCGGGTACTGCGTGGTGGAGTGGTTGCCCCAGATGGTCATCTTCTTCACCGCCGAAACGGGCTGCTGCAGGCGCTGCGCGATCTGGGTGACGGCGCGGTTGTGGTCCAGACGAGTCATGGCAGTGAAGTTCTTCGGATCCATGCCCTTTGCATTGCTCATGGCAATGAGCGCGTTGGTGTTGGCCGGATTGCCCACCACGAGCACCTTCACGTTCTTCTTCGCGTTGCGCGCAATGGCCTCGCCCTGAGGCTTGAAGATGCCGCCGTTCGCCGACAACAGATCGCTGCGCTCCATACCCGCCTTGCGCGGCATGGCTCCCACCAGCAGCGCTACATCGGCATCACCGAACGCAACGTTGGCGTCGTCGGTGCACACGACTCCCTGCAGGAGGGGGAACGCGCAATCGTCGAGTTCCATGCGCACACCCTCCAACGCCTTGAGGGCCGGCGTGACCTCGAGCAACTGCAGGATCACGGGGGTGTCGGGGCCGAGCATGGCGCCCGATGCGATACGGAACAGGAGGCTGTAGCCGATCTGGCCGGCTGCGCCGGTAACGGCAACTCGAACGGGGGTAGTCATAAGGACGAAAGGCTAGCCAGCGGCACCCTGCGTCACGCCACCGGCAGACCCAGTCGTGAGTAGATCTCCCGGGTGGCACCCGAGCGGTTCATCGTGAAGAAATGCAGGCCCGGAGCACCGCCCTCGAGCAACTCGGCACACAACTCGGTGGCCACCTCGATGCCGATCCGGGACACCTCGGCCTCGTCGACCGACTCACCGATCCGTTCGGCGAGCCACGCCGGGAACTCGGCACCCGAGAGCTCGGCCATGCGGCGCACCTGCGCCCGGTTGGTGACGGGCATGATCCCGGGGATGATGGGTTTGGACACGCCCAGAGCCTCGAGTTCGTCCACGAGCGAGAAGTAGTGGTCTGCGTCGAAGAAGAACTGTGTGATGGCGAAGTCGGCGACACGCAGTTTGTCGGCGAGGTGGCGGCGGTCGGTCGCACGGTTCGGCGACCGGGGATGCACCTCGGGGTGTGCCGCCACGCCGATCGAGAAACAGCCGAACGAAGCGGCGTGCTCCACGAGGTCGATGGCGTGCGGGTACTCGCTCGGCGGCAATGATTCGGCGCCCACCGCAGGGTCACCGCCGAGGGCGAGGATGTTGTCGACACCGACCGCTGCGTACTTCTCGAGGATCTCGGTGATCTCGGACCGGGAGTGCGCGCTGCACGTGAGGTGCGCCATCGGTGTGATGGGCGTTTCCTTGCGTACCCATTCCACCACGGCATGCGTACGCGCTCGGGTGCTGCCACCGGCGCCGTAGGTCACGCTGACGAAACTCGGAGCGAGGTGCTCGAGTTCGGCGATGGTGCGCCCGAGCGTCAGCTGTGCGTAATCGGTCTTGGGCGGGAAGAACTCGAACGAGAACGTACGGCCGCGATCCAAGAGCTCTGCGATCCGCGCCACCCGCGGAACGCTAGCGGGGCAACCAGCAGCGCTGCTGCGATGTATGCCCATGCCCATGTGCGCGGGATGCCCGAATCGAACTCGGGCCACCACAGGTACGAGATCCCCACGAGTGCCGCTGCTGCCGACACGAGGATTGCGCCCGCGCGCCGGGATCCGTAGAGCGCAAGCAACGTTGCTGCGACAGCGAGTGAGGTGGCAGCCGCGGCCATCCCGCTGTAGTGGTAGCGCGCACCGTGCACATCGCCCCCGGCGGCGCGTTGGACTGCGATGAGAGGCCACGACTGCACCACCGCAACCCACCAGAGCAGTGCGGCTGCCAGCAGGGCCACGATCGAGGGGCGCCGCGCGGGCATCCACCATCGGGCGTGGTTCGACTCGATCGGCCACAGCACGAGCAGTGTCACGAGCGGCATCCACGACAGCGATCCGCCGAGATCGCCGCTCTGCAGCGACACCACGAACAGCACCGCAGCGATGCCCAATCCCCAGAGCGCGCGCAGGCGTGCGGGCAACGAGCCGGTACGCCAGGGCGCCGACGGGCCGGAGGGCGCCTCAGCCGAAGAGTTCGTCGGCAGGGGTGATCATCCCGACGTAGAAGCGACCGAATTCGGCGTACACCGCCGATGCCTCGTCGAAACGCATGGTGTACACGACTTCTTTGAGGTCGTCGATGTGTCCGCCGAACAGTGTGACTCCCCACTCGAAGTCGTCGAGACCGGTGGAACCGGTGACCAACTGCAGCACGCGACCAGCGAAATTGCGGCCGCTCTTGCCGTGCTCGTGCATGAGCGCCTCGCGCTGTTCGTACGCCGTGGAGAACCAGTTGGCGTGCGCCTCACGCTTCTTGGACATCGGGTAGAAGCAGAAGGCCGGCTTGTCGGGCGGCGGAAGCTGCGGATACAGACGTGCCTGCTTCATGGCGTCGGGCACGCCCTTGGCGTACTCGCTCACCTCGGTGAGCGACACGTAGGAATCGATCACGTCCAGGCCCGCAGCCTGGAGGGCCGATTGGAGGCGGCGCAGTTCTCGCAGGTCCGGGCCGAGTGCCATCACACACACATCGGCCTTGTGCCCCAGCATCGATGCGCAGATGACCTGGTGGTCGGCGGCCTGCGTGGCCTTCACCGCTGCAGAGACGGCCTCCCGATCGAGCGATGCCGTGGGCTTGCAGAACAGGTGGAGCACGCCCCAGCCGACGGAGGGAACAATCGGATCGGTCACCCGGCTGAGGCTACCCAGCCAAATCGAAGCGGCGGCTCGGGCAGAGCATCAACGCCGAGCGGACGCTCAGTACGGAGGCGGTGGGACAGGGCCGTCGGACAGCATCGGCAGCGGCACGTCCACCGCTGCATGTTGCTGGTGCGCCTGCAGGGCCATGAGGTGATAGCTCTCTGCGAGAGCACGGAAGTGATCGCCCTGATACAGCCGGCCGTCCACCATGGGACCCTGTTGGCCCTCGATGATTGCGGCGACATCCTCACCCGAGATGGTCTTGTGCGTCTCGAGCGCATGAGCCAACGCAAAGATCTGTTGCCGGTTGGCGGCGAGCAAGCCCTCGGTACGCACGAGCAGCTCCTGGAGACGCTCCTCGATGCGGAGCTGCACTGCGGTATCCACGGGCTTGGGTGCTGCATCGTCGGCGGGTGCGGTGCCACCGGTGTCGCTGCGCCTCGCGAAGCCCACACCTGAACCCATGCCGAAGATGTTGCGCAACGCCGCCTGAGAGCTGATGGTGGAACCCATTCCCCACGCCGACTCCATGAGTGCAGCCAGCGTGGTTGCCGACATCAGGTCACCGCTCACACCACTCGAGTTGTCACGCTCGAAGAACATCCGCTCACCGGCGAGCGACGCGAGGCTCACCATGATGTCGCTCTCGTAATCGGACTTCCACTGCGTGTAGTGGTCATCGGCTTTCACGAACGACACCATGCCGAGATAGGTGCCGCCCTTCTCGATCGTGGCGATGTCGATGAGGTAGTCCTTCTGCAGCCGATACGCAGCAATGGCGTGGCAGGCCTCGTGGATGGCGATGGCATGCCGCTCGCGCTCGATGTAGTCCACGTTCTCGGGCGGACCCAACTGCTTCTCGCGCTTGGCGATCAGCACATCGCCCCACTCCACCACTTCGCTCCCCCGCTTCATGGCGATGATGACCGACTCGTTCACCAAGTCCTTGATGGAGGCACCCGTTGCATAGGGCGTGATGGTGGCGAGTCGCATGATCTGCTCGGGTGTGAGCGCATGATTGATCTTGCGGAAGTACCCGTCGTAGGTCTTGGCCCGGCCTTCCTTGGACGGGTAGCCCACCTTGTACACCCGGTCGATACGGCCCGGCCGCAACAGTGCTTGGTCCAGCGCCGTTGGCTGGTTCGTGGCGAACACGTGCAGGATGCGGTACTTCGGCGGCTTCTTGGGCTTGATGCCGAGGAACGATCGCACGCGCTTGCTGAAGAAGCCGCGCGGTTTGTTGAGACCCGACATCTCGGTGAGGATCGCCTGCAGCGTGCCCATGCCGCCGCCGCCCATGCTTCCCATGATGATCCGACGGATGCGCCCGCGACGCGGCTCGGGTTCGTCGGTGCGCGCTGCCGGAAGCATGGTTCGCATCACGGCCTCACGTGCAGACTCCGACAGCCAACGCAGGTCCTCGAGTGCCTCCATGCGCTGGAAGTCGTCGGGCAGACCACCCCGGTTGCCCAGCACATCGGCCTCGTCGAAGAACACCACCACGCCGCCGTACTTGAGTGCGTTCTTGCGCAGCCGGCGGTACAGCCACTTCATCTTCATCGGTGCAACACCGAGGAAGGTCTGCACGAATGCGCCGGGATCGACGAAGAAGAACGGCTTGCCGGTCTCACCGGCCATCGCCTCGGCCATCAGTGTCTTGCCCGTCCCCGGTGGACCCCACAGCAGGAGACCACCGGGCACGTAACCGCCACGCGCCTCGATCTCGGCCGGGCGGTTCAAGAAGTCGAGGTTCTCGGCCACGCGTTCTTTCACGTGGTCCTGTCCCCAGATGTCGGCGAAGCGTGTCTTGATCTCGCCGGGCTTGAAGGTGTCGATACCGCCGATGAAGAAGATGCCGAAGAAGAACACCAGGTAGAAGAGGCTGAACGTGACGTTCAGCAGCAACGAGATCGCCAGCGGGAAGTTTCCGGTGGGTGCGCCGAACAGGTTCTCGAACAGCCGCCCCGGCGCCTCGGCAAATGCCGACACCGGGTTGATGCCCCACTTCCACGACAGTGCGAGCGACAGCAGCACGAGGAACACGATCCACTTGACGAAACGCTGCATCCGGTAGCGCTGCCACGGATTGCGCCTCGACATGAAGCGTTCCCAACCGCCGAAGACCTTGCGGTCCCAGAACATGTGCCAGCGCTCGCTGTGCTCGCTGATGAAGTAGTGCAGTTGCCGCAACACCTCGAGTCCGGCAACCACGAGCAACCACAACTTGGCGCGGAACTGATCCCGGATTGCGTCACCCACGGACATGAGTCCGACCTGCTGACCCTTGTACATGATGAACAGCGTCATCACGACGGCGATGATGAGCAGCAGCTTGATGCGATCGAAGAAGAACAACTTGGGCCGCTTGCGCGGCTCACGGTCATCGGCCTCGGCGATGTGCACGTCGATGACGGGGGGCGGTGTGGTCACTGCTCGAACCTCCACGACGTGGCGATCTCGGTGAGTTGGCGGCGTGACGACTCGAAGCACGGGCCGAGGCAGCCAACGGTGAACGTGTACATGCGGAAGCGACCCTGGTCCACGAGGGTGAGCATGTCGTAGGTGCTCCACGGCGAATCGCTGGTGGACCGCAGGTTGAACACCACGCGTGTTCCCTGCAGACCACGGAAATTCGTGACCGGCTGATAGTCGATGATCTCGACCAGGCTGCGCACATCGTCGGACACGAAGAGCGGGTCCACCCCGAGCGGAACCGTGCGCGCTGCGGTGAGCGACACACGCTGGTTGTACGTGCCCTGGATCTGGTACACGCTCGCCACGCCGACCGGATGCTCCACCGTGACCCTGCCATAGTCGGTCATCGCATCGAGGTGCTCACGGGCCGGGTTCGGATCTGCATCGAAGCCCGAACTCCAGAGCAGTTCGACATCGTCGGGGCTGTCGGGAGAGATGCGGTCCTGTGCGCCGGTGGGCAGCGAGTACACGGTCCACGAACGCGGAACCCTGAACGAGATGTTCTCGGTGCTGTTGACCACGTAGCGGTACTTGGAATCCGAGCAGCCGGCCGCAGTGAGCGCGAGCACACAAACGACTACGAGGGCGGCCCGGCGACGCATGGGCGTCATTATGTCGTGGAGCGCCGCCCGGGGACTCAGTGCGAGGGCCGTTCGGGCGCGTAGACGTTGAACTGCCGCTCCCGAACGAACCCCACGAGGGTGATGCCTGCGGCGCGTGCAGTGTCCACGGCGAGGGCGGTGGGCGCGCTCACCGAGACCACCGAACCGAATCCCGCCGCCCAGGCCTTCTGAACGATCTCGAAGCTCGCTCGACCCGAGACGTACAGCGCCAGCGCCGACGCCGGCAGCGCCCCGTCGAGCCGCAGGCGCCCGACCACTTTGTCGACCGCGTTGTGGCGCCCCACGTCTTCGCGCATGCACACCACGGATCCATCGACCCCGAAGGCGGCAGCCGCATGCACCGCTCCGGTGGAGGCAAAGAGCGCCTGCTCTCCGGTGGCGAGTTGCGGGAACCGTGCCAGGGTTTCGGGGTCGAAGCGCTCGACGCGCTGGGGGTCCAGTGGCTCGAGCCGTTCGGTGAGCGCCTCGATGCTCGCCGATCCGCACAACCCGCAACTCGATGTGGTGGCGGTGAGCCGTGCGGTGGCCGGCGGCGCGACACCGTTGGTGGACACCGTGACGATGTTGAACGCGGTCTCCACCGCCGAGCCGTTCGCGCAGTAGCGCACCTCGGTGACCGGCGCATCGCCGAGGAGACCCTCGGCGTGCAGGAAACCCACGGCGAGTTCGAAGTCGTGGCCGGGTGTGCGCATCGTGGTGGTGACCCGTACGCCGTCGAGTTCGATCGCCATGGGCTCTTCGACGATGAGCGCGTCGGGTGACCGACGACGCTGCGCATCGGTCACTTTGGTGACCAACACGGTCTCGATCCGCTTTCGGCCCACGGCGGCGAGGCTACCTTTGACGTGTCACCGCTGGTGACGACGTCCACCGAGGAGGACCGTCATGAAAGCGATCAATCTCCGAGTGCTCGGAGCCGAGGCGATCGGCACCGCCATCTTGATCGTGGGAGGCCCCGGAAGTGCGGTGCTCGCCGGCGACAAGATCGGCATGCTGGGTGTCTCGCTCGCCTTCGGCTTCTCGCTGCTCATTGCGGCGTATCTCGTGGGCGCGGTGTCGGGATGCCACATCAACCCGGCAGTCACCTTGGCGATGTGGCTCACCAAGAAGGTGTCGGGCTCGCAGGCCATCACGTCGGTGGTGGGTCAAGCAGTGGGCGGCTTCGCAGGTGGCTTCATCGTGCTGTTCGCAGCAGGTGGCAGCAGCGGCTACTACCGCGGCGGGTTTGCCGCCAACGGATGGGCGCAACTGAGTTCGCGGGGCTCGAACGTGGCCGCCACGATCTTCGTGGAGATCGTGTTCACCGCACTGCTCGTCTTGGTAGTGCTCGGCACCACCAACAAGAAGTTTCCCGCTGCGATGGCTCCGGTGGCCGCTGGCCTCACGCTGACGCTCATCCACCTCGTGACGATTCCGGTGGACAACACCTCGGTGAACCCCATCCGCAGCCTCGTGACTGCAGCCTTTGCAGACCGAAACCTCGATTACCTCCAGCAGGTGTGGGTGTTCCTGCTGTTCCCGCTCGTGGGCGCCGTGCTCGGCGTGGTGCTGTGGCTGATCATCGACGAAGAACGACTTGAGGCCACCCTGCTCGACAACCCGCAAACTCGTTATTCACGGGATCAAGTCGGCAAGGTGGCCCACAAAGTCACTGACGCTCTCGAGGACTGACGCCCCCGATCAGGCGTCGGGATCAGAAGTCTTCCATGCCTCCGCCGGGCATCGCCGGGGCGCCGGCGGGCTCGGGCTTGTCGGC
>JAFMJD010000011.1 GCA_017853685.1 Actinomycetota bacterium | reverse complement strand
ATTGCTCCTCACACGCTTTCCAAGCGTGCCGATTCGGCCGCTCTCGCACCCCTCCTGATCTCTCGACGGCGCACCGCAGTGGGCCGTCCGCAGGGTGACGACACGGTAGCGGAGCGGTACGCTCACCCCACCGTGCGAACCGGTCGACCCGGCGAGTGCGGTGACGGTTGGGTCCTGTGCAACTACGGCACTGTGAATCAGGTCAGGGGCGGGAGCCAGCAGCCTTCAGCAGTCGTCGGGGTGTGCCGCAGGTCGCCTGGCCGTCACCGCAGTCGTCGGGTCGTTGCGCGTTCGGCGCGCTGCACGAGATCCGGCGCCCCCACCCGATCGGCGAACGCCGCCAGATCCTCGGTGGGTCCGGCCCAGTACCAATCGTCCACCACACCGACCGGCACCGAGGTCACGGTGGTGGCGAGGCGGCGGAACAACAGGGCATCGTCCCACCGCTCACGCAGGGTGGAGCTGAGTTTGGCGGCACCGCGCAGGCCACCGGGGATGTCCCAGTGCGCCGGATCAGCAGGGATCGATTCGAGGTGCCCGTAGCGCGCCAGCACCGCGCCAGCCGATTTGGCCCCCCAGCCCGCCAGGCCGGGGAAACCGTCGGCGGTGTCGCCCACGAGTCCGAGGTAGTCCGGGATGGACCGCGGGGGCACACCGAACTTGGCGATCACTCCGGCTTCGTCCACCACTTCGTCCTTGCGCCGGTCGTACTGCACCACGCGTGTGCCGCGTACGCACTGCCCGAGATCCTTGTCGGCGGTCAGGATGCGCACCTGCTCCACACGGGGATCGGCTTCGGCCACGGCTGCCGCCGACGCAAGCGCATCATCGGCTTCGTACTCCACCATCGGCCACAGCGTCACGCCGAGTGCTCGCAAGCCGGCTTCCACGAGCGGGAACTGCACGAGGATCTCCTCGTCGAGACCCTCACCCGTCTTGTACCCGTCATAGAGGTCGTTGCGAAAGCTCTCCACCACATGGTCGGTGGCCACTCCGATATGAGTGGCACCCGAGGCGAGCAAGGCGATGGTGGAGTTGAGCACGCCGATCGTGGCCGCCACGGGTGACGCCGCGGTGGAGCCACCGCGGAACGAGGCCTGCCCGTAGTGCTGACGGAACAACTCGTACGTGCCGTCGACGAGGTGGACGATCATGGGGTATTCACCGCAGTCATCCACCATCAACCCGCGCTCGAACCGGCGCACTGTTGGGCATCGGGGACGAGCAGGTACTTGAGTTGCGGAATGGTGAGCGGGAGGCCACCCGGAACGGTGGGCACGAGCGGTGCCGGGCCCCACTCGAAGAACTGCGAACCCTCGGGTGCTCCCAAACCGGCCGGCACAGCGCTGATCCGGTAGGTGGAGTTGGCGATCGCACGGAAGTCGCTGTCCACCACCGTCGCCGTCACCCGAACTGCACCTGCAAGTCCATCAGCCCCGCTCGGAGTCATGTCGAAGCTGAGGCGCAGTACTCCGTTCTCGTCCTCGACTGCCATGGTCCACGGCTTCGACAGGTCGCAGGTGCCGCCCGTGGGGTTCACGTACCCACCGGCGTATTCGCTCACCTCGGGTCGGTATCCCTGCTTGCCCACCTGGAAGTCGAGTGTCTTGTAGGCGATACCGCGACGCGACACCGTGGACAGACCCACCGAGTGCTTGCCACCCGATTCGTCCGGCGCGAGGTACCGGAACAGCACAGGCGGAGCCTGCGGCCCGTCCTTGGGTGTGAGTTCTCGCTCACCACTCAGGTATCCCTCGATCGGATGATCTTCCTCGCGTGCATCGAACTTGTGCCACACCGTTGCCGTGAACTGCACCGTCTCACCGGGTGACACGGTGCTCGACTCCTCGGTGGTCCGGATCTCGAGACAGAAGCCCTCGCGCCACATCGACTGCGCAAAGTTCAGCGCAAAACTCCCGAGCGCCTCTGCTGACACGTACTGCGCCAGGACGACACGCTCGGCCTGACTGAGTAACCCGATGCCGCTGGAGTCCGAGTCAGTCCCCGCTACCGATGATGCATTCGCAAAGGTGTCCACCTTGCCGCTCTTCACGCTGCTCGTTCCCGTGAGGCCGACCTCCACGAAGTCTGATCCCGAACCGGTGAGTTCGAGACGCCCGCGGCTGCGCCACTCGACTCCGGAGAGGTATGCGTCGTCGCCCACCGTTCCCGATGACGACAGTTCCAACGTGCCGCGTATCCCGGTTCCGCCGAACGTGCCCGAACCGGTGAGGCTGCCCTCCACCCGGGCCATGCCGTCGAGATCGGGACACAGCGTGACGGACGCCTCGGCGCGGAGCTCGAGTGCAAACGTCGCGAGCGTCTCACCGGACTTTCCGACGGTACGAAGATCACCGGTCAACGAACCGCTGATCTTTGCCTTGGAGCCGCTGAGCGAGAGCGTGACATTGAGTTTCACCTTGGCCACCACGGTGGAGCCGTTCTCACCGGGAATCTGCAACTCCTTGTCGAACTGCGCAGTCTGGGTTCCCGAGCGACCCGAGCTGAGCTGTTGCTCGAACTTCCCGAAGTTGGCGCCCATCTGCTCGAGGAATCCAGCAAAGCTGCCGCCGGCGTCGGTCTGGCGCGGTGTCACCGAACGCAACGCAGCCGAACGCGGCGCGCGCCTCGGGCCGCCGGGTGCAGCGACCGTGTCGGCGATCGACTCCGCATTCACTGCGCTGTACGCGTCCACCAGGGCGTCCTGGTACGCCGCAGGGAATTCGGCGGCTGCCCCGCTGTTCGTCCACAGCAGGTCGAGAAAGTCGAGGTCGAAGTTGCGCACGGTAGGGCCGAGGGGGGCGCCCGCCGGCGGCAAGGTGGTGAGGTCGAACTGCACAGCGCCGTCGCTGCCGGCAACGGTAGTGGTGGCATCACCGGAGGAATTCGACGAGCCACTGCTGCACGCAGCAAGCACGAACGCACACACAACCAGGCCAGCACCCAACCTCGATGCTCGGGCCCTCGATGCTCCAGCCCTCGATACTGCGGATCTCGACACGACTCCCCCAACGACGACCGGGCGCCATCGGCCTCAGGCGACCAATGCCGCACGGAATCTAGTTGAACAGTGGATCATCGACTCCCTGTTGCATCACACTGAGCGACGCCGAGAGTGTCAATATGAGCCGAATGTCTACGGTCACCCTGAAACCCGGCAAGGACCGCTCGCTGCGTCACCGCCATCCATGGGTGTTCAGTGGTGCAATCGCAACAGAACCATCAACCGTTGCCCCCGGTACCACGGTTCGGGTGGTGGCAGCCGATGGTTCGTTCCTTGCATGGGGCGCCTACTCGCCTGCATCACAGATCCGCGTGCGGGTCTGGTCCTTCGACGAAGCAGAACGCGTGGACGCAGATCTGCTCGCCGCGCGTGTTCGACGCGCAAGTGACGCGCGCGCGTCGCTTCGGCACCGCACGAACGCAACTCGTCTCGTGTTCGCCGAGAGCGACCTCCTGCCCGGGGTCATCATCGACCGCTACGACGACACTGCGGTGATCGAACTCGGCAGTGCAGGTGCAGACCACTGGCGTGACGTACTGGCCGATGCTTGCGCAGCGCTCGACGGGATCCGTTCGGTGTACGAACGCAGCGATCTCGACGTTCGCTCCAAGGAGGGACTGGCCGAGCGGACCGGTCTGCTGCGCGGCAGTGCGCCTCCAGAACGCGTCGAGATCCACGAAGACGACGCACGGTTCATGGTGGACGTGCGCCACGGACACAAGACCGGCTTCTACCTGGATCAGCGTGATGCTCGGGCCGCCGCCCGCTCGATGTGCGCCGACGCCCGAGTGCTCAACGTCTTTTCCTACACCGGTGCATTCAGCGTGGCCGCATGGGCAGGCGGAGCCAAGTCAGTGGCCACGGTGGACTCATCAGGACCGGCGCTCGCACTCGCAACCGAACACCTGCACCTGAACGGCTTCCCAACCTCGGGCGTGCGCGAAGCCGATGCCTTCGCCGAGCTGCGTCGGCTGCGGGATGCTGGCGCGCAGTTCGACCTGATCGTGCTGGACCCGCCGAAACTCATTCATGCCAAACAGAACATCGACCGCGGTTCACGCGCCTACAAAGACCTCAACTGGCTCGCGTTCCGTTTGCTGGCACCCGGCGGAACGCTGCTCACGTTCTCGTGCAGCGGCTCGCTGACACCCGAGTTGCACCAGAAGATCGTGGCCGATGCAGCCGTCGATGCGCAGCGAGATGCCCAGATCGTCGGGCGTCTGCATCAGGCGAGCGATCACCCGGTGCTGCTGTCGTTCCCCGAGAGTGCGTATCTCAAGGGATTGGTGTGCCGCGCGATGTGACGCGTGGGCTACTCCTGCACCAACTCGATGAGTGTGCCGTAGCTGCCCTTGGGGTGGATGAACGCAACCGTGGTGCCTCGGCTGCCGGGGCGGGGCTCTTTGTCGATCGGTGTGGCGCCGGCGGCAATCATCGCCTGCAGTGCTGCGGCGCAGTCGGCCACGCGGTACCCGACGTGATGCAGGCCCTCGCCGCGCTTCTCGATGGCCTTGGCAACCGGTGAGTCGGGACGGGTGGGGGTGAGCAACTGCACGTAGCTCTCGGCCACCTTGAGCAGGGCCTCTTCCACACCATCACGCTCGACCACCTCACGATGATCCACCTCGGCGCCGAACGCACGTCGGTAGTAGTCGATGGCAGCCTCGAGGTCGGAGACGGCGATGGCGACGTGGTCAATCTCGGTGAGGATCATGGCGACATTCTCGCCGCACGAACGGCGAGTTGCACCCTCAGCCCCGGCCGCGGAACAGCGTGATGCGGTCCTCGCCGATCAACGCACGCTTCTCGGGGTTCTCGATGCCCAAACCCTCGCGAGGAGACAGGCAGAGAATGCCCAACTTGCCCTCGTGCTCGTTCCGGTGGATCTTGCGGGCCGCCTCACCGGTCTGCTCGAGCGTGTAGGTATCGGACAGCAACGGCTGAATCCGTCCCATGTCGATCAGGCGATTGGCCTGCCACGCCTCCTGGTAGTTGGCGAAGTGACTGGCCACCAACTTCTTCAACTTCATCCAGAAGTGTCGGTTGTCGAACTCCACCATGTATCCCGAGGTTGCCGCGCAGGTGACCACCGTGCCGCCACGCTTGCACACGAAGGTGGAGGCTCCCATGGTCTGTCGGCCCGGGTGCTCGAACACGATGTCGGGATCGTCTCCCACGAGTTCACGAATGCGCTTGCCGAGGCGTCGCCATTCGGATTCGTCCTGATGGAACTCGTCGGACCAGAAGCGATAGCCCTCGGCCTTGCGGTCGATGACGGCCTCGCATCCCATCTCCTTGAGCAACTGTGCCTTCTCGGGAGACGAGACGACACCAACCGGAACACCGCCGCCGTTGAGCACGTACTGCACCGCGTACCCACCGATGCCACCCGTTGCGCCCCAGATGAGCACGATGTCACCCTGCTTCATCCGTGCTGCGTTGTCCGACACCAACATGCGATAGCTCGTGGAGTTGCACAGCGCGTTCACCGCTGCTTCCTCCCACGTGAGGTGCGACGGCTTCGGCATGAGCTGATTGGCCTTCACCACCGTGAGATCGGCGAGGCCGCCGAAGTTGGTCTCGAAGCCCCAGATCCGCTGGTTCGCCCCGAGCATGGAGTCATCGTGTGACGACGCGTCCTGGTCGTCCACATAGTTGCAGTGGATGGTGACCCGGTCGCCGGGTCGCCAGTTGCGCACGGCCGAGCCCACACGAAGCACCACACCGGAACCGTCGGAGCCGATGATGTGGTACGGCAGCGCATGCCGCTTGCCCCACACGCTCTCGCGGCCGAGTCGCTCGAGGAACCCGAACGTGGGCAGGGGCTCAAAGATGCTGGTCCACACCGTGTTGAAGTTGATCGAACTCGCCATGACAGCGACATAGGCCTCATCGGGCGCCAGTTCGGGAGTAGCGACATCCTGGATGCGGATCGAGGCCCGGGGATCCTTGTCGGCCGACGCAACGCCTTCGAACATGCCGACGTCTTCCCGGCGGACCACGGCCGCTCGGTAGTGGTCGGGGATCGGCAGGGCCGCGAGGTCGGCGGCACCTGCTCCGGCGAGGATGGCGTCACGGATCTGCTCCATGTCGGGAGGCTACCGGTGGGCGTCGTGCGCACGAAAGGGCGAAAAGCCCCTCGAGACGACCGGGTCCGCGCGCGACCACTGACTACCGTCGTGCCGTGAGCGATGCAGAGTTCGTACCCGGGGTGGGCGACCTCGAACGGATCGGGCGTGGCTCGACTGCATCGGTGTTCCGGGGGCGTGATCTGTCGACGGGCCGCACCGTGGTGGCCAAGGTGCTCAATGTGCGCCTGCAGACGCGTGATGACATCGATCGATTCGACGACACCATGGAGTCCGTCGAGCAGTTGCCGCGCAACGGTGCGCTGCTCGACGTAGTGGGCCACGGGGTGAACTCCAGCGGTCACCCCTGGATCCTCACCGCCGATGTGCCGAGACAACTCGCTGCGGAACTCGCAGCACACGGAACGGTGCCGTGGGCCGATGCACTGGCCGCAACCACACAGATCGCGCAGTCACTCGGTGAGGCGCACCGGCGCGGTCTGGTCCACGGCGATATCACGCCCAACGACATCCGGATCGACGAGCGCGGACTCCCACGGCTCGCCGATCTCGGGTTGCTGGACTACGCCGGTGGCGGCCCGACCGGTCGCGCCAATGACGCGCGACGCGAACACACCGCTCCCGAGGTGCTCGACGGAGCGCCCCGCGACGAACGCACCGATGTGTACGCGCTGGCATCGGTGCTCTACGAGATGATCAGCGGTGCGCCGCCGTTCGGCCGGGCAGCAACGCAGCCACCCGAGCAACTCGATGCTCGCATTCGAAACGACACACCTGCGGCGCTGACCGAGCACGGTGTGCCGATTCCGGTTGACGATGTCATTCGGCGCGCACTGTCCAAGCGGCCCGATGACCGGCCCGCAACTGCTGCGTCGCTCGCCGAGGCACTGTCCACTGCGATGCGCACCACACGGGTGTTCGGCGACACCTCCGGTGTGCCCGCGTCGCTTGCGCCGGTGAGCCTTGCGCCCGTTACCGCTCCGCTCTCACCCGACGACCCGACTCCGGTGAACAACCCGTACCCCGACGACATCCCGGTGCTCCCGGCCGATGAGGCTGCACCGCTGCTGGCCGCCGCCGGTCGGCGCGAACGGCGTCGACGACGCGAACGCCGCGCGCTGCTCGTGGTGCTTGCACTGGGTGTGATCGCCGGCGTGGTCACCACCATCGTGGCGATAGCAGGCAACGACGACAAGGCGTCCACACGCACCACTGCACCATCGGGTGCCGGCGCAACCGACGACACCATTGCGGGAATCAGTGGGCTCGAGCCGCGCCCCGTTGCGGCCGAGGGTTACCCGTTCACCGCGACGTTCGACACTGCGGCGCGCACCGCCGAACTCACCGGAGTCGCATCAGCGATCGGTGAGGCGCGACTCAAGCAGGCACTCACCCCCGTCGGCCGCGTGGTGAACAACCTCGAGGTGCGCAACGGGCCCGAGCCCGACGACGGTGCTGCAGTGATCGATGCCATCACGCTCATCGCGGCGATGAGGCGCACATTGAGCGCCGGCGCGCTGAGTTTCGACGGTCAGACCTTCTCCATCAGTGGGTTCACCCTGAGTCCCGCTGCAGAACAGGAACTGCGGGACGCGATTGCGCTCATGCCCACACCGGTGGACCGGCCCCAGTTCTCACCCGACCCCAACACCATCGAATCGTCCACCACGGCCGCACCCGCCGGATCGAGCGGGCCACTCACGATCGCGGTCAGCGCCCGACCCGCATCGTTCACCGTGCCCGCCGACGGACGTTTCCACATCCTCCCGTTGACACTCGTGCCGTCGGGATCGGCAACCACCTCGCTCTGCCTCGCGTCGCGCAGTGTGAAGGGTCCTGTCGACGGCGACCTCACGATGAACTACTCCAGTTGTCAGTTGGCGCGCGTGGTCACCATTCATTCTGCTGTTCCGGGCACGTACACCGTCACCGACACCTTTGTGGACGAATCGACACCCAATGGTTCGTCGGCCAGCGTCACCTTCACCGTGACCATCACCTGAGCCGGCCTTCGCCGCACCCGAGTCACCCCGTCTCACCACCACGTTCTTCCGAGTGCCGGTGGTGCCCGGCCTGACACAACCCGCGCCGCCGGGGTCGGTACGGTGTCCCCTGTGTACGACCGCGTTCCCGGCGTCAGCGACGTCCATCCCACCGAGACCACGGACACCGCAGAGGTGCTGCGCGGCACCGACATCGACTCGGGCGACAGCGTCACCATCAAGGTCTTCGCGAGCGACATCACCGCCGAACAGTTCGCAGCCTTCGCCGAGACCTGTCGCCGTGTGAGGTCGATCGGTCGCAACACCAACATCGCTCGCCTCTACGACGCCGGCACCACGAGCGACGGGCGCACCTACCTCGTCACGGAACACCACTCGCGCACACTCGCCGACCGCATCTCGAACGGCGGCACGTTGCGCTGGCAGGAAGCAGTTGCACTCGGCGCCGAGGCCGCCAACGCGTTGGAGGCCGCTCACCGCGCCGGGGCCGTGCACGGCGGTCTCACACCATCGGCCATCCTGCTCGCCGATGACGACGTGCCGGTGCTCGACGATTTCGGTGTTGCAGCAGTGGAACGTGGCGTGGCCGGATCCGGTGTGGCCCCGACCCGCCTCGCTCACGCGGCTCCCGAGGTGATCCAGGGTCGGGACGCCGACGAGCGATCGGATGTCTACTCGCTCGCATCGTCGCTGTACGCAGCCATTGCAGGCACCGCCCCATTCGTGCGCGCCGACGACGACAACGTGGTTCCGATGGTGTCTCGCCAACTCGGCGAACAGCCTGCGTCGCTGAGTGGCTACGGCGTGCCCGCTGCAGTGGACACCGCAATCATGGATGCGCTCTCGAAGGATCCGATGCAGCGACCGTCGAGCGCGTCGTTGTTCCGACAGGAACTCCTCGCTGCCGCACGTACCACTGCAGGCCCCGAGTCGGCTCCGAGCGGACGCATGATCTTCGGCGGAATCGGCGCCACCACGAACGCCACCGTCGAACCGACCGCCGTGCCGGCTCCATCGGCCAACAGCGAGCCACCGCTCGGCCGACGCTCGGATCGCACCCGCGGCATGCGACCCACCGGACCACGCAAGCGGGGCTTCGATGCTGGCGTAGTGGCCGTCGTACTCGTGGCCATCATCGCGATCATCGTGGTGGCCACCCGTTCGGGTGACGACGACAAGCAGTCATCTGCTGGCACCACCGTGGCACCGGCGGTCACCGAGGCGGCGCCCGACAGCAGTGCAGCCACCACGGCGGCGCCCACCACGCAACCACCCACCACTCAGCCGGCCACCTCTGATCCGCTGATCTCTGATCCCACCGGTACCGATCCGCTCACCACCGATGTGGGTCCCACCACATCGCTCGGGCCCAACACCGTCGCCCTCGAGGGAACCGGCTACCACGTCACCACCTTCACGAGCACCGGCGGGTACACCTTCACCTTCCCGGCCGACCGCAAGTACCACTACTTCGAGTACTCGTTCACGGTGGAGGGCAACAAGGGTGCCTACGCCTGCCCGATGCGGTCCCGCTACAACATCCTCGACGGCCCGGGCCTCGCCACCTTGAGCCCCGGTACGTGTATCAAGGTGGGCGACACGGCCACGATCAAGATGCGCGCCAAGGCCTACGAGCCCACGAAACTCACCTTCAACCTCTTCATCTGCGACTCGCCCAAGCCCATCAGCTACTGCGAGGTCCGCTACCGGGCCACCAACCCCATCAAGATCACGGTCGAGACCACCAAGCCGGCCTGAGTCGCCGTACACCCGTCGGGCATCACCAGTCGGGTCCACCCGAACTCGGCACGGTTGCCGGGGCTAGCGTGAGCGCCATGCCTGGTTCTTACATCGTTGCTGGCGCCCGCACCCCGATCGGGAAAATGAGTGGCGCGCTGTCCTCGTTCACTGCTGCCGACCTCGGCGGTTTCGCCATCGCTGCGGCACTCGAGCGCGCCGGCGTGCGACCCGACGAAGTGGATCACGTGCTGATGGGGCAAGTACTCATGGCCGGTCAGGGTCAGGTGCCCTCGCGTCAGGCCGCCGTGAAGGCCGGCATCCCCATGCGTGTCCCTGCAGTCAACGTCAACAAGGTGTGCCTGTCGGGACTCAACACCATCTATCTCGCCGACCAGATGATCCAGGCCGGTGATGCCGACATCGTGGTGGCAGGTGGCATGGAGAGCATGACGAATGCTCCGTACATCGCGTCGGGTGCACGCGGTGGTTTCCGCTACGGCAACACCGAACTCGCCGACGCCATCATCAAAGACGGACTGTGGTGTGCATTCGACGCCTGTCTCATGGGCACGAGCACCGAGCGCTACACGGCCGGCGGTATCTCCCGTACGCAGCAGGATGACCTCGCTGCCAAGTCGCACGAGCGTGCGGCCAACGCCATCAAGGATGGTCGCCTCGCCGATGAGATCGCACCCGTGGCGATCCCGCAGCGCAAGGGCGATCCGTTGCTGGTGGAGACCGACGAAGGTGTGCGGCCCGGCACTTCGGTGGATTCGCTGAGTGGGCTGAAGCCGGCCTTCGATCCGACGGGCACCATCACCGCGGGCAATGCATCACAGATCAGCGATGGCGGTAGCGCATTGGTGATCATGTCCAAGCGCGCTGCTGAGGCACGCGGTGTGCAGCCCATCGGCGAGGTGCTCAGCTACGGCATGGTGGCCGGCCCCGACGATGCGTCACTGCTGCACCAGCCGAGCAACGCCATCTTCAAGGCACTCGGCAAGATCGGCAAGAAGGTGAGCGATCTCGACCTGTTCGAGATCAACGAGGCCTTTGCCGCAGTGGGCATTGCCTCCATGGCCGAACTCGGCATCACCGACGAGGTCGTCAACGTGAACGGTGGTGCCATCGCACTCGGTCACCCGATCGGCATGAGCGGGAACCGTCTGGCGCTCACCCTGCTGCACGAGTTGCGCCGTCGTGGCGGTGGCACCGGTGCCGCCGCACTGTGCGGTGGCGGCGGTCAGGGCGACGCCCTCATCGTTCGCTCGCTCTGACTCGCGCACACTGTTTCGCCCGGCGCTGTTGCACCGGGCGGCTGGTTCATCGGGCGTCTGGTTCACCGGGCGTTCTGGCCCCGTTGTGTACCCCTGAACAGGCACGATGTGCCCTGTGGCGACCGCGCCCGGGCGGCGGCATCCCGTGCCTCTTGACGCATTACCGTCATAGTTGTAACCTGTTCGTAATGTAGTTCTGCCTCGGATCCCGCCCCCCGGGTTCGCCGAAGCAACCCATCTGGGGTACCGCTCCTCGAGTCGGCTTTCCGCCCGCTGTCGACTCGAAGGGTGGTACCCCAGAGCCATCTCTCTACTCCATCGAGCGGCGGCCCTCGAGTGCACGGCCCAGGGTCAACTCATCGGCGTACTCGAGATCACCACCTACGGGCAGACCGCTCGCCAGTCGCGTGACGGAGACACCGAGTGGCTTGAGCAGTCGGGCGAGGTACATCGCTGTCGCCTCACCCTCCACATTCGGGTTGGTGCACAGGATCACTTCGTTCACGGTCTCATCGCCGAGCCGCATCAACAGTTCGCGCACCTTGAGTTGTTCGGGACCGATGCCCTCGATGGGAGAGATGGCACCGAGCAGCACGTGATACCGGCCACGGAACTCACCGGTCTTTTCGAGTGCAACGATGTCTCGTGCCTCTTCCACCACGCAGATCACGCTCGGGTCACGGCGTTCGTCCGAACAGATGGCGCACAACGCCAGTTCGGACACGTTGAAACAACGCTCACAGAAGCGAACCTTGGCCTTTGCGTCGCGAATGGCATGTGCGAGTCGCTCGGCATCTTGCGCCGGGAGTTTGAGCAGATGAAACGCAATGCGCTGTGCCGACTTGGGACCGATGCCCGGTAGCCGGCCGAGTTCGTCGATGAGCGCCTGCACCGCCGGCGCGTAACTCGCCGGCATGTCACTCGTCCTCGGAGACGATCTGCGAACCCGGGAAGTGCTTGGTGAGCATGTCTACCCCCGCACCGGTACGTCGCTCGGGGTCCACCACGAACTCGCTCTCGTCCACACCGTCGTCGCCCACGTCGTCGGGTCGGGGCGGTGGCGCAGGGCGGGCCGGTGCAGCCGCACCATCGATCTCGATCACAATGCGCGTGGGCATGCCAGCGGCGGTGCTGAGCGCCTTCTCGATGTCCTTCTGGTACTCCGCCGCCTTCTTGGCGTGACCATCGTTGGGCACCATCACCACCAGCGCGCCATCTCGCGTGCCGTTGGCGCGCAGCGTGATGAAGATCGCCTTGGCCATTCCCCGCAGACCGGGCTTCACGACGTTCTCGAACAGCGCACCGAGATCTGCAGTGGACGCTGCGGGCGCAGTGGCCGGCGATGCATCGGCGATCACGCTGGCCTCCGATGGCGGTTGCGCAGGCGGAGGCTGGACCGCAGGCGCCTTGGAGACAGGAGCGGGCTTGGCGGGTGTCGGCGCGGGCCGCGGTATACCGGCAGTGGGAGTCGGATCGGTAGGCGCACCCGTGCGCGCACGGCCACCGAGCAGTGCTCGGCCGGTAGCGGGATCGGTCGGTGCTGGGCGTGCCACCGGACCGGTTGCATTTCCGCCTTGCGCCACTGCCTTTTCGAGACGTTCGAGCCGCGTGCTGAGTGACTGCAGGTCGGTTCCCACGGTGGGGCTTGTCAGACGAACGAGTGCAACTTCCAACAGCACCCGCGGATCGGGCGCATGGCGCATGTCCACGAGCATCTCGCCGAGCACTTCCATCGCACGCACACAACCCGCAGCCCCGAGACGACGAGCCTGCTCACTGGCCACTTCGGCACGCTGATCCGGGAGTTGCACGAGTTCGGGGGCCATCAACGACAAGAAGCACTCACGCAACTGTGCAAGTACCGACTCGGCGATGGAACGCGCGTCACGTCCGAGGTGCACCGATGCCGCAACAGCGGCGAGGGCGCGGCCGGGATCCTTCTCGATCACGGCCTCGACGAACTCGTCGAGCGGAACCATCTCGGGGGCAACACCACCACCGGCCGCCACCACCTCGAGCGCCGACAGCGTGTCACGGGCCGAGCCACCACCCTGACGCACCACGGCCTGCACAGCGTCCTCGTCGAGCTCGATGCCGGCGTCCTGGGCCACCCAGCGAACGTGCGCCTCGAGTTCCTCGGCGTTGAGCAGATGGAACGACAGATGCTGCGTGCGACTGCGGATGGTGTCTCGCACCTTCTGCGGATCGGTGGTGGCGAGCACGAACACCACATGCGGCGGAGGCTCCTCCAGTGTCTTGAGCAGAGCCGCCTCGGCACCCGGGGTGAGCATGTGCACCTCGTCGAGGATGTACACCTTGTGGCGCCCCGGCGTGGTGATGTTCACGCGGTCGATCAGCTCACGGATGTCGTCGACCTTGTTGTTACTGGCGGCGTCGAGTTCGATCACGTCGAAACTCGTGCCCGCCTCCACCGACTTGCAGGACTCGCATTCGCAGCACGGCTCGCCGTCCACCGGGTTCTCGCAGTTGAGCACCTTGGCGAGGATGCGCGCCGAGGTGGTCTTGCCGGTGCCGCGTGGCCCCGAGAACAGATACGCCTGACCCTCACGGTGACTCGCCACGGCGTTGCGCAACGCACGCACCACGTGTTCTTGGCCCACCATCTCACCGAATCGACGGGGCCGATAGCGGCGGTAGAGGGATTGCTGGGCCATCGACGACGAGCCTACAGATGGGGTGTGACGGCAGATGGAGTGTGGGTCGGCCGGGCGAACGCCTTCGGCCGAGCGTGCTGGGCCGCGGTATTCACCTGGGGGCCGGTCGGAGGGGACCGACCCCCAGGAGGTCAGTGAGCCGTCGCCGAACGGCGGCGTCGGGCGATCGTCAGCAGCACCACGCCGAAGCCACACGCCAGTGCCGCCCAGAGCAGCACTGCCGCCGCCGACAGACCCGTCTTGGGCAGTTCGGCGGGGAGCACGCCCGCATCAATGGTTCGGTTGATGAATCCGGCTGCGGTAGCGGGATCGGTGTCGGCCACCGTGTTGCCGGCGACCTCACCATGGATCTCGAAGGTCGCGGTCACGCCGGTACCGGGATCGGCATCGGAGTCGAGCGACGAGATGCCCTCATTGGGCACCGTGAACGAGTGGTACGCGGGCGGAGTGAAGCGAATGCGATACGTGCCCGGCAGGAGACCGTCGATCACGTACCGGCCCGAGGCATTGGTGAACACCGGAGCCACCAGATCGCCGTGCGCGTTGCGGGCCTGATTACCGGCTGCATCCAGCAACTGCACGCGCATGCCGAACAGCGGTTCCTCACCCGGGTCCTGCAGGCCGTTCTCGTTCGCATCGATCCACACGAAGTCACCAACGGCCACCAACTGCACGAGTCCGGCGCCCACGGTGGGGTTCACGAACAGCGCCGCAGTGAGTGCATTCGCATCGGCAACCGTGGATGCCATGGCCGAGGGAGCAACGGCGAAGGTGTCGGTGACACCATCGGGGTTCGCGTCAGAGTCCTCATCGGCATCAGCGCCCACTGCGTTCTTCTTGGTAAAGCCGTAGCCAGCAGTCGGCGTGAAACGGAGGCGATAACTGCCGGGCACGACGTTGTCGATGAAGAACGAACCATTGGCAGCAGTGTTCACTGCGGACACAGGCGCCCCGTCGGCGTTGGTGGCAACGGTGCCATCAGGATTCAGCAACTGAACCTGCACGTTCTGTGCGCCGGACTCTCCACCGTCACGCTCGCCATCGGCGTCCACGTCGAACCACACGAAGTTCGACACACCCACCACCGGCAGCACGCCAGCATCGATCGTCGGGTTCACGAAGATCGCACTCGTGGCCCCATCCACATCAGCCACGGTGTCGCCCGATGCCTCGGCCGACACCACGAAATCGGAAGTGACGCCGCTGTACCGGTTCGCATTGGAGTCTGCTCCGGTATCTGCTCCCTGTCCCTGTGCGGTGAAGGTGTACCCGATCGGATCGGGCAGCGTGAACACGGCGTAATAGGTGCCGGGTGCAAGGTTGTCGATGAGATATGCACCCGAGCCGTTGGTGGTGGCCTGTGCCGGTGTTCCCAACACGGTGGTGGCCTGCACGAGCGATCCCGACGGGTACAACTTCACCACGACTCCGGACACACCGGATTCCCCGATGCTCTGCACACCATCGTTGTTCGCATCCAGCCACACGCGATCACCGACGGCCACCACCGGCACCACTCCGGCGTCGATCGTGGAGTCGATGAAGAGAGCGTTCGGCGCAACGTCGGACGAATCAGCCGTCGTGTTGCCCGTTGCTGAGGGGTTGACGGTGAACGGGTCGGTGGTTCCGGTCGCCGGATCGGGGTCGGAGTCGACGGTGTCATCGGACCCCTGGTCCTGCGGGCTGAACACGAAGCCGCTCGGTGCGGTGAACCGCACCGTGTACTCACCCGGGAACAGGTTGTCGAACAGATAGACACCCGAACCATTGGTGGAACTGGCCAGTACCACCGCACCGTCGGCATCGGTCACCGGATCGCCAGCGGCGTCGAGCAGTTCCACGCCCACACCGGCGAGTGCCGGCTCGGTTCCGTCGATCACACCATCGTGATCGAGATCGCTCCACACGATGTCGCCGATGGCGACGAGGGGAACGACACCCGCGTCGACCGAGCGGTTGATGAGCACTGCATCTGTCGAGGGATCGTCCTCGGACTCGGTAGCGCCAGCCACCACCGCATCGATCGTGAAGGTGTCCGTACGGCCGGTCACCCGATGGGGATCGGAATCGCTGAACTCGTCCCAAGCGGTGTACTGGCGGGCGAACCCGTAATTCGTCGAGTTCGGCAGCGTGAACACCGCGTAGTACGAACCGGGCAGGAGATTCCCGATGTAGTAGTAGCCGCTGGCATCAGTGGTGACGGGTGCGACATTGACGCCGTTGTAATCCGTGGCAATGGAGTCGTCGGCCGCGTTGTGCAGCTGAACGGTGACTCCCACCACGCCCGTACCCACTTCGTCCTGCGCACCGTTGTCGTCGGTGTCGAACCACACGTAATCACCGAGTGCCACGATCGGGACGAAGCCAGCATCTACCGAGAGGTTTGCCAACTGCGCCCGGGTGTCGCCGTCCACATCGGTCACGGTGTGACCCGTCGAATAGGCAGCAACGGTGAATGTCGCTGTCAGATGCGTGGTGGTGTCGGCATCGGAATCCCGGCCCTCGAGCGACCCCTGGTTCACAAGAGTGTGCACATAGCCGGCAGGAGGCGTGAAGCGCACCCGATACGTACCCGGCACCAAGTTGTCGAAGAAGTAGTAACCGTCCTCCCCGGTGATCTGCTGGCCCACCGTGAGGAAGTCGGTGTCGACGGCCGGTTGATCGAAGGCGTCGAGCAGTTCGACCGTGACTCCGGCGAGTCCGGGTTCTGTTGGGTCCTGAATGCCGTCTCGATCGGAGTCGACCCAGACCAGATCACCCAGGCCGACAACCGGGGGTACTGCGCCGACGTCCACACTCGGGTTGACGAACAATGCGTTGCCCAGTGTGTTGTCGGCAACGGTTCCGTTCACCGGGTTGACCGAATCAGACACGCTGAACGCTGCGGTCCGACCTGTCGCCGGGTTGGCGTCGGAGTCGAGCAAGAAATCATCGCTCGATGAGGTCGTAGTGAACGTGTAGCCGGTGGGCAGTGTGAACTGCACCCGGTACTGGCCCGGCGCAAGATTGTCGAAGAAGTAGAAGCCGGTGGCATCGGTGAGCACCGGATCGACGAAGTTTCCGAACACGTCGATGGCCACTGTTCCATCGCCGCGGAGCAACTCCACGGTCACCCCGGCGAGCGGCGGCTCGAACAGGGTCTGCAGGCCGTCCTGGTTCAGGTCCTGCCATGCGTGATCACCGATTCCCACGACCGGATCGATGTATCCCGCATCGATCGAGTCGTTCCACAACGTTGCATCAGTGAGCGCGTTGCTCTCGGTCACGGTGGTGCCCGCTACCACTGCCGCAACGTCGAACACGGCGGTGAATCCCGTTGCCGGGTCCGCATCGGAGTTGACCGTGAGCAACGGCGACGCATCGGTGGTGTACGAGTAGTCGGTCGGCTGCGAGAAGTGCGCCACGTACGAGCCCGGAATCAGATCGTCGAAGAAGTAGCGGCCAGTCGAATCGGTCACCGTCGGCAAAACAGTGGCACCCGACCGGTCAGTGGCCGGTGAGACGCCGGTGCTGTCGTACAACGTCACCGTCACACCGGCGAGCGGCGGCTCACCGACATCCTGCACACCGTCTTTGTCGAGGTCACGCCATGCGCGGTCGCCCACACCGACGGTCGGCGGGATGGCGCCCACATCGATATCGGTCGTCGATGCCGGTGTCACCTCGAACGGTGCCGACAGGCCCGTCACGGGATGCGCATCAGAATCCGCCGACGGCGATCCACCCGCATGCAACAACGTGAAGGCATAGCCCGCGGGCAGTGTGAACCGCACCCGATACGAACCCGGCAACAGATTCGTGAATCCGTAGTCGCCCGACGCATCGGTGACATCTGCCCCCACGGTTGTGCCGTCGCCACGAGTAGCCGGAACACCCTCAGCGGTCAGCAGTTCGACAATGACGCCGGCAAGCGCTGGCTCACCAGCACCTTGCACACCATCACCATCGAGGTCCTGCCACGCGTGATCACCGACCGAAACCGCCGGAGGTTCATACCCGGCATCGATGGTGGGATTCACCAGTTGTGCATCGGTTCCCGCATCGGTGTCGTACACCGTCGAGCCGAAGGGCGTCGCCCACACGGTGAACACCCCGGTGGAGCCCGTGGACGGATCGGCGTTGGAGTCCGACGCAGCAGATGCGGCGAACACGGGGGATCGCGTGTAGCCGGTGGGCAGCGAGAACGTTGCCGAGTAGTCACGCGGGTAGAGACCATCGAAGAAGTAGCGACCATCAACACCCGTCACCACCGGCGCAACAACGGTTCCGCTCGCATCGACCGCAGGTGTCACACCATCGTCTTCGTAGAGCGTCACGGTCACACCGGCGAGCGGCGGCTCACCAGCATCCTGGGACCCATCACCATCCACGTCCTGCCACGCGAGGTCGCCCACACCCACGAGCGGCGGGATTGCGCCCACATCGATGGTGTTGTTCACGAGGTCGGCTCCCAAGAGGCCGTACGGATCCGTCACGGTGTCGTAGCCGTTGTCCGCATCGTCCACCTCGAAGACATCCGAGAGTCCGGTGAGCGTCTCGGCGTTGGAGTCGAGCAGGTAATCACCAGCGAAGGGGAGCGTGAACTCGTAGCCGGCCGGGAGCGTGAAGCGAACTCGATAGAGGCCCGGATAGAGATCGGTGAAGGCGTAGAACCCGGCGCTGTCGGTCGAGGTGGGAGACACCGGGAAGCCGTACCGATCGCTCGCCGGCGTACCGTCGGCGTTCAAGAGCTCCACCACAACACCCGGGAGATGGGGTTCACCGCTGTCCTGAGACCCGTCAGCGTCGTAGTCCTGCCACGCATTGGCGGCCACACCCGCCAGCGGGGGAATCAAACCTGCGTCGATGGTGGGATTGGTGAACAGCGCAAGCGTGCTGGGATCGGTCTCGGCGATGGTGTCACCGGTTGCCTCACTCGACAACGTGAACGGTGCTGTGTACCCGAGCACATCGGCATCGGAGTCGGTGGCTGTCGTCGCCCACGGTGCGACGGCGAGCGGGAAGGTGTATCCAGACGGGGCGCTGAACTGCACCACGTACTCGCCCGAAGGCAGATTGTCGAAGAAGTAGTAGCCAGACGCGTCTGTGGTGGTCGGTGCAACCGGATCACCGTTGAGATCGAGAGCAGTCTGCGTTGCGCTGCCGATCGAGTCCCAGGCGTAGAGCGTGACGCCGATGTTTGCTGCCGGGGGCTCCGAAGCGTCCTGCACACCGTCCTGGTCGAGGTCGATCCAGACATAGTCGCCCACACTCGTCACCGGCCAGGTGAAGCCTGCGTCGAGTGCGAGAGCATTGTCGCCCGGTGTGAGCGGTGCCACGTCGATGTAGGGGAAATCATCCACGCCGTAGGTGCCGGTGCCTGCAAGCTCGACATCGCTGTCGATCTCCTGGTCGAGGTCGCTCGGCACTGAGGTGACCGCTCGCAACTGCGTCGGCAGGTACGGATAGAGCGCGCCGGACCCGACGAGATAGTCGTCGGGATTGTCGAAGCGAATCGTGAACGCTTCGTTGGGGACGAGTCCGCCGCCCACGAAGTCACCGTCACCGACGTTTGCCTCCACCACGTTCGACGAGAACAGGTACTCACCGTTGGCGTTGGTGACGGCGGTTCCCACCAGGTCGCCACTGCTGTCGTACAGCCGCACGGTGACGCCCGAGATCGTCACCTCGGTGGGGTCCTGGATGCCGTCTTTGTCGATGTCGATCCACACTCGGTTCCCGATCTGGAGCGGCGCCGCATCGCACAATGCCTCCACATCGGACATGCCGTTGGATTCCCAGAAGTCGCCACCGGTGTTCGGCTGGGGGAAGGCACTCCACGCGCCGAAGGCCACACCCGAGAACGCCACCGTTGCCGAGTTGAGACCGTTCGAGTTCAAGAACGTCTGACTGCCGGCACCGTTGGTGAAGTCGGAATCGGCGAATTGCACCGGGTTGACGGTGTTGACCACCACCGACGGGAATCCGGGTACCTGCTCGATCATGCCCACCGAGGTCTCGGTGTTCTCGCCCACGAAGTTCTCGGCCGAGTAGTACTCGGTGTTCGTGTAGGTGATGCCGTCGACCACGTATGAGTTGGTGGTCTGCGGGCAGGCCGGATCGCTTCCCTCGAAGGCGTAGTCGCTCGATGCGTACCCGGTGCCGATCCGACACACGCGGTACAGGTCACCCGAGGCAACAACATTGTCGGTTGTCGCATATCCGCCCGGGTTCTCGTTGTTGTAGGCGCCGTTCTGGTCACCGCTGCGATCTCGGAACCCGAGGATCATCGAACCGTCACGGTCGAACTCGATCTCGCTGAGCATCGGCACCGGGCGTGCTTCGAAGTAGGCCTGCTCGAGCACCACTGGGGGGAACCAATCGGTCCAGGGGTTCCACACGAGCGAGGTGGGGAGATAGGCCGTCGCGAGCGACGCCGGACCCTTGGTGACATAGCCCGAGGAGTTGAGTGCATGCGGGCCGAGGAAGGTCGACCACGTGCTCGAGGCGAGATCGAGGCGCACCACACTGAACGTGAGGTTCGCATCTTTGATGGCCAAGAGGTCCGATGTGTCGAAATCGCCGTTTCCGTCGCACACCACGCCCATGTAGAGCGCACCGCGCCAGTACTTCACCGAGAACGGACGCGTCGTACCGTTCGTGCACGCGACACCGTCGGGAATGAAGCCACGAGACACCATCGTGGTGGGTGCCGCACCATTCGCCGGGATGCTGACTTGATACAGGTTCTTGTCGTAGAGGCTCACGACCCAGAGGCGACCTGCACCGTCGGTGTCGATGTCGCCGATTCCGGCTGCGCCTACCTCTTCGTACACGCCGTCGTAACCCTCGACCTGATCCGAGTCCATACCGTCGCCGTCGATGCCGCCATCGGCATCACCGTCGGCGATGTAGGCAAGTCCACGCGCCGTGTTCGTCGGGATGTATCCGGGCCCTGCACTGTTCGAATTCGAGAACTGATCGCCCGGGAGCAAGGTCTCGAGGTCCACGAGGAATGTTGTGGACCCACCCGTTCCCTCGGCGGCCTCCGTGCCGTTCGGCGTGGTGGAGAACAACGCCGCAGGACGCGGAATCCCGCCGCTCTCGTAGAGCGCGGCGTGGCGGCGGACATATGCCGACTGGATCACGCGTCGGCTGCGCGGGTCCCACGCCATGCCGAGCAGTGATCCGGTCTGTGCACGTGTGCCGGCCGCATTGGTTGCCCAACTCGTGTGGGTATCCACGAACGGGAAGTAACTGCTGAACGGACCTGCGTCGTAGCGGGTGACGAACGTGGTGGGGAGATCGGTCCCTGTACCGCTGCACAGACGCGAGTACGCGAGGTTGGGGCTGTTCTGGCAGTACTCGGCGGGCACCTGCAGACCGAGCGACACATTGGTTGCCGGCGCCGTGACGAATTGGATCGTTCCCGCGTTGTCGGGACCGATGAAGCTCGGGCGGAGCGCGGCGAGCGGGCCGGACGTGGGAACGGAGAACTCCACGCGAACGTCGTTGGTCACCGCGAACGGCGACACCGTGAGTGTGTAGGTGCCATCAGCGGCAGTGAGCGCGCTGCCCACCTCGTCGCCGGCCTTGTCGAAGGCACGCACCGTGATATCGCCCAGTCCGATGTCGGCGGCGACACCCTCGGCCACCACGGTGTCGTACACGCCATCGCTGTCGAAGTCCTGGAACACCACGCCCGTGATGTCCTCGCCGCCGGCGGCACCCACGACTCCCGGGGCCACCACCAGCACAGTGGCCCCCAGTACCGCACCGGACATCAGGACCGCACCGGACATCACCGGCCCGCGACGGCCCGGGCGCCGGTGCGACCTCGACGGACGTTCTTTCGCTCGTTCTGCAGCCATGGGGGCTCGACTCCCGTGCATCCGGCCGCGCCGGACGTTCGTACTCGGTTCGAAGTGCTCGAAGTGAGGCCTTGAGAGTACGGAAGTACCGGGAGGGCGGC
Source organism: Actinomycetota bacterium (assembly GCA_017853685.1). Taxonomy (GTDB): domain Bacteria; phylum Actinomycetota; class Acidimicrobiia; order Acidimicrobiales; family Ilumatobacteraceae; genus WLJO01. The sequence continues at coordinate 9,664 of JAFMJD010000011.1, read as the reverse complement.
AAGGAAATTCTCGACACAGAGCGTCCAGATGCCTACTCAGAGTGTTCATCTCTCGCCCGCACCCCCACCCTCCGGCGCTGGTCGCACTCGCGCTGACCTGCTCGTTCCTGCGCCGGGCTGTCGGGGTTGGCCCGGCCCCACCCATTAGCGTTCGGGTACTCCCATGAATCGTCGTCGCGCGCTCACGGTGCTGCTGGCCGGACTCCTGACCCTGCTCATCGGCGCTTTGGCCCCGACGAGTCCGGCGGGCGCCCAATCCGGCACCACGGTCCCGATCTCGCTGCTGGCCACCAACCCCACCGACGGCGAGGTGCTCACCGCAGCGCCGCCCGACATCGTGCTCACCTTCGCCGACACGCTGCCCGACATCGATGCGGTCATCCAGTTGCAGAACGCCAAGCGCGAACTGCTCAACACCGGTCAGCCGATCGCGTTCAACAATCGCACTGCGTTGCGAGTGCGCGTGCTCGAGCAGGCTGGACTTCCCGCCGGCGCCTACACCGTCACCTGGCTCATTGCACCGAAGAACACCAAGCCCATCTCCGGCAAGTTCAGTTTCACGCTGGAAGCGCCCGGTGGCGCATCGAGCGGTACTGACGTCACGGGCGACACCACACCGGTCGAGATCGATACCGATGGTCTCGGTCTCGCAAAGAGCAACCACAGCGGCGGATTCCTCGGTCTGGTCGGTCGCTTGCTCGCGTACATCGGCCTTGCCGGTCTGGTGGGAGCACTGCTGCTCATCCTCGTGGCGTGGCCCGAAGGTGTCGAGTACGTACTCACGGTGCGCCACCTCATCGTCATGTGGACACTCGGTGCCATCGGCAACCTGCTCCTCGTGGCCACGGCAACCGCTGACGCCGAGGGAATCTCGGTGGCACGCGGCATCGTGCCCACCGAGTGGAACGCCATTCTGGACACCGGTTACGGCAAGGCACTCGTCATTCGTTTTCTTGCGGTAGCCGTGTCGCTCTGGGTGGTGCGGCGACCCGAGCGTGTCATCGATGCGAGTACGAGATGGATGGCACTCGGTGGCCCCGGACTCGCACTCATCACCTATGGATGGAGCCGACATCCCGAAGGACTCGCCGCAGTTCCGTTCGGTGTGGTGCACATGGTTGCCATCTCGGCGTGGTTCGGCGGCGCGATGCTGCTCACGCGCGTGGTGCTCGCGGGCCCGGGGGAGGCAGATCTCTCCACAGCAGTACGCAAGTTCCGTGGTATCGCGCTTCCTGCGCTGCTGCTCAGCGTTCTCACCGGTCTGGTGGAGATCGCGATGCGACTCGGCGGCGCGCGCAACCTGCTCAACACCGGGTACGGCCGACTGTTCATCCTCAAGGTGCTCGCCGTTGCCGCCATGGCGTTCGTGGGTACGGCCAACCGACAGTTCGCCCAGCAGCGACTCATGCGTTCACGCATCCTCGGACCGCGTGCATCGGCAAAACTGCGACGCTCGGTACGCACTGAAGTCATCGCCGGCGGTTTCGCGCTGTTCCTCACTGCGTCGCTCATCGCGTCGAACGCTCCGGGGTCGGCGTCTGCAGACCCCGCGGTGACGAACAAGGACACGTACGTCTCCGAGGACGGAACGTTCAAGGCAGAGGTCACCTTCGGTCCCAAGCGAGTGGGCGCACAGGTGGAGTTGCACTTCCGTCTCATCACACCCAACGAGATCGACAGCGGTCTCATCACACTCACCTCCAACGACGCGAACGTGGCGAGCATCGAGATCCCCATCGAGGGCCAACCCCGCTACGGGTTCGGACCCGAGCAGGGATTCATCTTCCCGGCGAGCGGCACGTGGACCATCACCATCAGCGCCTCGGGTGCCAGCGGTGAACTCCCCACCATCGGCGGCCAGTTCGTGGTTCGCAATCAGGACGGTTCGGACCCCACACCCACGAGTAGCACGCTCGTTCCCGAGACCACGAGGGCCACGGTGCCCGACACCAGCGACATCACCGACACCTCCGCCGCCTCCCCGAAGGCGGCGAATTAGCGGCGCCACCCCACTCGATGGCGTCGTCAGGACGCGCCGACGACATCCGGGGCGGGGGTAGTGCGGGGGTCAGCGACTAGCCTCCATCGACGTGACGAACCCGAATCCGATGCACGAAAAGCTGGAAGATCTCCGCCAGCGACGGGACGAGGCCTACCACGCCGGTTCACCGCGAGCGGTCGAGCGCCAGCACGAGAAGGGCAAGATGCTCGCCCGCGAGCGCATCGAGTACTTCTGCGACCCGGGTTCGTTCCAGGAACTCGACCTGCTGGCCCGCCACCGTGCCCACACCGCCGGACTGGACGAGCGTCCGTACACCGACGGCGTCATCACCGGATGGGGCACCGTGGACGGCCGCAAGGTGTTCGTCTACGCCCAGGACTTCACCGTGTTCGGCGGCGCACTCGGTGAGGTGTTCGCCGAGAAGATCCACAAGCTCATGGATCTCGCCCTCAAGGTGGGTGCACCGGTGGTGGGCCTCAACGACGGTGCCGGCGCCCGTATTCAAGAAGGTGTGGTCTCGCTCGCTTCGTACGGCGGCATCTTCTACCGCAACGTGCTCTCGAGCGGTGTGGTTCCCCAGATCTCGGTGATTCTCGGTCCGTGCGCCGGTGGTGCTGTGTACTCGCCCGCCATGACCGACTTCATCTTCATGGTGCGTGAGTCGTCGCACATGTTCATCACCGGCCCCGATGTGGTGAAGACCGTGACGGGCGAAGAGGTCACCCTCGAACAGCTCGGTGGCGCAATGAGCCATGCCTCCAAGTCGGGTGTCGCGACCTTTGTTGCCGACGACGAGAAGGCATGTCTCGACGACGTGCGCTACCTCATGTCGTTCCTGCCGTCGAACAACCTCGAGGAACCACCGAGTGTGGAGCCCACCGATGATCCCGAGCGTCTCTGCGAGGCACTGCGTGACATCCTCCCCGCATCACCGAACCAGCCGTACGACATGAAGAAGGTCATCGCCGAGGTGGTCGACGACGGCGAGTTCTTCGAGTACTTCCCCCACTGGGCCAAGAACATCGTGTGCGGGTTCGCTCGCATCAACGGCAAGGCCGTGGGCGTGGTGGGCAATCAGCCGATGATGTTCGCCGGCGTGCTGGACATCGACTCGGCCGAGAAGGGCGCAAGATTCGTGCGCACGTGTGATGCGTTCAACATCCCGCTCATCACCTTCGTGGACGTGCCCGGCTTCCTTCCCGGCGTCGATCAGGAATACGGCGGCATCATCCGTCACGGAGCCAAGTTGCTCTACGCGTACTGCGAGGCCACCGTGCCGCGCATCCAGATCATCACCCGCAAGGCGTACGGCGGTGCGTACGTGGTGATGGACTCCAAGTCGATCGGCTCCGACCTCGCATATGCGTGGCCCACCGCAGAGCTTGCGGTGATGGGGCCCCAGGGCGCGGTGGAGATCGTCTACCGACGCGAACTGCAGCAGGCTGCCGATCCGGTGGCCCGGCGCAACGAACTCGTCGAGGAGTACACGGCCAAGTATGCGAACCCGTATGCGGCGGCCGAGCGCGGCTACATCGACGATGTGATCGACCCGGCCGAAACCCGCCAGAAGATCGTTGCCGGACTCGCACTGCTCGCCACCAAGCGCGAAGAGCTTCCGCGCCGCAAGCACGGAAACATGCCGCTCTGATGGTTGGCCGATGCGCTCCGCTCCGCAGAGATCACGCCACACACTCGCTCTGAATCGACGTCACGATGAACGCTGAGATCACCCCGACACCCAACGACGAAGAGGCCGTTGCGGTCATGGCCGCCATGGAGGCCCTGTGGCCCCGACCCGTCATGGTCGTGACGGCCGAGCAGCAACGCCGGGCTGCTGCGTGGCGATTCAGCGGCCGGTGGTGGTCACGTCCGGTGACCGCTCGCCGCGACCGCCCGTTCTTCTGATCGCACCACACCCCGTGGGCCGCCCCGGCGGCCAACCCTGCGACACCCCCCGGTCATGCTCCGGGTATGAGCAGACTTCGAATCGTCCATCGTTGCGGTGACTGCGGCGCCGAGCACCCCAAGTGGTCCGGGCGGTGTGCTTCGTGCGGAGCGTGGAACTCCCTCATCGAAGATGTCGAGGGTGAGATCGCCCCGGTGAACACCCAAGTCCCCGCTCCACCCACCCTGCCCATCACCGAGGTGAACGCCCTCGAGGGCCGTCCGCACAGCACGGGCCTCCCCGAGGTAGACCGAGTGCTCTCGGGTGGGTTCGTGCCGGGTTCGGTGGCGTTGCTCGGCGGCGAGCCCGGCGTCGGCAAGAGCACCCTGCTGTTGCAGGTGCTCGCGGCATGCGGAGGCCGCGCGCTGTACGTCACCGCCGAGGAGAGCGCGCAGCAGGTTCGACTCCGAGCCGAGCGACTCGGCGCGTTGCACCCGCACATCTCGTTGCTCGCCGAGACCTCGCTGCCGCGCATCCGTGCCGCCATCGCCGCACACCAACCCGATCTCGTGGTGATCGATTCCATCCAGGCCGTCGCCGATCCAGATCTCGCCTCGGGCCCCGGCTCAGTCACCCAGGTACGCGGGTGCGCCCAACAACTCGTTGCCGACGCCAAGCAGTCCAACATCACCACCATCCTCGTGGGCCACGTCACCAAGGAGGGCACGCTCGCCGGCCCGCGCGTGCTCGAGCATCTGGTGGACACCGTGCTCTCCTTCGACGGTGACCGGCACCACGCCCTGCGCATGCTGCGTGCCGTGAAGCACCGGTTCGGCACTACACACGAACTGGGGCTGTTCGAGATGGTGGGCGACGGACTGCGTGCGGTTCCCGATGCGAGCCAGATGTTCCTCGCCGACCGCCGCAACGGAGTACCCGGTTCCGTGGTGACCCCGCTGCTCGACGGTCACCGTCCGCTCCTCGTAGAGGTGCAGGCACTGGTGACCCTGTCGTCGCTCGGTTCACCGAGACGTTCCGCTCAGGGATTCGACCAAGGTCGACTCGCCCTCTTGCTGGCGGTGCTCGAACAACGCGCGGGCCTGCTCGTGGCGCCGTGCGATGTGTACGCGTCGGTCGTCGGGGGTATTCGTATGGGCGAACCGGGCGGCGACCTCGCCGTGTGTGTCGCCGTAGCGTCAGCGCTCACCGGTCGATCCATCCCGCCCGGTGTGGTGGTGTGCGGCGAGATCGGACTGGCGGGCGAACTGCGCCAGGCCGGTCACACACCGCGCCGTCTCACCGAGGCCGCTCGGTTGGGCTTCAGCACGGCGATCGTGCCGAGATCTGCCGTGGTGTCGGTGCCACAGCTCGAGGTCATCGGCGTGAGCACCATTGCCGAAGCACTCGCTGCGCTACACATCATCGATCTCGTCGATCCTGTCGAGGAGCCCCTGGTCCACAGCGCGGCCGCACACTGAAACGGCGCGGACACGATCCGTGCCCGACAACTAGAATCCGTGCATGTCCACCGCGTCGCGACACCGTTCCGAGTTGTTGCACTCGGCACTCGCCAAGGTTGCGCCCGGTACCGCACTGCGAGAAGGGCTCGAACGCATCGTGCGGGCCAAAATGGGAGCACTCATCGTGCTCGGCGACCATCCCGCGGTGCTCAACATCTGTTCGGGTGGATTCCTCCTCGACTCGGCCTACAGCCCACAGCGCCTGTCCGAACTCGCCAAGATGGACGGCGCCATCATCCTCGGCTCCAACGAGATGCGCATCGCCCGAGCCAATGTGCACCTCGTTCCTGATCCCACCACCGCCACCAGCGAGACCGGCACGCGTCACCGGACTGCCGAACGAGTGGCGCGCAGCATCGACGTGCCGGTGGTCTCCGTGAGCGAGGAGATGGGCGTCATCGCCGTGTACGCAGGGCGTCACAAGCATGTGCTGCAGGAGATCGGCCGACTCCTCGAGCGCGCCAATCAGGCCCTGCAGACGCTCGAGCGATACAAGTTGCGCCTCGACGATGTCACGAGCACGCTCGGAGCACTCGAGATCGAAGACGTCGTCACGTTGCGCGATGTTGCAGTGGTGCTGCAGCGCAGCGAGATGGTGCGGCGCATCTCCGACGAGATCGACATGATGATCGTGGAACTCGGCGTGGACGCACGTCTGCTGCGGTTGCAACTCGACGAACTCTTTGCAGGTACGGATCTGGACCTCGACCTCGTGGTGCAGGACTACTGCGTCAGCAATGACGACGCAGACGTCGACATCGTCCTGCAGGCACTCCAGAACCTCGACGACGACCAGTTGCTGGATGTTCGGGCGGTTGCCGCCTGCCTCGTACCGCTCGGACCCGACCCCGATCTGGACCAACCGGTGCAACCCCGGGGCTTTCGCCTGCTTGCCCGTATCCCACGCATGACCACGGCACTCGCCACGAATGTGATCGAGCAGTTCGGTGGACTGGCCAAGGTGCTGCGGGCCACGGTGTCGGATCTGGCGCAGGTTCCCGGACTGGACGAGGGCCGCGCACGGGTCATCAAAGATGCGCTCGGCCGACTCGCCGAGACCAGCATCCTCGAGCAGTACGGCTGACCAACCTCACGCGGTTCGGCACAACAACGACTCGGCGAGGTCGGTGAGCCACGGCGCCGGACCGCTCTGCCACGGATCGCCCGCCACGGCGCGCTGACACGCAACCCACTCGGCGCGCAGTGCAGCGACATCTCCGGCGCAGTGATGGGCCCGCAGTCGCAGCGCCACCAGTTCTTCGTGTCCGGGTAGCACGCGCAAACCCGCCGACGTCGCCTCCAAGACGGTGACCGGATCTCCCGCGGCGAGTGCAGTCTCTGCCCAATCACGGGCAGCGTCGACGATGGCCAGTGTGAGCGACGAGGTGCGGGCCTCGTCGTCGGCCCACCGGTAGGCGCTCGCCTCGAACGGTGCGCCGCGCACGAGCGCCATCGCATTGCGGAACTCATTGACTCGCTCCACCGACCGAGCACGACGCGCCCGGGACACGAGTGTCTCGAAGACCGCGACGTCGGTGACGATGCCCGGTGCGAGCGCGAGGCGCTCGGATTGCGGCCGACCGAGCCACTCGGTATCGGGATCACCGCTGTGCATCACCAGAGCACGCCGTGCTCCCGACACCACGTTGGCGAACGACGCATCGCTCACGTCTCGCACCCAGAGGGCGGCTCGTGCCGCGTCCCTCGAGCACACCGGCCGGTGCAACGCCAGCCAGGCGAGAAGCTCGAGCGACTTTGCCCTCACCACCGACACCGGAACGCCGTGCTGATCCACGAGGTCCACCGGTCCGAGTACGCGGATCATGAAGCGGTGTGCCGGGATGTCTAGCGGCCCGGTGACGACCGGTTGGACAGGCGTGACCTCGGGCTGCGCAGGTTGCTCCACGCTTCGGAACGGGGGAGCGTGCGATCGGCGATCCACCACCTCGACCTGCAGTTCACCATGCGAGCAGTACTCCCGGGCGAGTACTCGTGGTGGTGATGCGGGCGCCCGTCGCCGAGTCATCAGCGCACCCACCATCGCACCCAGCAGCACTCGTAGCGCAGCCCCTGCCGTCATGATCGTTGCCACGAGCATCATCACGGCTTCCCACGCGCTCGCGCTCGGACCAGCAGACAGATGCGACCACCAATCGGGCACGTGGTGCACGACCTCCCACGGAAGATCCCACGGCGACTGCATGACTGGGACGTTCATGAGTCGAACGGTGACGCACTCCGGGTGGCGTCCACCGTGCGCGCCCCAACCCCGAGCACGCCGAGCAGTAGGGGATGAACCACGCTGCGGACCGTCACGGTCACCCGACGTTCGTCTGCCCGCACCTCGCCTGTTGCGCCAACACCCTCGAGGTACGCGCGCGCACGTGCGACGGCCCCCGCAGCGTCGAGGTCGAGTGACCCGCTGCGGAGTCGGTGCAGTTCCTGGCTACCGGCTCGTGCGGCTTCGTGGGCACGAGCGGCTGCCTGCGAACGTGCGGCCACCAGCCGACCTCCATCGAGCACGAGTCCGCTGCATGCCACGAACACCACGGTGAGCACCGCAACCATGGCGCTCACCACACCGCGGTCAGCGTCCATCACGGCACCCGGTACACATCGATGGGCGACGCTGCAGTGGCACGGATGACACGTGCCCCCACCGGCAGCAACCCGCGTGAGCCGGCGCTGCACCGAACGTCCACGGTCACCCACGACGACGAGTCGCCCGAGATGTTGGTGACACGCGCGCCCACCGAGGCGTCGTCGCATGCCGCACCGTTCAGGGCAAGGGTCTCGCTGGCCGCTCGCTGTGCGGCTCCCGTCATTCGTGACCCTGCCGCCATCGAACCGGCGCGCGCACCCCGCGCAGCGGCGAGATCGGCATCGCCGCGGGCGCGTGCTACTCGCCCGCACCACACCACGAGCAGCATTCCCATCACCAACACCGGCGCCAGCAGCACGAGTTCGAGCGACGCTGTTCCGCGATTCGACCGACTTCGATCCGGCCTGTTCATCGAGCGACCTCCGGGATGTAGCGCTCCTTGGGGACGCGCACGGTGCGTGTCACCGATGACGGGAAGAACGGCACCACCCGGGCGACGCGCACCTGCACCGTGGCCTCCATCACCGGGGTGCCGCGCACCACAGCCCGCATGACGACGGCCCCCGACTCGCTCGCAGCGCGAGCCGACTCGAGCGCACCATCGGCCACGGTGGCGTTCCGGTGGCTGGCCTCGATCGCACCGCGCGATGCTGCGTTCGAAGCAAGGTTGGCCGCATGGAAGTAGACCGCTGCCTGCACACCGGCGAGCACGAGGGTGAACACCACCGGGATCACCACCACGTACTCCACCACGGTCGTGCCCGAATCACGACGCCCGCTCACAGCTGGATCGACTCGGCCTTTGTAGTGACCTTGGCCCGGATGATGCCACCCACGGCGATGGCCGCGAGTACGAGCAGTGCGGCGAGCGCCACCGTGGTGGCCGACACCTCGCCGCGATCACGGTCGTGCTCCCACTGCGCGCGGAATCGGGTGCTGTAGTACTGCCACAGCTGTTCGTGCATGGTCATGATGCTGCTCCTTGTTGCTCGATCCGGCGTGGTGACACCGGGGGTTGGTTGCGGGCCACGGCTGGCCCGGCGAATGCAGTCGGTCCCATCACGCGGACCCGAGGATGATCTGTGCTGCGGGATAACCGAGCAGCACGAGGAAGCCGACGAACATCAGCACCGTGGGCAACCCCATCCGCTCACTCGCCGACTGGGCATCGGCCTCCACCGACGACAGCACGCGTGCCCGCAATGTGGCCGCTCGGGTGGACAACGTGTTCGCGATGCGCGCCCCTTGTTGCCCGGCGAGTTGGAGCGATGCCCCGAGTTCCACGAACTCACCCACACCGATGCTTCGGCCGAGGTTCACGAAGCCGGTCCACACCGACTCCCGATGACTGCGCGCGTGGGCGAGCACACGGCGGATCTGGGCAAAGGTGTAGCCGTCGCCCGCACGGGCCGCCGCGGTGAGCGCGGTCTCGAGACCGGCGCCGCCGGCCAGCAGCACAGTCACCAGATCGACGTAGGCCGAGAGTGCGGCCACGACGTCGGCACGTCGTGATGCGGCGCGACGTCGCAGTCGTTGGTCGGTCAGCAGGAATCCGGCGATCACCGACGCACCCAACACCGTGGTGCCGATCGGGACCGGGAGACGGACGCCCAGAGCCGCGAGCACCAACAGAGCAACGAGTGAACCGAGCACTC
>JAFMJD010000116.1 GCA_017853685.1 Actinomycetota bacterium | reverse complement strand
CAAGCCCCGGGATCAGGCTCCGGTCTGGTTGCCCTCGGAGGCCACCTCGACGGCCACCGGCGCGCCCGCCGGGGCGGGTGACCCTGCGCCGAGGTCCAGTGTGGTGAACAGCGCACCCGGATCGGTGACGACGGCTTCGGTGGCGGGCGCCGAACGCTTGGCACGCAGGTGTCGGACCGTTTCGATCACCACGTTCACCAGCAGTGCGGTGCAGAACGCCACCACGAATGCCGCGGTGTGGTTGTCCTGGAACGGCTTGCCCACGATGAATGCGAGTCCTGCGCCGTAGGTGGCCCAGATGACCGCAGCAATGGCCGCCCATCCGGCGAACCAGCGATGGCGCTGCTGGGTGATGCCACTGGCGAGTGTGAGTGCGGTGCGTCCGCCCGGGATGAAGCGAGCCGTGATGAGCAACGGACCGCCACGGGTCTCGAGTTGTTCGCGGGCCCACATCAGGCGTTTGCGGAATTTCGCCTTGCGCATCGCCCGGCGCTCGAAAGCACCGGCGAAGGCCCGACCGATGCCGTAGGCCGTGTTGTCACCCAAGAACGCGCCGACCGCGGCGCACACCATCACGAGCCAGATGCTGTATTCGGCATTGCCGGTGGCCACCGACACGCCGCCGATGATGACGCACAACTCGCTCGGCACGATGGGCACGACGGAGTCCAGATACGCAAGGCCGAACACGATCCCCAGGTACCACCACGCCCCGGACCACTCCTCGAGATGGTCGAACAGGTTCCCCAAGATCCCTGCGTACATGCATATTGAGGCTACTTGTGCGCACGGGGTTGTACTCGTCAGGCGACCTCAGGCGATCTCAGGCCGGGCCGTCTCACGCCAGGTGATCTCACGCCGAGTCCGAGACTCGATTCAGGCAGCGGCCCCGGCTCGTTCACCCTCCACCACGGCGGCGTGTGCGCGTCGGGGTGCAACACAGTCGCCCACACGCTCAACGCTCCAGCCTGCAGCGCGCAGGTCGTTGTACAGCCACTCGACCGGATTCGCCGGAACGGCCAGTACCACCCAGTCGGGTGTGCGGGTGAGGTTCTGCCCGGTCGGGTGGTGCAACAGCGTGAGCGTGGTGCCGTCCCAACCCATCGGCACCAGATCGGTGGTCTGCGCGATGCCCTTCTTGGTGGCGCGCATCCACCAGTTCTCCATGTCGAGCGTGATGCCGAGGTCCTGTCCCACCACCATGCCGGGGGTCACGACCTCCACGGTGCATCCGCGGTCGGCGAGCAGTTCGGCAACCGAGGTTGCGTGGTGGAACCCGAGTTCGTCCACCACCACCACGTTCCCGGCGGGCGACGCTGCTCCGCTCAGCACATCGCGCACATCGCACACGCGCAGGGCGAACGGATCGCTCGCGTCGGCGGGTTCGCCGGCCACCCACCATGGGCGCTGCGCCTCGGCCCCGGTGGCCACGATGATGTGGTCGGGGCGCTTTTCGTCCACCAGTCCGGGCCACACGCCCACGCCGAGTTCGATCGTGACACCGAGTCGCTGGCACTCGGCCACCTGATTGCGGATCATGTCGCCGAACTCGGCACGGTTGGGCACCGATGCTGCGAGGCGCACCTGACCACCCGGTGCAGTCTCTTTTTCGTACACCGTCACGCGATGGCCCGATCGTGCTGCGGCAATGGCGGCCTGCAGGCCGGCCGGACCGGCACCCACCACCATGATGTTCTTTCTCGCCGGGATGTTCTTCGCAGCCGCGGTGTTCGTGACCGTGCTCGGCTTGGCCGTGAGTTGCACCTGCTGGTCACCTGCGGGGTGCTGCTGAGCCGCGTACTGGGCCTCGCGGCCGGTGCGGGGATTCTCGATGCAACCGAGCCAGCGGTTGAGGCCCATGCGTCCCACGCATTCCTGATTGCACGACAGGCACAGACGAATGTGTTCGGTCTCTCGCGCACGAGATTTGTTGGCGAAGTCCGGGTCGGCGATCTGGCCGCGCACCACGCCCACGAGATCGCAGTGCCCTTCCTCGAGCGCACGTTCGGCCTGCAGCGGATCCTTGAAGCGCCCGACACCCACCACCGGCAGGTCCACCGCTTTGCGGATGGCCGACGGGATGAACATCGCGTATCCCGGCGGAATGTGCATCGACGCCTCGATCATGTAGAGGCTCGCGGTGGCCACACCGATGGAGGTGTTGATGTAGTCCACCTGACCCGTCGCCTCCACGATGCGTGCTACTTCGACGGCCTCGTGGATGGTGGTGCCGCCGTCGATGAACTCGTCACCGCAGATACGCACTCCGAGCGCCATGCGGTTGCCGATCACCCGTCGCACCGCTGCAACGATCTCCACCAAGATGCGCGCGCGATTCGCGATGGATCCGCCGTAGTCGTCGGAGCGGCGGTTGGTGGCGGGCGACAGGAAGCCGCGCACGATCGACGAATGCGAGCACTGCAGTTCGATGCCGTCGAAGCCGCCCTCGGCGCAGTGCTCGGCCACGCGCGCGTAGCCGGCAACGATCTCGGCGATCTCGGCGGTGGTGACCGCCTTGGGAACCTCGCGGAACAGTGGATCGGCAACCGGTGACGGCGCCCACACCGGGAGCCGCGAATACATCGACGAGGCCTGACCGCCGTTGTGGTTGATCTGGGCGAACACCGGAACACCGTGTCGGTGCACCGCATCGGTGATGCGTCTATAGCCGGGGATCACGTCACGGTGGAATCCGTGGATGAGTTTCTCGTACGGCCAGTCGGTGGGGTGGGTGGAGTGTTCCTCGGTGATGATGAGCCCGGCGCCGCCCTGGGCGCGTGCGGCATAGTACGCAGCGTGCTGTTCGGTGGGCTTGCCGTCCCGCGCATAGTTCGTGAGGTGCGCCGAGAACACGATGCGGTTGCGCACCGTCACCGGACCGAGATCCAGTGGGCTCCACAGGTAGCGGTACATCGCCGCCGAGGTTAGGAGGTGGGCACAGACTTCGGCACGCCCCGGTGATGGTTGTTGGTGACCGGTCGTGGCATCGTGGGGTCATGAGCGGGGTCATGAGCGATGGCGATCGGGGCGACCAGGGCACCCCGGATGAACGTGCCGCCCGTGACACGGGGCCGTTCCCGGCGGGCTTCTTCGACCGGGGCGATCCCTCGCCGGATTCCGGCTTCTACGCCTTCGACCGATTCGTCACCCACATCGACGACGGTGCGATTGCTGCGGTGGGCGATCTGTATGCCGAACTCGGCCTCACGGGTCGCGTGCTCGACCTCATGTCGTCGTGGATCTCGCACTTCCATCAGCCGCCCTCGGAACTCGTGGTGCTCGGCATGAACGAACGGGAACTCGCCGCCAACCAGCAGGCCGCCAGCCACGTCGTGCACGACCTGAACGAGAACCCGGTGTTGCCCTTCGCCGACGCATCGTTCGATGCGGTCACGTGCTGTGTGTCGGTGGACTATCTGGTGCGGCCCCTCGAGGTCTTCCGTGAGGTGCGTCGCGTATTGGTGCCCGGCGGTTGGTTCGTGTGCACGTTCTCCAACCGGTGCTTTCCCAGCAAGGCCATCCGTGGCTGGCTCATGACCACCGACGAGCAACACCTGCAGATCGTGTCGATGTACTTCACCCAGAGCAGCACGCCCGGTGCCCAGTGGGATGCACCGATTGCCGAGCTGCGTACACCGCGGGGAATGCCCGGTGATCCGCTGTACGCCGTGTACGCGTCAGCGCGGATCTGACCTGCGCTGATCTGGCCGGGGCTGGCCAGCATCCCGCGGCCTACGCGGGCGGGACTCTTGTTGCTGACGCAGTTGCGCGTCGATCCGGGCGATACGGGTGCGTGCTGGCGGGTGCGAGGCAAAGGCACGGGCACGCCACGAGTCGGGCAGTTCGTGATGGCCGGTGCTGGCGAAGCGACGCAACGCGGCGGCCAGTGCGGGGCCGTAGCCGAGGCGCACAGCACGCAGATCGGCCTCGAACTCCGCACCCCGGCCCACGAGGTTCGACAATGCGTTCGACAGCAGGATCGTGACGAGGAACGTCCATGCCGCGAGGCGCAGCACGCCTGCCACGAGCGTTCCGATGATGGTGAGGCCGGTGGAGCCACGACCGAATGCATCAGTAGCGGCCTGTGCGATGTGATTGAACGAGAACCCCACCCGGGCGAGGATGGTCACGGGCAGTCCGAGCCAGTGGCGAATGGTGAGTGCCACGGTGTGCAGACCCAGGTGATGGCACAGCTCATGAGCAAGCACCCCGCTCAGCTCTCGGTCCGGCAGCACCCGCACCGCGTAACTCGTGACCACCACGAGGTGGCCGCCGCACGCAAAGGCATTGAGGTCGTCGGCATCGAGTACCGCCAGCACGTAACGGCGTGGCGATGAATGCATCGACTGACACACGCGGGCCCAGACCGGATCGATGATGGCGCGTTCGGCTCGCGTGGGTCGGCGGGCTCCCACGAGACGCACCAGCAGCAGTCGCTGCACGGGCCGGAAGAACAACAAGATGCCCACGGCGAGGTAGACGAGGCAGAACACGAAGAAGTTGATGTGGACGAACACCCGCAGCGGGAGCCAGAAGAGGAACATCGCAAGCGCCCAACCGGGCACGAGGGCCACCATCGGCAGCAGCGCCGTCCAGGTGGTGGAGTCGGCGTATCGACGTCCGCGTGGGCGCCGCGGTGTCGCACGCCTCGCCCCGTACGGATGTCGTTGCGCCGGCCTGCCGGCTTGGCCCGTTGCCATGAGGGGTCAGGCTACGCAACGGCTGTGACACGACTGCAGCCGTGTTGCAGGGGCGGGCGGGCAACCTAGAGTTCGCCCCATGAGTGAGCGCGCCTGCAGGGCCTTTTTCGACGCATGGAACCGCCGGGACTTCGACACGGCGATGCAGCACGTCGCCGACGACTGTCACTACAACGACTTCTCGTTCGTGCGTCCGCACGTGGGCAAGGCGTCGGTTCGTGCGCTGTTCGAGAACGTCGCCAAGGTGGCACCGGGTGTCACCTTCAACATCTTGAAGGTCACGGGCGACCGTGACGTCGGCGTGTACTGGGAGATCCTGATGAATGGTCAGTCAACGGGCCGTTTCGGGGTGAGCTACTACGGATTCGACGACAACGATCGGCTGGCGTGGGCCCTCGACGCAGCCGATCCCGGCGACGCACACCGCACGAACGACTTCCACTGACCCGGGCCCGGCTTTGCTAGACACGGGCCATGACCCCGCAGCCTGACGCGCATCGCTACCCCGTCATCGAGGGAGCATCGCCGTGGTCGCATGTTGCGGCCAACGGTGCTCCCGGGGCGCTGTGCATCCACGGTTTCACCGGCAACCCGGGCTCCATGCGCGGCCTCGCCGAGGCGTTCGCCGCCGCCGGCTTCCACGTGGAGTTGCCGCGCCTGCCCGGTCACGGCACACACATCGACGACATGCTCGGCACCGACTGGTCCGACTGGACCGCGGCGGCCGAGGCCGCTTATGCGCAGTTGGCGCAGCGCGCCGATCGCATCGTGGTGGCCGGCCTCAGCATGGGCGGATCGCTCACGCTCTGGGTGGCCGAGCGGCATCCCGAGGTGCGCGGCCTGGTGTGTGTCAATCCGGCCACCCAGTCACAGCCCGCCGAGGTGCTCGCAATGTTCGAGGAGTTCCTCGCTGCGGGCACCGAGGTCATTCCGGGCATCGGCTCCGACATCGCCGATCCCGACGTGCGCGAAACCGCGTACGACGGCACGCCGGTGCGGCCGTTGCTGTCGTTGTTCGCCGGGCTCGCCGCACTCGAGCCGTCGTATCCCGCGATGTCGATGCCCATGCTGCTGCTCGGCTCACCGCAGGATCATGTGGTGGATCCTGCGCAGGTCGATTACCTCGCAGCGCACTACGGCGGCGCGGTGGAACGCGTGGTGCTGGAGCGCAGCTATCACGTGGCCACACTCGACTACGACAAGCAACTCATCTGCGAGCGAGCGGTCGAGTTCGCCCGCAAGGTCACTGCGTGATGTCGTTCTCGCCAGCGGGACTGATCGCATCCATTCCGAGCCCGGGTTCGGGATCACTGCACATCGGCCCGCTCAAGCTCAGCGCCTACGGCATGATGATCGCGCTCGGCGTGCTGGCTGCAGGCTGGTTGGCCGGTCGTCGCCTGGTGTCCAAGGGCTGGGGCACGCGCGATCAGATGGCGTCCATCACCACATGGTCGGTGGTGGCCGGTGTGATCGGATCGCGTCTGTACCACGTCATCACCGACTGGAGTCGCTACAAGAACAACCTCGGTGACATCCCGAAGGCGTGGCAGGGCGGCTTGGGGATCCCCGGCGGTCTCATCGCCGGCACCGTGGTGGGCATTGCACTCTCCAAGCGGTACGGCATCAGCGCGCGTCGCATCGCCACTGTTGCTGCTCCTGCCATTCCGCTCGCACAGGCAGTTGGCCGTTGGGGGAACTACTGGAATCAGGAGTTGTTCGGACGTGCCACGGGTCTGCCGTGGGGTCTCGAGATCGATGAGCGTCACCTGCCCGCGGGCTTCACCCCCGGAACCACGTTCCATCCCACCTTCCTGTACGAATCGCTGGGCAACCTGCTGATCTGCGCGCTGCTGCTGTTGATCGACCGTCGCCTCAAGCCGCGGGCCGGCTGGTTGTTCGCGATGTATCTCGTGGGCTACTCGTCGCTGCGGCTGTTCACCGAGAGCTTGCGCATCGACCCGGCCAACGAGATCGCAGGACTCCGTGTGAACACGTGGATGTCCATGATCGTGCTGGCGGTGTCGCTTGCCTGGCTCGTGTGGGACTGGCGTCGTGGCGAGCGCCACGATCCGGCTACCCCCGCGTCCGACACGGCCGTGCACAGCGCCGACCCCGGTTCGGGGAGCGAGGAAGCCGACCCCGTCGGCGATGGGCCTGCTTGAGCGGGCCACGGCAGCCCGTATCGTGATCCGCTGTGTCAGTACCGATCTCTCGCGCCGACGTTGCCCGGGTGGCGCGCCTCGCCCGTCTGGACCTCACCGAGGCGGATCTGGACCGCTACACCGAGCAGTTGGCCGGTGTGCTCGAGCACTTCTCGGACATCGACAGCCTCGACCTGAGCGATGTGGAGCCCTTCACCCAGCCGTATCGACTGGTGAACGTGCTGCGAGCCGATGTGGAGCAGCCCACGCTCGATCGTGACGAGGTGCTGGCCGCGGCTCCCGCTCCCGAGCAGCACCGTTTCCGTGTTCCGCCGATCATCGGGCTGGACCTGTGAGCCCGCGTACCGCCGTCGAGCTCGCTGCGGCAGTGCGCTCGGGAAGCGTTCGTGCCGGCGATGTGGTGGAGGAGTATCTCGCCCGAATCGATGCACGCGAGGGCGATGTGCACGCGTTCAATCTGGTGACGGCCGATGCGGCGCGTGAACGTGCTGCATCGATCGACCGCCGTGTGGCGTCGGGCGACGACCCCGGCCCGCTCGCCGGCGTGGTGGTGGCGCTCAAGGACAACCTCTGCACGCGCGGCATCCCCACCACGTGTTCGTCTCGCATCCTCGAGGGTTGGCGACCTCCGTACGACGCCACGGTGGTGGAGCGCCTCGCGGCTGCCGGAGCCGTGGTGTTGGGCAAGACCAACCTGGACGAGTTCGCCATGGGGTCGTCCACCGAGAACTCGGCGTTCGGTCCGACGCGCAACCCGCACGACCTCTCACGCGTGCCCGGCGGATCATCGGGTGGATCGGCGGCCGCGGTCGCTGCCGACTTCGCCACGGTGTCGCTCGGGTCGGACACCGGAGGGTCCATCCGCCAACCGGCTGCACTGTGTGGCGTGGTGGGCGTGAAGCCCACCTATGGCGCTGTGTCGCGCTACGGACTCGTTGCCTTCGCCAGCAGCCTCGACCAGATCGGTCCGTTCACGCACACCGTGGAGGATTCGGCGCTTCTGCTCGAGGTGATCGGCGGGCACGACGAACGTGACTCCACCAGCATCCCCAAGCCTGCACTCTCGTTGCGCAGCGAGCTCGGTCGTGGTGTGGAGGGACTCCGTATCGGACGCATCGCAGACCTGCCCGCGGGTGCTGACCCCGATGTGCTGGCACGGCTCGATGCAGCCTTCGATGCATTGGCGGCCCGCGGCGCAACCATCGTTGACGTCACGGTCCCTGCGTTCACCTACGGTCTCACCGCGTATTACCTCGTGGCACCCGCTGAGGCATCGAGCAACTTGGCGCGCTACGACGGTGTGCGTTTCGGATTGCGGGTGGATGCGGCAGACACCAACTCGATGTACAGCGCCACACGTGCCGCCGGTTTCGGCGACGAGGTGAAGCGTCGCATCATGATCGGCACGTACGCGCTCTCGGCCGGCTACTACGACGCCTACTACGGCAAGGCACTCAAGATCCGTCGACTCATTGCGAACGACTTCGAGTCGGCCTACCGCGATGCCGACGTGCTGCTCACCCCGGCATCGCCCACCGTGGCGTTCCCGTTCGGTGCGAAGGGTGACAATCCGCTCGCGATGTACCTCTGCGACATCTACACGATCCCCACCAACCTCGTGGGACATCCGGCGATGAGCGTGCCGTTCGGTACGGGTGAACACGGACTCCCGGTGGGCGTGCAGGTGTTGGCGCCCACACTCGGCGAACCGGTGATGTTCCGGGTTGCCGCGGCCCTCGAGGCAGCGCAGCGCGAGTCGCAGGCGCGTTCGGGAGGTGCGGCATGAGCGGCGAGGCGCACGAGATCGTTCCGGGATGGGAACTGGTGGTGGGTCTCGAGGTCCACGTGGAACTCGCCACACGCACCAAGTTGTTCAGTGGCAGTCCGAACCGTTTCGGCGACGACCCCAATATGAACATCGATCCCGTCACTTTGGGTCTGCCGGGTGCGCTCCCGGTGCTGAACGAGCACGCAGTAGAACTCGCCATGCGTGTTGGTCTGGCGCTGAACTGC
>JAFMJD010000115.1 GCA_017853685.1 Actinomycetota bacterium | reverse complement strand
CGTCTGCAAGGTCCAGAGCAAGGGTGCGTGTCTCCACCCGTCACTCGCTACGCAACCGATCGGCCAGTGCATCGAGCGGTGCCTGACGACGCGCCACCAGCACCACATGCAGTCCTCGTCGGGCGAGTTCGGTTGCGAATGCCGCACCGAGCCCCTCCGATGCGCCGGCGACCACCGCCCACGGCCCGTACCGCTCGGCGAATGATCCGCTCGCTCGCCTCACGCAGGTGCTGCCGGCGACTCGGTGGTGCTCACGGCCTCACCCGGCGCACTCACGGTGAACGGATGTGCCGTTCCGCCCATACGCCACAGCGTGAGCACCGGCAGGATCAGCCACGAGAGGTTGAGCATCACCACGAGCGGAAGGTGGTCGGTCTTGTACTGCCCGAAGATCTCCTCGTTCAGGATGATGCACACGATCGTGATCATCATCGCCGACCAGATGATGGCGGGTAGACGGATCCAGTCCCGGCCGCGGATGAATGCATACAGGGCGACGGCATAGAACGGGCCGAACACGAACACATCGATGTACATCGTCATCATCCAGAACGGGGGACGTGCCATCAGCAAGGGGTCATAGTTGCGCCCGTACCAATGCACGAGCCGGACGAATGGCTCGGGTGGCCAGATGGGGTAGTCGAAGTTGGCGGTGTCACGGATGAGCACGCACTCGAGGTCGATCATGTACGAGACGAATACGAAGTTGAACACGAAGAATCCGACGAACACCCAATCGACGCGCCGACGTCGCAGGGGAACCACCGTGCGCCCCTGCATCTCGAATTCGGGAGGATTCCAGCCCAATAACCCCACAGGGTGGCCACTGTAGTTTCACTGCGTCGCCGTATCCCTTGACCTACCGTGTGAGCAGTCGGGTCGACCGACGTAGGCACAACGGGGGCGAGCGATGGGTTCGACGGGAACAGATCTCAGCGGCCGAGTGGCGCTCGTCACCGGCGCGTCGTCCGGTCTCGGGGTGCGCTTCGCCGAGGTGCTGGCCGAGGCTGGGGCCGCGGTAGTGGCGGGCGGGCGACGCCTCGACCGCTGCCAAGCAGTTGCAGACCGAATCAGTTCCCGCGGCGGAAGGTGCCTTGCTGTGGAACTCGATGTGCGCAGCGACGAGTCCATGGTTGCCGCCGTGGACGCCGCCGAAGCACGCTTCGGTCTGGTGGACATCCTGGTGAACAACGCGGGCATCCCCGATGCGCAGTACGCCACCCGCATGTCCACCGAACTGGTGGACAACGTGCTCGACACCAATGTGCGCGCACCGTGGATGCTGTCGTGCGAGGTGGCCCGACGCCTCCTCAAGGCCAAACAACCCGGCCGCATCGTCAACATCAGTTCGATCGGTTCGTTCTTCTACTCAGGTGGCGGCGCGGCGCTCTACTCGGTCACCAAGGCCGCCGTGAACCGCATGACCGAGGCGCTCGCCGTGGAGTGGTCTGCTTTCCACATCAACGTCAACGCCATCGCCCCCGGGGCATTCATGTCCGAGATGATGGAGGGCATGATCCAGCGTCAGGGAGATCCGAGTGCGCTGTTCCCGCGCAAGCGGATGGGACAGCCTGAACAACTCGACAGCACGCTGCTGTATCTCGTGTCACCTGCGTCGGAGATGGTGACGGGCACCATCATCACCGTGGACGACGGCCAGAGCCCGAGGTAACTGTCGGCCCGACACCGTGCCCCCGTGGCGTCGTGGCGTCGTGGCCCCGTGGCCCCGTGGCCGACGGTCGCAAGGTGATGCTCACTCGGCCCACGTCAGTGTCGGGAAGCGGGAACGCAGGGACAAGTCGTACACCTCGCGCAGCTTGCCGTTCCTGTCCGGGAAGAGTGAGGCGTCAATACCGAGTATCCCGCAGGCGATGGCAACGTGAAGCCGATCGGTCTGGACTGTACGGAATGGTGCGAGTTGCGAGAGCAGCAGGAGCGCCGCTGAATCAACCTCGGCAGGTTCGTCCATCCTGGGAATCCACGCTGCGGAAACATCGATGCCCGGTTCGCGATCGAGGAGTCGTTCGTCGTCGACACGGAAGGCCGGCAGCGGTTCCGGGATGAGCATTCCCCGGTCGATCAGTGCCTGTCGGAAGGACACGACTGCAGCAAAGGGCTGCACCTCGAGGCTGCACGAGATGGCGAGATCATGCGCGAGAAAGACCGAGTGCTGTTCGTGAAGTGTCAGTTCGGCAAATGATCGTCGGTCCCGACAGAACACCGTGGTGGGCGGCGTCGACTTCCAGAAGTCGTGGCGCCCCCTGACGGTGCTGGGCAATACGACTACTGGCAGACCCGTCTCGTGCATCGTGGTGAGTGCGGCGAAGGCGCCGGGGTAATCGGGTGTGAGCGCTCCGCCACCACCGTAGACGAGAACGTCACCCTCGCCGAGCGAAGAACTTGCCGATTGGAAGTCCACCCACTCGACCCCCGCCCCACCGAAGCGCTGTTTGGTGGCAGCGGCAATGAGAGCGTCGCCGAGATTCCCGCCGTTGGGCATCCAGACAAACCTTCGCGTGTCGGGGAACAAGTGCGGGAGTACCTCAAAGGGGTCCACGATTGTTTGGGCATCTATCTCCGGTTTGCGCACGAGTGCGCGTCGGGACAACTCGGCGGCGAGTGGTGGAGAGACCTTGCGGACGAACAACTTGTTGTGCTGCTGCGTCTCGCGGGTGAATCGTCTGACGTCAGACGCCTCGGTGAACGTGAAGGGCGCCGGTTGGCGGCTGAAGTCGAAGAGCATCGGCGATCTGTCGTAGGGTCGAACTCGACTCGGCCCCCGACGCTCGGCTATCAGCGTTTGCACCAGACTCTCATCGGGAACGGCTGAGTAGCGGAAGGACTGCCGGAGATGCCGATCTGTATCGACGCAGTCGAGCACATGTTGCGCGCTCTCTCGGTCGAGCGACCACCACTGCGACCCGGTGTGCACCCTCAGCGGCTTCTTCCCCAACGCAGCGAGTTCCGTGAGATCGTCGACTGCACGGCGAAGGATGTCAACTTCTGCTCGCCGGGCGTCGACCGGGACCGCCGCCCCTGTGGCGATCGAGTCCAAGAAGTACAGACCCTCGTACCTCGATCGGGTGAGTTCGTTCGTGTCCACCGGGTGACGGTCGACCCTGATCGGGTGCTCACGCAGGCTCCGCTCCACCTCGCTCGCTGGCCGAAGCACTGCCGTGTCATCGGAGACGAGCGTCAAGATCTCCACGGCTGGATCAGCCAATGCGGTGCGCATGAGCCTGAATGTGGCCTCCATCATCGACCATCCCCCCCAGTACACCGCGACGCGATCGGCCAGAACCGTCGTGGAGGGTGGGAGTGGGCCCGACTCAGCAAGGTAGGTGTGGAGATCGGTCTTGGCATCGATGTGGACGAATGCCCGGATGGACGTTCCAGCAAGAGACTCGAGCAACGGAGCCAAGGTTTTCGGCGACGCCGAGCCGAGGACGAGGAGCGCGATCATCGGTTGAACCCCCACCAAGTCCGAAGTCGTTACCCGTAACGACGCGACGGAAAGTCGCCCGTGGCCAACTGATGCGTCACCAACGCTGTGCCGTTCCAGTGGTGCAAGGTGACTGCAGGCGGCTCGTAGTTCCACGCCGAGGGCGCGTCGTTGCGCAGGTCGAGCGCAACCGCATGCGCAACGCTCGGCGTGGTGGCCACCACCGTTCCGGCCCAGCGCCGCGAGATCGTTCGGTGCAGGTGCCCGCACGTCACTCGCTCCACCTGCGGATGTGCCGCAACGATGCGTTCGAGCTCGGTGGACGCCGATGCCGAGAGACCCAACGCATCCATGTGGCCGATACCCGTGGCAAAGGGCGGATGGTGTATGGCCAACAGGGTCGGGCGCCTTGGAGCCCGACTGAGCGTGTGCTCGAGCCACTCGAGCTGACGGATGGACAGATCGCCCCCCGCTTCGCCCTCCACGAGTGTGTCGAGACCGATCACCCGCACTGCACCCACATCGACCACGAAATCGCACGTATCGCCCCGGCCGAGTTCGTCGTGCTCCGGAAAGACCTCACGCAGTGCAGTGCGGTCGTCGTGGTTACCCGGCATGAGCAGCACGCGCATGGGCAACGGAGCCAGCAGTACACGGAGGTGCTCGTACTGGTTGACGCGCCCGTCGTTCACGAGATCGCCGGTGAGGATCACCGCGTCGGGAGCGACCGGCATTCGCCGCAGTGTCTCGACGGCTTCGCGCAGGAACGAGGCAGTATCGATCTGGTTCAGGCAGAGCCGGGCGTTGGCAACGATGTGCGGATCGGTCAACTGTGCAATCAGCGCGGTCGCCATGACCCGTCAGTGTGTCATGCCCCCGGCACCCGAACTAGGAGGCACGCAAGCCGGCAGCCACCAGTTTCGGACGCAGCACCTTGTTGAACTGGTCCAGACCCGCCAGGTAGTCGACCCACGAGATGCTGATGCCGTCGAGTCCGGCATCCGCGAACTGCTTCATGCCGGCAACCACCTGATCGGCGGTGCCCACCAGCGGGATAGCGCCGTAACCGGCGATGAGGTTGGCTGCCATCGATTCCCAGCCATCGCCGAGCGCGCTCTGCGAGTTGGGCACCAAGGTGTCCAACAGGTTGCGCACACCCTGCCAGTCGCCCTTGTCGCGCACGTACTTGTCACGGTACGCCACCGCTTCTTCCTCGGTGTCCCGGCACACGATGTACCCCTGGCCGAACACCATGATGTCCCGGCCGTAGGTCTCACGTGCGAGTTTCTTCACCTGCGCGGCAATCTGGCCACAGGTCTCGATGTCGGGTGCCACCACGAAGTTCACGTCGCAGTGCTTTGCCGCGAAGTGCTGGCCGCGCTCGCTGTTGCCGGCCGACATCAGCACCGGGAACGGATCCTGCACGGGCTTGGGCTCCGAGTAGGCGTTCGGCACGTTGAAGTACTTGCCGGAATAGTCGAAGTCGCCGGACTTGGTCCACAGGTCCTTGCAGACACTCACCCAGTCCTCGGCGTACTCATACCGTTCGTCGTGTTCTTTCTGGGGGACGCCGAACATGCCGATCTCGATGTCGTTCCAGCCGGCCACCATGTTGAGACAGAAGCGCCCGTCGGAGATGTGGTCGATCGTCGCCACTTCCTTGGCGGCGCGCACCGGATGCACGGTGGGCACGTGGAACGTTGCGAACACGGCGATCTTCTCGGTTACTGCCGCAAGTCCCGCAGCCCACGAGAAGGTCTCGAAGTTCCGGTGGTTGAAGTTCACCGAACCACCCATGCCGCGCCAACGCGCCACGGGAATCATGGCTTCGATACCGGCGGCCTCGGCGGCCTGGGCAATCGCCACCGACTCCTTCCACTCGGCCTTCAACGACTCGGGCATGTCGGTCATGGCGCAGCCGTTGGAGACATTCACGCCGAACACACCCAACTTCAGACGGTTCGGGGAGCCGAGCAGCGGATTCGAACTACGGGGTCGACGAGCAGACATGGGGAACTCCTTGATCAGATGAAACTCAGTGCGGTGAACAGCAGTGGACAGCAACGATTCAATTGTTGAGTCGGTTGACCTCGAGGGCGCGCAACTTGAATGCGTTGCGCTCGCGATAGCGCTCGAGCAGTTTCGAGAGTCCCACGGCGAGGATGAGCGCCACGCCGAAGAACAGATCGTCGAGGATCCGACGGATGCCGGGGTTCTCGATCGCGCGCTGGAGACCGGCAACGAGGCTGGCGAGCACGAACACCGATGCCACGGTGCCCCAGACGTTGAAGCGGCCGAGGAACTGCGTGGAGCCGAGGAACGCAGCGGCGAATGCGGGCAGCAGGTACGGCGCACCCGAGGTGGCGTTACCCGCGGTCTGTGCCGCCGACACGATGCCACCGAACCCGGCGATGAGCGAGCAGATCATGAGCGACAACACCACGTACCGCTTGGTCTGCACACCAGCGAGTCGTGCGGCCTCCGGACCGTCACCGGTGGCATGCATGTAGCGCCCGATCGGTGTGTGCTCGAGCACGTACCACAGCACGAAGGCGATCACCACGAGGTAACCCACCTTCGCCTGGATCCCCCAGAACATCTGGCTCTTGGAGATCTCCTTGAACGAATTGGGTACCTGGATCTGCACGCCGCCCGAGGTGTACTCGGCGATCGCCGTGATGACTGCCCCTGAGGCAAGGGTTGCGATGAAGGAGTTGATGCGGATCCCCACTACGAGAAGAGCATTCGCCGCACCGCACACGAGTGCCACCAGCAGAGTCACGAGCATCGCGGGCCACATGTTCCAGCCGTATTCGGTCTGCAACCACGACACCATCACCGAACTCAGACTGATGACACCGGCAATGGACAAATCGAAGGTGTTCGTCAGCAACGGCACCACGAGTCCTACCGCGACGATGGCCTTCGTGGACATGTCGATGTTCAGCACCGACTTGTGCGTGATCCAACTGATCCACAGTTCGGGGATCCAGATCCAGAACACCGCGAACCCGATCAGGTACAGGTAGACGATGCTGATGTTCCCCGGGGAGAACTTGGAACGGGCAATCTTCACGAGAGGATCTCCTGAACTATCCGGTCAGAGGTGAGCGAGGCTCCCGACAACTCGGTTGCGAGACGCCCACTGCGGAGCACGAGCACGCGGTCACACACATGAGCGAGTTCCTCGGCGTCGGAGGAACACATCACCACGGCGGTTCCGGTGGCGGCCGACGAAGCGAGCAGTTCGTAGATCGAGGCCTTGGCGCCCACATCGACACCTTGGGTGGGTTCGTCCAGCACCAGCACAGCCGGTTCGGTGCGCAGCCAACGGGCCAGCACCGCTTTTTGTTGGTTACCACCCGACAGCGTGATGATCGCCCGTTCGGGATCGGCGGGCCGCAGTTCCACCTTGGAGACCCACTCCTGTGCGGCCTGTCGCTCGGCGGTGCGGCGCAACCACCAGCGACCGAACGGCGCGAGTCGGGGCAGCATCACGTTCTCACGCACTGAGTGCGACGGGATGCAGCCCTCGCCTTTTCGGTCGGCCGGCACCAACGCCATGCCGGCGGTGACTGCTCCGCGCGGGTTGCTCACCGTTTGACCGTTCACCCGCACCGCTCCGCGTACCAAGGGCTCAGCACCGAACAGCAGCGATGCCAATTCATCACGGCCCGATCCGACGAGACCGGCGACACCCACCACCTCACCACGACGCACGATGAGGTCGAGGTCGATGAGATCGTTCCCGGCGAGGTCGGTCGCCTCGAGCGCAACTTCTGACTTGGGCTCGGGCGGCGACGCATACAACTCGTCGATGGCCCGACCGACGATGAGTTCGATCAAACGTGCGTGATCCAACTCGGCGAGTGGCTGTGAGCCCACCACCTTGCCATCTCGCAGCACCGTGACGTAGTCGGCCAGTTCGAAGACCTCGTCCAGGCGGTGCGATACGAACACCACGCCTCCGCCGCGCTGGGCAACTCGCCGCACGGCGGCGAACAGGCGCTCTACCTCGGGGCGGGGCAGCGATGCCGTCGGTTCGTCGAGCACCAGCACGCTGCGCAGATCCAATCCCTGTCCACGCTCGCCGACATCGTCACGCTCCCAGTCCTGCAACGCGCGCACGAGCGCAACGATGCTCTGCTCGGCAGCGGGCAGCGACCCCACCAGCGCACGCGGATCGGCGTCCACCTCGAACTCGGCCAGCAGGCGCTTCACCCGCGTGCGTTCGCGTCCCCAGTTGATGCGACCCGCGAACCCGGTCTCGTAGCCGCGGCCGAGTGCCAGGTTCTCCATGATGGACAGCGTCGGCACGAGTCCGAGGTCCTGGTGCATCACGTGCAGGTGCGCACGTTGGGGGGCCGAGAGGTTGCCGATGTCCACCGATTCGCCCCGCATCACCACCTCGGCACCAGGGTCGGGTTGGTGGTATCCGGCGAGAATCTTGATGAGGGTGCTCTTTCCCGAACCGTTCTGACCCACGAGTGCGTGGATCTGCCCGGGCAGGATCTGCATGGACACGTCCGACAGTGCCACCTGTCCGGGAAAGCTCTTGCTCAGCGAACGGATGTCGATGAGCGCGGCCTGACGGTCCGGTTGATCCCCCACGCCCCCATTGTTGCCCAAAACGTCGCAGCGACCCGAAAAGCAATTCGGCTGCCGCCGGCACCCCGGGTTCGGGGGGGCCGACGACAGCCGAATCAATTCCATGGAGTGGGCGTCACATCGACATCGATGTCAGCCCATCACGCTCGTGGGATCAGACGCCCCAGAGCTTCTTGAAAGCATCCTCGTAGCCCTCGACGCCGGGCCACGCAACGGCGGGATCCTTGATGGCGTCCTTGGTGAGGATCTGGAACGGCACGCCGGCGATCTGCACGCTGTCGTGGCCCTCGAAGGTGGTCAGCGGACGCGGGGCGAAGGTGCCCGGGTCCTGGCCGGCGAGTGCACGCAGGCCAGCGTCCACTGCGCGCCATCCGAGGAACGAGGTGGGCAGGCCGAGGTCAGCGGTCTGCTGGCCGCCCGCGATCAGCGCGTAGTTCAGCGGGGTGCCCGCCTGCGAGATGATCGGCACACCGGCGCCGACACCTGCGCCCGACAGTGCGTCGGGCATGCCGAGGATCATGTCGCCGAAGCCGGTGACGATGAAGTTGATGCTCGGGTCGGCCTGGAGCTCAGCGATGGCAGCAGCGATGTGCTTGCCCTCGAGGAGGTCGGGAACCGTGAACTCGAGCTTCTTCACCTTGCAGCCTGCGCAGACCTTGGCGTACTCCTCTTCGAAGCCCTGGCCCTCGAGTGCGAGCACCGGGAACTGCGGGATGTTCAGCCACAGCACGTTGGCCTTGCCCTCGGTCTTGGCGGTGACGTAGTCGGCCATGAGGACACCGTTGAACCAGTAGTCGTCGCCGGTCACGAGGTTGGCAGCGAAGCCTTCGGTCTTGTAGGCCTCGGGGA
>JAFMJD010000114.1 GCA_017853685.1 Actinomycetota bacterium | reverse complement strand
GGCCCGACGAGGTGTGGCGCGGGCGTGCCGGGGGCCGCTGACCCCGTGGCCGTCCGGACGGACGCGCTGGTTGCCGTGGAACGTCACAGGCGCGCCCACAACGAGCGTTGACACGCATCATGCTCCAGTTGCACCACGCCGCCCGGTTCGACACCCTGCTCGATGCGCTTGCGCGGGTGCTCGCGCCCGCACCGGCAGATCCGTTCACCCCTGATGTGGTGGTGGTTCCCTCGGCGGGTTCGCTCGATGCGGCCATGGCGGGCCTCGGGGTGCGTCATGGAGTGGTGGCGAACACCGAGTTCATCTTTCCCGGTGCGTTCGTCGCCCGCTCGCTCGGCGGGGCCGCCGATGCCGACCCGTGGCGTATCGATCGACTCACGTGGTACGTGCTCGAAGAACTCGTGAGTGGCACCACCGAAGGTTTGCCCATGACGGCAGACCACGACGCGTGGGCGCTTGCACGCCGCATCGCCGACCTCTTCGACCGCTATGGCACGCAGCGCCCACCGTTGCTGCGTTCGTGGGCTGCGGGCCCCGACGCGCGCGGTGTGTACCTCGACGGCACGCACACCTTGCGCGGCGGTGTCCCGATCCCGGGTGAACTGGATCCCGCCATGGTGTGGCAGGCCGAACTCTGGCGTCGGGTACGTGCGCGCATCGGCGTGCCGAGCCCGGCGGAACGGCTTCCCGGCATGCTCGATGCCTTGCGGTCCGGTGAGATCGCTCCGCTGCTGCCCGAGCGAGTCTGTGTGTTCGGACTCGCGTCGCTGTCACCCAGCATGCTGTCGGTACTCAGCGCTCTCGCCACCCAACGCACCGTGCACGTGTTCGTCCAGACCCCGTCGCCCGTTGCGTGGTCGGCCTCACCGCATGCGTTCGGTGCGGGCCAGGTGCGCACCGACGTGGACGTCACTGCGAGCGTGGCGCACCCATTGCTCGCGTCGTGGGGACGTCCGGCGCTCGAGACCCGAGGACTCGTGCGCGGTCTTGCGGGTATCGACGAAGTGGCCGAGCCCATCGAACCGACCGGCGACGGCATCGCCGATGTCGACACCGTGCTCGGCGCACTGCAGCACGACATCCGTATGGATGTCGAACCACACCGACGCAGCGAACTCGTGCCTGCCGATGGTTCCTTCCAGGTTCACGCATGTCACGGTGAGACCCGTCAGATCGAGGTGCTGCGGGATGCGCTCGGACACCTCTTTGCCGCCGATCCCACGCTGATGGCACGAGATGTCGTGGTGCTGTGTCCGGACCTCGAACGATTCGCACCGTTGATCGGCACCGTGTTCTCGCGTGGGAATCTCCCCATTCCTGTGCGCGTCGGCGACCGTTCGCTCACCACCGAGGAACCACTTGCTGCTGCACTCATGACCGCGCTGTCACTTGCGTCGGGTCGGGCCACGCTCAGCGAGGTACTCGCCTTTGTGCAGATGCCTCCGGTGCGTCGTTCGCGCGAGTGGTCCACCGAGGATGTGGAGCGTCTGGGGCGTTGGTGCACGCAGCTGGGCGCCCGCTGGGGACTCGAGGCCGACAACCGCACCGAGTGGGGACTGCCCAGCGCCATTCAGACCGGAACGTGGCGTCAGGCGGTGGATCGTCTGCTCGCCGGTATCGCCATGCCCGCACCCACGCCTCGCGCAGTACCCGGCGAGGTGGCGCCGTACGACCACATTGCTGCCGGCGACATTCCGCTCGTGGGTGGCATCGCAGAGGTCATTGCGCGCCTCGTGACTCTCCACGAGCGCATCAGCGCCGCGCAACCGGTGGATCGCTGGGTGTCGCTCCTGCACGACGTCGTCGACGATTTCTGCGAGCCCGAACCCGATGAACCCTGGCGCCTCGCTGCGCTGCACGCGGATCTCGACGACATTGCGGCCGCTGCGGTCCGACCCGACGGCACGCAGTGCACCGTGCCCATCTCGCTCGACGACCTGTTGATGCTGTTGAACGAGACACTCGGTGAGCGTGCTGGTCGCCCCCGGCTGCGAACCGGCGCCGTGACGGTGACCTCGCTGATTCCCCAGCGCGGCGTTCCTGCGCGCGTCGTGTGCATCCTCGGTCTCGATGATGGTGCCGTTCGATCGGGTGTGTTCGACGGCGACGACGTGCTGGGTGCGCACCCCTGCGCAGGTGAGCGTCATCCGCGCTACGAGAGCCGACATCTGTTGCTGGATGCCGTACTTGCTGCACAGGAGCGGCTCATCATCACGTGCAACGGCGCCGATCTCACCACGAACAAGCCCGTTCCCTTCATCGTGGCGTTGAGCGAACTGCTCGATGTGGTGCGCAACACGGTGTCACTCCACCAAGCAGATGCTCCCGTTGTGGTTCGCCACCCGCGCCATGGCTTCGACGAACGCGCGCTGATCCCCGGTGGGTTGTCGCCCGACGGGGTACCGCCGCTGGTGCCTGCGCCGTTCACGTTCGATCCGGCCATGCTCGCCGCCGCCGAGGCACATCGTCGGGCGAGCGCCGGCGGAAGCAAGGGCGATGAGTCCGACGCTGCTCCGTGGCGTGTCGCCGATCCGAGTCCCACCGCTCTCGCTTCGGTGGAAGTGAGCAGTCTTGCCGAGGCCATCGTCAACCCTGCACGCGTGTTCCTGCGTGACCGACTCGGTGTGGGGTTGCCCGGAGAGGAAGGGGTCATCGAGGACGGCCTTGCACTGGGCGTGGAGTCTTTGCAGCAGTGGAAACTGGGCACCGCGTTGCTCGATGCGTTGCGCGCAGGAGGCTCCGCCGATGCCTGGCGCGCGGCTACAGCACTCGACGGCACGTTGCCGCCGGCTGCCATCGGCGGCGCCGTGCTCGATCTCATCGTGGAAGAAGTCGATCGAATGGCGTCGACCGCGGCGCAGTGGGGCGTACCACTCGCCGGCGCCGAATCGGTCAAGCTCACGCGCGGCGCCGTCGTGGGCGAGATCGGTGGTCTCAGCGGCACTCGACTGGTATCGGTGCGCTACACGCGTGTGCGCGAATCGCAGTACCTGTCGGCGGCACTGCGTCTGGCATTGCTGCAGATCGAGCAGCCCGATACCGACTGGACCGCGGTCATGATCTTCCGCCCGGATGACCGCAAGAAAGACGCTAGTGCGGTGGGTCTGCGATTTGTCGGCTCGGGCGACGACCGCCGTCGTGGTGCTGTCGAGTTCGTCACTTTCGCACTTACGTTCTACGCCTGGCTCCAGCGTGAGGCTGTGCCGTTCTTCGAGTATGCGTCTGCGCCGCTCGCCGATCGGAAGTGGGCATTGGCGAATGCGGCACTCACCAGGGACCAGAACAACGCGCACTCATCCATGTTGTGGCCCGACGTCACGCTGGATTGGCTCCGCAGCGAGCCTCTCCTCGACGACGACCCCGCCGAGGTGCACGAGGCCGCGAAGCAGATGGGCACGTCCTCGCGCGCGGAGGCGGTGGCCGCCTGGGTGTGGGGCACGTTCCACCGTCTGCTGCAGCAGGTGGACCACGCGGGCGCCGTGGTGAAGCCGGCGGCCGCCCCCGGCGAGGTCACAGCCGAGGAGGAATCGTGAGTTCTACAGGCATGGACCCGGCGCTTCCGCTCCCTGAACTGTCGCTCACCGATGTGCTGCCCACCGGCCGCGTGATGGTGGAGGCCAGCGCAGGAACCGGCAAGACCTACGCGTTGAGCGCACTCGTGGTGCGCGCCATCGCCGAGGGAGCCGTCACCACGCCGCAGTTGCTCGTGGTGACCTTCACGCGCGCCGCTGCGGCCGAGTTGCGTGATCGAATCCGAGCGGCACTCATGGAGGCAGAGGCAGTGCTCGACGGCGCGCCGGTTCCTGCCAGGTCTGCGTGGATGTCGGCGCTGTTGAGCGATGACCCCGATATCCACGGCGAGCGAGCCTGGGCGGTTCGCCGGGCGGTGGCGTCGTTCGATGAGGCAACCATCACGACGATCCACGGGTTCTGCCAGCAGGCACTGCGTCAGTTGGGCATGCGCTCGGGCACCCGACTCGGTGCCGAACTCGGTGATGGCCTCGATCGCCTCATCGACGAAGTGTGCCGTGACCTGCTCATCAGCAAGTTGTGGATGAACCCTGCCGCACTCAGTGCACCGAGCAAGAGCGAGCTTGCACCGGCCGTGTTCGATCGACTCGTCGAAGTGGTCAAAGATGTACTGGCGAATCCGTCGGCCATCATCGAGCCGAAGCCCGGTTCGGTGAAGAGCGACAAGACCGAGCTGCTGCAGCATGTGGACACCTGGTTCGACGTGGTGAATACGGCCGTCGATCTCGTGGTGCAACGGCGAACTGCGCGCCGCGAACTCGGTTATGACGATCTGGTCGGCGGTTTGCACCGGGCAGTGGTGGGCGATGACGAGGAGCCCACCGAGGCCGCCGAACCCGCAGAGCCCGCAGAGCGCAGCGCCGCAGCGAAGGCGCTCGATGCGCAGTTCAACATGGTGCTCGTGGACGAGTCCCAAGACACCGATCCCGTGCAGTGGGAGATCTTCGAGTCGGCCTTTACCGGAACGCTCATCACGGTCGGTGATCCCAAACAAGCCATCTATCGGTTCCGTGGGGCCGACCTGCATGCGTACCTGCAGGCAGCAAGTCGGCCGTCGGTGACGCGATTCGGACTCTCCACCAACTACCGCAGCGACGCCGACCTGGTGGCCGCTACGAACTCGCTCATCTGCGGTTTCGACCTCGGCGACGAGCGAATCGTGGCTCATCCAGTGAAGTCTGCACACTCCGGGCCCGGTGCCATCGCGTCGATCGCGCCGATCGAGATCCGTCGCCTCGCCGATTCCGAGTCGATGCACACCGCCAACGGGGGCATGTCGGCGCCGCTCTCGTACAACGCGGTGCTGAGCGACCTGGTGGACCAGGTAGTGCAGATGTTGACTGGCACATCGATCGACACCGGGGACGGTTCACGCCCCGTCGCTCCCGGCGATTTCGCCGTGCTGGTCCCGGGTCGGCGTCACGCCGAAGACGTGGTGAACGCGCTGGTTCGAGTGGGTGTGCCTGCAGTCCGAGCGCGCACCGGCAGTGTGTTCGCCACCGCTGCGGCTGCAGAGATCCGTCTTCTGCTCGCGGCGTTGCAGCGATTCACGCATGCGCCCACGGTACGCGCGGCGGCACTTGGTGTGTTTCTGCGCCGTTCTGCCGCAGCCATCGACCCACAGGGCGAAAAGGCCGACGAGGTGCTCGGTGAGTTGCAACGCGCCTGCGCGCTGTGGGCCGATCTGCTCGGTCGGATGCCGTTCCTTGCGTGGTACGACACCGTTCGCGCCCAGAGTGGACTTACTGCGGCGTTGCTGGCCGACACCGGAGGTGAGCGACTGCTCACCGATCTCGATCACATCGCCGAGTTGCTCGCCGCCGAACTGGGAACGTCGGGCAATCCGGCGTCACGAGTGATCCAGGTACTCGAATCAGCAGTTGCTCATGCCGACAATGCCGACGAGACCGGGCCGCAGATGCGCCGCATCGACACCGATGCCGCTGCGGTACAGGTGCTCACAGTGCACGGCAGCAAGGGGCTCCAGTTCCCCATCGTGCTCTTGCCATTCTCGTACGAAGCGCCCAAGTCGCGCGGTCCCTCCATCTACAGCACCTATGTGGCCGACGACGACCCGAACCGACACACGATCCGCCGTAAGCGCATCATCGATGTGATGTGGGGCACCACATGGCACGGTCATGCCAATCACGACAAGGAGAAGGCGCGCGACCATCGCACGCAGGTGGAGTTGCGCGGAGACTCCTTGCGGCTGCTCTATGTGGGACTCACACGTGCCGAGCACCGCACGGTGATCTGGTACGCGCCGCTTCCCGGCTCGCGCTCCACGGCACTGAGCCATGTGCTGTTCGATCGTGACCCCGTCACGGGTGCGCCGCTCAACACGCGTCCATCGCTCACCTTCGGTACCCAGGGCGGTCCGAAGCCGTTCATGCCGGGCACCGTTCCGGACAACGACACCGCACACCAACTGCTCGAGGCACTGGCGTCGTACAGCGGTGGACTCATCTCGCACACCACCATCGCCGAGCGAACCAGGCCATTGGTGTGGACACCGGCGGTTGCGTCGGTGCACGCTCCGGTGCTCGCCATTGCCGACCCACATGGTCGCGATGCCCACGACCGCACGTGGGGCCGTTGGTCCTTCACTGGCCTCACGCGCACCGTGGCCGATGCGCATGCTGCGCCGGTGTCGGGTGGCAATGACGAGGGTGCACCTGCGCCCAGCGCCGCCGAAGACGCATCCGGCGGCGCCATCTCGCTTCCCTGGCTCTCGGTGGGGGGAGGTCGCCACTTCGGTGTGTTCGTCCACGAGGTGATGGAACACGTCGATCCCACGTCGCCAGACCTGCGTGCCCATGTGCGTCCGATCGTGGAGCGCCAGCTGCTCCGCACTCGTGTGCCGGCCCCGGCGGAGATCCTCGTGGAGGGCATCGCCCGTGCGGTGGAAACTCCGCTCGGTCCGATCACCGGAGGCCGACGCCTCGCAGACATCGCGGTGAGCGACCGTCTCGCCGAAATGCGGTTCGATCTGCCGCTGCTCGACACACGAACTGCGGTCGACGCATCGGTGATCGGCTCGGTGCTGTTGGACACCCTTGCCGCTGATGATGTTGTTCGTCCCTACGCCACCGATCTCGCCTCCGGGCGATTCTCGAGTCGGATTGCCGGATTCCTGCAGGGCTCGATCGACGCCGTGCTGCGAGTGGGTGGTCCCGACGGTGCACCGCAATTCCTCGTGGTCGACTACAAGACCAACACACTGCACGAACCGGGCATGGCCGATCCGATCGCTGCGTACCACCCGGACCTGCTCATCAACGCCATGGTGAAACACGACTACCCATTGCAGGCAGTGCTCTACAGCGTGGGCCTGCACCGATTCCTGCGTCTGCGCCTCGCGGGGTACGACCCGGCGGTGCATCTCGGCGGCATTGCGTATCTGTTCATGCGTGGCATGGTGGGTTCCGATACCCCGATGTCGGGCGGGCGACCGTACGGGGTGTTCAGTTGGGTGCCGCCGCACGAGGCCGTGGTGGAGTTGGATCGGGTCTTTTCTCGCGAGCGTGCGGCATGAGAGTCACAGTTCCAGGTCGGGTCGAGCATCTAGCACCGTGGGTGGAGGCAGGCGTGCTGGGTGTGGGTGATGTGCACTTCGCCGAATGGGTAGCGCGCACGTTCCCGGAATGCGACGAGCAGTTGTTGCTCGCCGCAGCGCTGTGCTCGTGGGCTACCCAGCGCGGGCACGCGTGCATCTCACTCTCGGGAATCCCCGCTGCTGTGCGTCGCGAGGTCACCGCCGGCCGCGACGACGGTGCAGCGAGCGATGCGCTGGACAGTTTGGTGTGGCCCGAACCGGGTGAGTGGCTGGCCGCAGTGCGGCGCGCGAGCGAGCAGAGCGGCAACACCCCCGCAGCGGTTCGTCTCGTGGAGCGTTGGGGGACCGACGCACTCCTCGACGACCACCCGCTGGTGCTGCACGATGATCGCTTGTACCTGCAACGCCACTGGGCGGACGAGTGCACGGTGTCAGCGTTGTTCCGCACGCGTGCTGCCGACACCGGCCACACCTTGAGCTCGGCGGCGCTTGCACTGCTCGACCGACTCCTTCCGTCCGCCGAACCGGATGGTTCACCGAACCAGCAGCGACGTGCGGGCGAGTTGGTAGTTGCCAAGCGACTCGCCGTCATCGCCGGGGGCCCGGGCACGGGCAAGACATACTCGGTGGCGCGCTTGCTCGCCGTGCTCATCGCCGACGCCCTAGACCGTGGAACCACCCCGCGCATCGCGCTCGCTGCACCAACCGGAAAGGCCAAGGCCCGATTGAGCGAGACCATCGCCGCAGCGCTTGCTCCGCGACAGGGCGAGGCACCGCTCGATCCGCCGATCGTCGAGGCACTGCGCGCTGTTGTCCCAACCACGATTCACGGACTGCTCGGTTCGTTCGGTATCGAGCACCACCGGTTCCGGCACGATGCAGCGAATCCCCTTCCGCACGACATCGTGGTGGTGGACGAGACGTCGATGGTGTCGTTGCCGCTGTTGACACGCCTCGCCGAGGCGGTGCGTCCCGAGGCGCGGCTCGTCCTCATCGGTGATCCCGACCAGCTCGAGAGCGTTGAGCTGGGGGCCGTGCTTGCCGACCTCGTGCGCGCCGGTGAGCGGCCGGGTTCGGCGCTCGCGGGGCACCTCGTTCGCCTCCTGCGTGTGCACCGTTTCGAGCACGACTCCCCCATAGCGGTACTCGCCGATGCGATTCGCGCAGGCGATGACAACACGGCCATCAGCCGCCTCGCTCTCGGCGAGGCCGGAGATCTGCACGGTGACGACGGGGCCATGACTTCGTCGGTACGTTTCGTCGTCGCCGACGATCCCCGACATGCGTCGTCCGAGGTGGAGCGGGTGATCCGGCCGCTCATCGAGGCCGCAGCCGCCGCTGCGCGCGCCGGTGATGCGCTGGGTGCACTGAGCGCATCTACGCGGGCGAGGGTGCTGTGTGCTCACCGACTCGGGCCGTGGGGCGTCTCCGAGTGGAACGAGCGCGGCGAACACTGGTTGCGCGGTGCGCGTGCGGGCAGCAACGTCTGGTACGTGGGCCGCCCACTCCTCGTCACCAAGAACGATCCGCGCCTCGGCCTCGCGAACGGCGACACCGGCGTGGTGGTGGAGCGCGAGGGTCGGCTCGTCGCCGTGTTCGCCGGCCCAACGGCAGGGAGCACGCTCGAGTTCGACCCGGTGCAACTCGAGAGCGTCGAGACCGCCTATGCCATGACGGTCCACAAGAGCCAGGGCAGCGAGTACCCCAGCGTGGTGCTCATCGCGCCTCCCGCTACGTCGCCACTGGTGGGCCGCGAACTCGTCTACACCGCCATCACGCGTGCCAAATCACACGTCTTGGTGGTGGGCTCCGAAGACGCCATCCGCCGTTGCATCACCACCCCCGCCCGCCGCATGACGGGCCTCGCCGAGTCGTTCTCCGGGTAG
>JAFMJD010000113.1 GCA_017853685.1 Actinomycetota bacterium | reverse complement strand
GTGCGAGTAGCGGACCAATGAGCGCGAAACCATGAGGTCGAGTGCGGTCTCGGCCTGCGCGATCCATCGCATGCAGTGCGCAAGTCGTGCGGGCCCGAGTCGGTACTGGCCGAGCATGTGCCCTTGTCCGCGGCCGCCGAGCATGCTGCTGTTGGGCACGCGTAGGTCCTCGATCATGATCTCGGAGTGGCCTGTACCACCGTGCATGGTCTCGATCTCGCGCACACGGTTCCATCCTTCGCTGGGCAGATCCACGATGAAGGCCGTGTTCGCCGCCTGCGGCAGGTCAGGGTTGTCCTCGGTGCGTGCGATGAGAATGGCGAACTTCGCGCGCCGTGCGTTGGAGATGAACCACTTGTGTCCGTTGATCACCCACTCGTCGCCGTCCTGTACCGCAGTGGTGCGGATGAGGGTGGGGTCCGAGCCGGCTACCTCGGGCTCGGTCATGGCGAAGCAACTCATCTGCGTGCCCTCGCACAGCGGGCGCAGGTACTTCTCTTTCTGCTCGGGCGTACCCCAGTGCAACAGCGTGTGCATGTTGCCCTCGTCGGGTGCCTGACAGTTGAGGATGAACGGGCCGTAACTCGCCTTGGCCGCCTCGGCCTGCACCATCGCAAGCTGCACGTGCCCGAGGCCCATGCCGCCCCAGTCCTTGGGCATGTGCGGCAGCCAGAGTCCGGCCTCCTGTGCCTGCTTGCGCAGGCCGACGAGCATCTTCACGTAGCCGCGGCGGTCGTCCTCGCTCACCCGATGGAGATTCTCCTCAGCCGGTTGCACGACCTCTTGGATGAAACCGCGCACGCGCATGCGGATGTCTTCGAGTTCGGGAGTCAGCGTGAAGTCGATGGCCATGGGCCAACCGTACGCGATGGCGACGGGCTCGTCACAAGGGCACCCGGGCCGGGGTCGTGCGCCCGGCCTGGGGGCGGTATCACACGATGCGGTTCGCCCGGTCTCCCCAGTAGCGATCCCGCAGGAGGCGCTTGAAGAGTTTTCCGGTGGGTGTACGCGGCAGCTCGGCCTCGAAGTCGATCGAGCGCGGGCACTTCTGCAGCGACAGATTCGCCCGGCAGAACTCCATGAGCTCGGCCGCCACATCAGGTCCGGGATCGATGCCGGGCGAGAGCTGTACGACCGCTTTCACCTCTTCGCCGAGGTCTTCGTTCGGCACACCGAACACGGCTGCATCGGTCACCTTGGGGTGGGTGATCAAGAGGTTCTCGGTCTCCTGCGGATAGATGTTCACGCCGCCCGAGATGATCATGAACGTGGCACGGTCGGTGAGGTACAAGTAGCCATCGTGGTCCACGTACCCCACATCGCCCACGGTGGTCATCGTGCCGTCGGGCGAGGTGTTCTCCCGGGTCTTGTCGGGATCGTTGAAGTACTCGAAGGGTGTTGCGGTCTTGAACCACACCGTTCCCGGCGTGCCTGTGGGGCATTCCTGCATCATCTCGTCGAGGATGTGCAGTTCGCCGAACACCGGTCTGCCCACGCTTCCTTTGTGCGTGAGCCACTCCTCGCTGTTGCACGCCGCAAAGCCCATCCCCTCGGTTGCGCCGTAGTACTCGCGGATGATCGGTCCCCACCACGCGATCATCTGCTCCTTCACCGGAATGGGGCACGGCGCGGCCGCATGCACCACCACCTCGAGCGACGAGAGGTCGTAACGATGACGGACCTCGTCGGGGAGCTTGAGGAGTCGGGAGAACATGGTGGGCACCATCTGCACGTGGGTGACGCGGTATCGCTCCACGAGTGCAAGGAACTGTTCGGGGTCGAACTTCTCCATGATCACCACGGTTCCGCCCATGCGGATAGTGAGCGCTGTCGCCCCCTGTGGTGCGCTGTGGTACAGCGGTGCAGGCGAGAGGTACACCAGACCCTCGCGGTAGAGCCACAGATCACGCAGGAACTTCGAGATCGCGAGCGCAGGTGGCTTGCGTGACAACGGTTTGAGGATCCCCTTGGGGCGCCCGGTGGTTCCCGACGAGTACATCATCGGAGCGCCGGTGGACTCGTCGTCGATCGGCGTACTGGGAAATGCGGCGAGCGCGTCGTCGAGTGCCAGCACCCGTACGCCGGGGTGTTGGGGCAGTGGTCCGTGCGCATCGGCAACGAGGCACAGGCGTACGCAGGGAGCCGCATCGAGCGCGGCCATCACGGTGTCGAGGCGGGCCATCGACGTCACCACCACCTGCGACACGGAGTTCTCGAAGATGTAGCCCACCTCGTCGGCGGTCAGGTGCGAGTTGGCCGGGGTGTAGTACAGGCCCGAGCGTTCCCCGGCCGAGCAGGCCACGAGGTACCACTCGTGGTTCTCCATGAAGATGGAGTAGTGGTCACCGCGGTGCAGACCCTCGGAGCGCAGCAGGTGGGCGAGACGGTTGGCCCGGGCATCGAACTCTCGATACGAGAGGGCCTTTCCGCTGCTCGCCATGACGACAGCGGCCTGATCGGCCCGCTCGGTGGCGTGGATTCCGGGATACATCGGATAAACCCTACGACTGTGAGGATCTCCCGAGTCGAACTGCACCGGTTCGGCCTGCCGCTCGTCTCGCCGTTCCGCTCGTCTGCCGGGACCGAGACGGTCCGCCACGGCTTCCTCGTACGCGTGGTGGGACCCGATGCAGAGGGTTGGGGCGAGTGCGTTGCCGAGGGCACGCCGCGCTACGCATCGGAATACTCCGACGGTGCCCATGAGGTGATCACGAGGTTCTTGCTGCCGCTGCTGGATCCGAGCGATGTGCGTGCAGCCGATCTCGCGGAACGCTTCGCTCCCGTGCCGGGCCATCGCATGGCGAAGGCCGCCGTGGAGGCAGCCGTGCTCGATGCGGAGTGTCGCCTTGCCGGCGTGTCGCTGGCCGAGCGACTCGGGGCTGTCCGTACCCGGGTGCCTGCCGGGGTTGCGGTGGGTCTGCAGCCGTCGCTGAGCGAACTGCTCGATGTCGTGGGCGAGTACGTACGCCAGGGATACGTACGCGTGAAACTCAAGATCGAACCGGGCAACGACATCGAACCCGTGCGTGCCGTGCGTGAACACTTCGGTGATGGTCTTGCCCTTCAGGTCGATGCGAACCAGGCGTACTCGCTGGCCGACGCCGATCGACTCGCCGCACTGGACCCATTCGGTCTGCAACTCATCGAGCAACCACTCGGCGAACACGATCGCCGCGGGCACGCACGGCTCGCGCAACTCATCACCACGCCGATCTGCCTCGACGAGACCATCACCTCGGCTGTCGATGCCGAGGAGTGCATCGCCATGGGTGCATGCCGTGTGGTGAATGTGAAGCCGGCGCGGGTCGGTGGTCTGCTGGAGGCGGTCCGCATTCGCAATGTGTGCGTGGCTGCTGGTGTCGATCTGTGGTGCGGCGGCATGTTGGAGACAGGAATCGGGCGCGCCGCAAACGTGGCACTTGCCGCACTCGACGGCTTCACGCTGCCCGGTGACCTGTCGGCATCGAACCGGTACTTCGCGCAGGATCTCACCGAACCCTTCGTGCTCGACGAAGGACATCTGCAGGTCCCGCGTGGCGTGGGCATCGGTGTGGAGCCACTAGTTGACTCACTCAGTAAGTACGGATCGGGCCGAACGGTCGTTTCGTTCAACGCGCAGTGAGGTTCATGCCGTAATTTGTCGGCGGTGCCAAAGGGTGGAAGGGCAGACGGGGTGGATCGCGTCGTGTCGCTGCTGACGCAGCTGAACAACAGTGTGGCCGAGGGCCTGCTCGGTGAGTCGGGCGCACGCGCAGGGGGCATGTCGTCGCTCGTGTTGCTCTTCGAGTTGGAGCAGGTGGGCGCGCTGCGTCCCAAGCAGGTTGCAGAACTACTCGGTCTCACTACCGGCGGGGCCACCAAACTGGTGGATCGCCTCGAGCGTCAGGGGACGGTGACCCGGACGGGCGCCCAGGCCGGCGATCAACGCGCGGTGACGGTTCGCATCACCGACGAAGGGCGCGCCATCGTGGCAGCAGCCCGGGTGGGACTCGTGGAACGCCTCGACGACATCAGCGCCACCGTCGCCGAGATGCACGCGGTGCTCGTGCAGTACGCAGCGAACACCGACGCGCCGTAGCGCTCCGGTCAGCGCCCGCCCGCTCGCATGCGCTCCTGCATGTCGTCGGGCATGCCGAACGGCAGGGTGCGTTCGTGGGCGAGAGCGGCTTCTCGTGTGCGCTCTCCGGCGGCATACAACAAGGCCTTGTCGATCCGGTTGGTGCCCCATGAGTTCGCAAGGATCTCCACCGCCAAGCGGTCGACGGCTGCATCGAGTTCGTCGTCGGCGACACAGTGGTCGACGAGACCGATCGCCTCGGCCTCTGCACCCGTGAGGCGTCGAGACGTGAACATGAGTTCTTTCGCAGTGGACAGCCCGACACGTTCGGGGAGTCGGACCGACATTCCCCACACCGGTGCGAGCCCCCACTGGCCGTGCGTGTCGCCGAGCTTGGTGGACGCAGCGCAGATCAGGATGTCGCAGCCGAGCGCGAGTTCGAGCCCTCCGGTGAAGCAGTGTCCGTGAATGCGAGCGATCGTGGGCTGCGGCAGTCGTTCGAGCGCCTCCACGGTCTCGGACTCGAAGTGCTTGCTCGGGGCGCGCTCACCGGTGGCGATCGATCCCAGATCATGGCCGGCACAGAACGAGCGGCCGGCCCCCTGGAGCACGACACAACCCACGGAGCGATCGTTGGCGATCGCGTCGAGATGCTGTCGAAGGGCCACGAACGATCCGGGGGTCAACGCGTTCAGCTTGTCGGGCCGGTTGAGCGTCAGTGTCGTGAGGCCGTCGCTGCGGTCGGTGCGGATGACGAGGTCGCTGGGCGACGATGAGGCATCGGATGCGGGCATGTTCCCACGGTAGCCAAGGCCGACAACTGGCAGACTCTCGGACATGACCAGCCCGTCCCCGGCCAGCGACACCACCACCCGTACCGCCTTTCGCACGTGTCCGCTGTGCGAGGCCACCTGCGGGCTCGAACTCACCATTACCGAACGTCCCGGATCGGTTCCCGTGGTCACCCGTATCCGCGGCGACCGTGACGACGTCTTCTCCAAGGGGTTCATCTGTCCGAAGGGCTCCACGCTCACCCATTTCCACGATGACCCCGATCGGCTGCGTTGGCCGGTGGTGAAGCGTGACGGTGAGTTCGTCGAGGTGAGTTGGGACGAAGCGTTCGCCACCATCGAAGCCGGACTCATGCCGCTGTTGGCCGAGCACGGTCGAGATGCGGTTGCGGTGTACCTCGGGAACCCCGGGGCGCACAGCATCGCCCCGATGCTGTTCAACCGGAACGTCATCCAGGCGCTCGGCACGCGCAACCGTTTCTCGGCGTCCACGGTGGACCAACGCCCGAAGGAGATCACTGCGAGTCTGATGTTCGGATCGGTATCGGTACCGGTTCCTGATCTCGATCGCACGCAGTACCTGATGGTGCTCGGCGCCAACCCCCACGCGTCGAACGGCTCGCTGTGCACTGCGCCCGACTTCCCCGGTCGCCTCGACCGCCTCCAGGCGCGCGGCGGAAAGCTCGTGGTGGTGGACCCACGTCGGAGCGAGAC
Source organism: Actinomycetota bacterium (assembly GCA_017853685.1). Classification (GTDB taxonomy): domain Bacteria; phylum Actinomycetota; class Acidimicrobiia; order Acidimicrobiales; family Ilumatobacteraceae; genus WLJO01. The sequence goes on along the minus strand of JAFMJD010000113.1, from coordinate 3,440 downwards.
CGCCGAGCGTGCCGATGAGCATCTCGCCATTCGCCCGGGCACTGATGCACACCTGCTGGCTGCGATTGCGCACGTGATGCTTGCCGAGGGACTGGCGCGCCCCGACCGTGTGGCGCCCTGGTGCAATGGTCTCGACGATCTGCCCGCTGCGCTCGCTGCGTACACCCCCGAGACGGTGGCCCGTGCCTGCGGTATCGAAGCAGCCACCATCCGTCGCATCGCCCGCGAGATCGCCACGGCTCCGAGCGCTGCGGTGTACGGCCGGATCGGTACCTGCACACAGGAATTCGGCACGCTCGCCTCGTGGCTCGTCGATGTGGTCAACATCTTGTCGGGCAACCTCGACCGCGAAGGCGGTGCGATGTTCACCAAGGGTGCGGTCGGTCAGCCCTCCACCAAGGGCAAGCCCGGCACCGGACGCGGATTCCGTATGGGTCGTGCAGTGTCCCGTGTGGGTCAGCGTCCCGAGATCATGGGCGAGTTCCCCGTGACCGCACTCCCCGAAGAGATCGAGACCCCGGGCGACGGACAGGTGCGCGCCGTCGTCACCATCGGCGGCAATCCGGTCTCGTCGAATGCGAACAGCGCGCGACTCGATGCAGCGTTTGCGTCGTTGCAGTTCATGGTGTCGGTGGATCCGTACATCAACGAGACCACTCGGCATGCCACGGTGATCCTTCCGCCGCCCTCACCGCTGCAAAAGAGCCACTACGACCTGGCGCTGTGGAATTTTGCAGTGCACAACGTGGCCAACTACTCGCCCGCAGTGCTTCCGCTGGAGGTGAAGCCCGATGGCGAGCGTCAGTTGGCCGAGTGGGAGATCCTGCTGCGTCTCGCAGGTGTCGCCTCGGGAATGGGTGCCCACGCGGATCCGAATGCGTTCGTGACCGGTGCGGCGCGCAGCATGCTCGAGAGCGCGGCGCGCGACGAGTTCGGTCCGGTCTTCGGTCGTGATGTGGATGAGATGGAGGCGATGCTCGGGGATCTCACCGGGCCGGAGCGCATGCTCGATGTCATGTTGCGAACCGGACCGTACGGCGATGCCTTCGGAGCGCGTCCCGACGGACTCAGCCTGGCCAAGCTCGTGGAGAACCCGCACGGTGTGGACCTCGGCGCACTCGAGGCCGGTCGCATCCCGGATCTGCTCCGTACGCCGTCGGGTCGCATCGAGGTGATGCCTGATGCCGTGGTGGGGGACCTCGATCGACTCGCTGCATCACTCGAGCGTTCGTGGGACGACTCGATGGTGCTCGTGGGTCGGCGTCATGTGCGTTCGAACAATTCGTGGATGCACAACATCCGGGTGCTCACCAAGGGCAAGAACCGGTGCACGATGCAGATCCATCCTGACGACGCCGCCCGACTCGGACTGCGTGACGGCGCACCCGCGCGCGTTGCGTCACGAGTGGGTGAGGTCGTGGTGACTGCCGAGGTCACCGACGGGATCCGGCCCGGCGTCGTGAGCATCCCGCACGGCTTCGGTCAGGACCTTCCCGGCGTGCGCCTGCGCGTTGCCAGCGAGTATCGGGGCGTGAACACCAATCTGCTCACCGACGAATACTTCGTGGATCCGCTCTCGGGCAACATCGCACTCAACGGCGTGCCGGTGAGTGTTCAGCCGGCCTGATGGAGCTACTCGCCCGCGGTGCTCACTGCGGGTAGTCGGCGTTGTCCGGCGCAACATCTGCCGGGTCGAAGGCTTCGAGCGCTGCGGGGTCGCCACCGAGGCTGCGCACCATGGTGATGAAGTCGAAGCGCATCAGGCCGAGGAACGAGTGCTCGGGGTCGCCGGGCGAGCCCAGTAGATCGTCGTCACGCAACACGTCGACGTACTTCACGCCGGTCTCTTTTCCGATCTGCTCGAGCACCGGGCTCGGGAACACCTCGGAGCCGAACACTGCAGGCACCTTTTCGTCACGGATCTGTGTGATGAGGTCGGCGATCTCCTTGGGGGTGGGGTCCTCGAAGTTCGAGACCTGGATCGCACCGATGACATCCCAGTCGTACTCCGCCGCGAAATACGCATATGCATCGTGGTACGTGAGCAGCTTTCGAGATGCGCGGGGCACGGTCTGGGTAGCCGTGCGGATGGCGGCATCGAGTGCGTCGACGCGTGCGGCGTACTTCGCAAGGTTGTCGTTGTAGTAGGCGGCATTCGCCGGGTCGGCCTTCGCCATCACCGATGCGGCGGTCTGCGCGTAGCACTTGGCCATCGGCGGGTTGGTCCACAGGTGTGGATTCGGCTTGCCGCCCTCTTTCGGGAACGAGAAGTCGAAGATGTACAGGTCGTTGGGCAGCGAAAGAGTGCCGAGCTCGATGAGCTGTCCCGCATCGGGAATGTTCTTCTCGGCGATCTCGAGCGTGGGGTCCTCGAGCTTGAGTCCGTTGACGAACACGATGTCGGCCGACGAGATCACCTTGGCCACGCTGGGCTTGGGCTCGTAGGTGTGCGAGTTCGTGCCTTCAGGCACGGTGCCGATGACATCGGCCCGATCGCCGGCAATGTTCGAGACGATGGAGGTGATGGGCGCCACGGTGGTGACGATCTGCAGACGTGACCCATCGAGCGGACCGGTCTTGGTCTCGCCGGCCCCGAGGGCATTCGGTGGGCACTCGAAGTTCGCCACCTTCACCCGGATGTCGCCGGGATCGGGTGTCACATTCTCGGCTCGCTTCTCGGTGCTGCATGCCGCGGCCATCGCAACGGCTCCGATGAGCGGGACGATGAGCCACTTTGTTCGACGTGCCATGCAGGCGAGGCTACTGCGGTAGTCGCAGGCCACCGCCGCGGTTCAGAGTCCCGACATCGTGGACGTTGGGTAGAACGGGAGTGACCGTTGCCGTGTACCTGTCAGGCGGAAGTACGCGTTCGCCAGTGCGGGTACCAACGTAGGAACACCGAGTTCACCCACCCCGCCAATCGTCTTGGTGCGGTCGAGCTGTGCCGGGTTCGGAACACGAACCACCGTGACCATCGGGGCTTCCTTCGGTCGGATCATTCGGTTGTTGCGGAAGTTGTTGCTCTGGGCGGCGCCGGCGGAGAACGTCTGGCGTCCGTACAGAGCGGCGTTGATCCCGTGGATCACGCCGCCGATGATCTGATGCTCGACCTGTCCGGGGTTGACCGCGAGGTACGAGTCGATCGCCACCCACACACGATCGACAGCAATGGTCTTGGTGACCACCCCGGTGCTGGACGTGGTGGTGTTGATGTGTGCCTCCACCACCTGGGCAACGACGCTGTTGAAGGCCGCTCCGATCGCAATGCCACGGGCCCGTCCGCTCGGCGCCGGTGACGACCAGTTGCTCGCCTGCGCAACTGCATCGAGCACTGCGAGCCATCTCGGGTCCGAGATTCGATTCCGGCGGAATAGGTAGGGATCCTCGCCGGCGAGTGTTGCGAGTTCGTCGATCTGGCACTCCACGGCGAAGGTGTTCAG
>JAFMJD010000112.1 GCA_017853685.1 Actinomycetota bacterium | reverse complement strand
CAGTTCGCGCCGACGACGTCGGCGTCGATGACGTCGAGTCGGCTCAGGTGTCGACGACGCCCAGGGCCGGCACAGCAAGATCGTCGGCGCCGATCGCATCGAGCCACGCAATGACGAACACGAGTGCCGCTGCCCCGTAGAGCGCGCCACCGATGCCGTACAACTCGTAGCCGAGCAGGCCGACGAGCGCGGGCAGCGCAGGTCCGACGTGCACGGTGGCACGGTCCACGCGGGGGCGCACCACGAATGCCTCGACGATCTGGAGCACGAGGAGCACCGCTCCGATCACCGCTACATCGCGCCAGTCGTTCAACCCCGCAGCGAGCAGCAGCGCAGGAAGACCCCCCACCACGATGCCCAGTGTGGGTACGAGACCCACAGTTCCTGCGAGCGCGCCGAGCACGACGGGTGCAGGAAGATCGAACGCCCACGACACCAGTCCCACGGTTGCAGCGACCACCACGGTCTGCGCCGCAGCGAGAGCGATGTATCGGCGCCCGTTGCGCAGTGCCGCAACCGCCCGACGTTCGGCGCGCTCACGGCGGTGCTCGTCACCGAACTGGGCAAAGAGTGCACGCAGCATGCGGGGGCCGTACACGAGGAAGAACAGCGTGAGAATGCCGCACACGAAGTAGGTGCCTGCCGCACTCGCCGCCTTGCCCACGGCCGCATCGTTCGTGCCGCGGAGGTTCTCGATGAGGGACTGCACGCGCTCCACCAGTCGGAATTCGCGTGCAACCTCATAGCGTCCCTCGAGGCTCGCTGCGGCCCGAGGCGCTTCCTTGCTCAAGGTGTCGAAACCGTCGTCGAGGTTCACCACCAGTCCGAACCACACGAAGAACGTGGCTGCGCCAGCGCCGATCATGGTGATCACGAGCGCGAGCCACCGCGGGATCCGGCGGTCCATGAGGTCCACCACTGGGGCCAGCAGTGCGGCAACCACCACACACGCCACGGCCCACCCCAGCTGCCGGTGTGCCGAGACGAACGAGTTGCGCAGCAGCAGTGCCAGCACACAGGCGGTGAGCAACAGGGCAACCGAACCCACCGTCAGACGCACACGCGCAAGCCGAAAACCCTGAGGCAGACGAGGAGCACCACCGGACCCGGCCACGACCGTAAGGTACTGGTCGTGGCGGACCCGATCAGCGATCCCGACCCCGCACCGGACCCGCACGTCGACGCTGGGGCGTCCACCCGCACTACCCGAGCCGTGGTCCAGATCGATGTGCGCACATCGGCTTGGCTGCTCGTGTTCCTGCTGCTCGGATTCGCGCTGTTCGCCATCGCCCGCAACGCCGAGTCGATGCTCACCCGCGTGGTGATCGGAGTGGTGCTCGCACTCGCCCTCGACGGCGTGGTGCAACGTCTGCGCACCCGCTTCGGACTGCGGCGCAGCGCAGCCGTGGGCATCGTGGGCGCAGCGCTTCTGGTGCTCTCGATGCTGATCCTGTTGGTGCTCGGTCCGCCGGCCGTTTCACAGGCGCGTGAGTTCAGCCGGGAGATTCCCGAGACCGTGGAGCAGTTCTACGACCTCCCACTCATCGGCGACACCCTGCGTGAGCGCGACGCAGCCGGCGCCGTACAGGAGTGGATCCGTGACCTACCAGCGAACGTGAGCGATGAGGCGATCGCCAACACGGCGAACCGTCTGCTGGGCGGGGTGTTCTCGATCGTGGTGGTGGTGTTCACCACCTTTGCGGTCCTGCTCGACGGTGAGCGGCTCGTGAATCGGGGTCGGCGCCTGCTGCCTGCCGGGGCGCGAGACGAAGCGGACCGCATTGCCCGAGCACTGCACCGCACCATCGGCAAGTACTTCGGCGGTTCGCTCACCGTGGCGGCCCTGATGGGCCTCTACGTCCTCACGATCGGACTGATCTTCGATGTGCCCCTCGCACCGCTCGCGGCCATCTGGGCGATGTTCACCAGCCTGATCCCCCAGATCGGCGGCTTCCTCGGCGGCTCGTTCCTGTTCGTCCTCGCCGTGAGCAACAGCGTCACCACCGCGCTCGTGGTGATCGTGCTGTTCGTGGTGTACATGAACATCGAGAACCACTTCATCCAGCCCGCCATCGTGGGCAACGCCGTGAACCTCACGCCACCCAGCACGATGCTGGCGGCCTTCATCGGCGGCGCAGTGGCCGGGGTGCCCGGGGCGCTGATCGCCACGCCGCTCGTGGGTGCGGCCAAACAGCTCTACCTCGAGTTCCGGTTCGGCCACGAGCCGCCCGAACGCAAGGCCGGCTCCCGCCTGGTGGCCCGGATTACAGCGCTGCTGCGTCAGCTGGTCCGCGCCCGGGGCAGCGCCCCTCCGACGGCGATCGACCCGCTGCTCGAGGAGGCCCGCCGCCGCACTCTGGGCTCGGCCGAACCCGAGTCGGGTGCTGACGGGAGCCAGCAACACGGCTAGGGTTCCGTATCAGACGTTACGCAAAGGAGTGGGGACCCATGACCGACGTTCTGCCCGACGCCCGCCTGCTTGGCGGTATTACCCGAGAGTCCGCAGCGACTCCGACACTGAGCTCGGACACGCCCATCACTGGCGACCGGTACTACACCCAGGAGTTCATGCAGCGTGAGTGGGATCACCTGTGGACCAAGGTGTGGCTCATCGCCGGCATGGTGAATCAGTTGCCGAATGCCGGCGACTACTTCACGTTCGAGATCGGACGCGAGTCCATCATCTGTTCACGTGCAGCCGACGGTCGCATCCGCGCGTTCTACAACGTGTGTCAGCACCGCGGTAACCGCCTCGTGAGCGCCGAGGTCGGTTCGCTGCACGGCGGCGAGTTCCAGTGCGCCTACCACGGCTGGCGCTTCGGCGCCGACGGCCGCCTCAACTGGGTGTACTGCGAAGAAGACTTCCCCCAGGGTTCACCGTGCGGCAAGCGCAATCTCGTGGAGATTCCGTGCGACACGTGGGCGGGCTTCGTCTGGATCAACATGGACGAGGGCTGCGTGAGCCTGCAGGAATACCTCGAGCCCATTGCCGGTCAACTCGACTGCTACCGCATGGAGCGCATGAAGCGCACGCACTGGGTGACCCTCGACGCCGACTTCAACTGGAAGTGCGTGCAGGACAACTTCAACGAGAGCTACCACCTGCCCTACGTGCACCCCCAAACCCTGCCGGTGATGAACGAGCACTACACCGGTTGCCAGTTCGACATGTACCCCACGGGCCATGCGCGCATGCTGATGCCCGGCGGCGGGCCCGGACCGCAGTACACCGGCAAGGCCGACCGCGTGTTCGAGGGTCTCAAGATGGAACTGGACTTCTGGGAACTCGACCCCGAGCCGTACCGCAACGACCTGCCGGCCCTGCGCATTGCGCTGCAGCAGCGCAAGCGCGAACTCGGCAAGCAGAAGGGCTACGACTTCTCGTACTACTCCGACGAACAGCTCACGGACCACTACCACTACACGGTGTTCCCGAACGTGTCGTTCAGCATGAAGCCCGACGGCTGCATCTTCCTCATGGGTCGTCCGCACCCGACGGATCCCGAGAAGTGCCTGTTCGACATGTGGTACCTCACGCTGTTCCCTGAGGGCTCCACCGAGTACTTCGCCCAGTCGGTCCGTGACTGGGTGTCGATCGACCATCAGGTGCCGCATCAGCGGGGCAAGGTGGGCGAGGTGTCCTGCGGGCCCGGCATCGACCAGGACGTCACGATTTGGTACACCCAGCAGGCCGGTCTGCGGTCACGGGGCTACCGGGGCGAGTACCTGCCGTGGCAGGAACGACGCATCCGCTTCTTCCATGACAACATCGACCGTTATCTTTCAGGGTCCCGACCCTGACGTCGCCCCCGCTGGCACTGTGCCACGGCGTCCGGCCGGCGAGAGGAGACCAACGTGAGTGACGGCGAGGACTTCAACCTCGGCGACCTGAGCGATCTTCCCAATGGGGAGATGCGCGCCTGCAGCGCAGGCGATGTCGAAGTGCTGGTGTGCCGCGTGCAGGGAACCCTGTATGCGGTGGAGGATCTCTGCAGCCATGCCGACACCACGCTCAGCGATGGCTTGCTGCACGGCTTCAACGTGACCTGCGCGCTCCACGGTGCGCAGTTCGACGTGCGCGACGGTTCGCACAAGGGCCCGCCCGCCTACTGCGGCGTGAAAGCGTTTGCGATCACCGAGGGCCCCGACGGTGTGGTGGTCACGATCCGCTCGAACAAGCCCGCCGGTCCCTCCGACGGTCCCCCGAGCGGCTACTACCAGACTCGATAGGCAGACTCGATAGGCAGACTCGATAGGCCGAGCCGCCCGAGGGTCAGGCCTGATCCAACAGTTCGAGTGCCCGGTCCACCGAGCCGAACCACACGTCGACGAGCGTGCCGTCGGCGAGGAACAGTGCCACGGTGGGCTGACCCACCACACCGAGTTCGGACCACGATCGCCCGGATTCGTCCCAGAAGACCGGGAACGTGAGTGGCCCGCGGTCGGCCACGAACTCCTCGGCGTCACGGATCGTCTGCTGCGTTCCGAGTCCGATCACATCCAGGATTCCCTCGTGCTGTCGAGCGAACTGCTCGACCTCGGGCGCCTCGGCCCGACACGTCGTTCAATACGGCGCCCAGAACCACACCACCAAGGGTTTGGTGCCGGGCAGCAGCGTGCTCAGATCCACCGACTCGCCGCTCACCACATTGCGGACCTGCACCGAGGGCAACGGTGACGACGCCTGTTCGTCGATTGCCGAACCGCCGTTCCCCGACTCGCCGGCTGGCGCCGCCTCGGTGACCGACGGGTTCTGCACGCCGGCATCCACCGCATCGTCCGACGCGCATGCGAGCGCACCGGGAGCCAACATGAGCACGGACGCAACGGCCCACCGCCCTCGGCCCCACCCGGCTGCGCCACGCCGTTTCACGCGGCCGACGCTACCGCCGTAGGGTTCGGGCATGACACGAGAAGCCTGGATCATCGACGCTGTCCGTTCGCCCCGCGGCAAGGGGAAAGAGACCGGGAGCCTGCACAACATCCACCCGCAGCGCATCCTGGCTCAGGTGCTCAACGCCCTGCGCGACCGCGTGGGTTTCGACACCGCCGAGGTCGACGATGTGGTGATGGGGTGCGGCGCCGGCAGCGGCGACCACTCGATGGACATCGCGCGCATGGCCGCATTGGATGCCGGTTGGTCGCTCGACGCGCCGGGCGTCACGCTCAACCGATTCTGCGGCTCGGGTCAGCAGGCCGTCATGTTCGCCGCACAGGGCGTGCTGTCGGGGTTCCAGGACATCGTGGTGGCCGGCGGCATCGAGTCGATGTCCCGACCGGCACCGCTGCACGTGGACGGATTCACTGCGAACAACGACCATCTCTTCGCGCAGTATCCAATGGTGGCCCAAGGCATCAGCGCCGATCTCATCGCATCGGTCGAGGGGTTCTCGCGTGAGGAATGCGACCAGATCGCCGTGGACAGCCAAGCGCGTGCGGCCGCAGCGCTCGCCGAGGGTCGATTCGACCGCAGCCTCGTGCCGATCCACCACAACGACGGCACCGTGGCACTCGACCGTGAGGAATATCCGCGAGCGGGCACGACTCTTGCCGATCTGGCCAAGCTCACACCGAGTTTCGAGGGCATGGGTTCGCGCGAGTTCAAGAACGGCCTCACCGTTGACCAGACGGCCCTACTGACGTACCCGCAGGTGGCGCAGCTCCGGCACGTTCACCACGCCGGCAACTCGTCGGGAGTGGTGGACGGCGCATCGGCAGTGCTCGTGACGTCGAGCGACTATGCGCGTGCGCATGGTCTCAAGCCGCGGGCGAAGATCACTATGACCGCCGTTGCCGGTACCGATCCGGTGATCATGCTCACCGCGCCCGGACCGGCAACGCTGCGCTGCCTCAAGAAGGCAGGCATGACCATCAACGACATCGATCTCATCGAGGTCAACGAGGCCTTCGCCGCTGTTGTGCTCAAGTTCCTGCGTGACACGGGCGCCGACTGGAACAAGTGCAATGTGAACGGCGGCGCGATTGCGCTCGGCCACCCCATCGGCGCAACCGGCGGCATGCTCATCGGTACCGCGGTGGACGAACTCGAGCGGAGCGGCAAGTCCACTGCCCTCATCACGATGTGCACGGGCGGTGGCATGGGAACCGCCACCATCATCGAGCGAGTCTGACCAATGGCGACGCTCGCCGACCGCTACGGCGATGTGTCGGTGAATGTGGGCGACGATCATGTCGCCACCGTCACGCTCCAGCGACCTCCGGACAACTACTTCGACATCGAACTCATCGCGTCGATCGCCGACGCATACGAGGCCATCGACGCAGACCCGCGCTGTCGCTGCATCGTGCTCGCCGCTGCCGGGAAGAACTTCTGTGCAGGGGCCACGCTCACCAAGCGGACCAGCGAGCGCAGCGGCGATGCCGCCACTGCGCCGGGGCGACACCTGTACGACGAGGCGGTACGGATTTTCTCGGCCCGCACACCGGTGGTGGCCGCAGTGCGCGGTGCGGCTGTCGGCGGGGGGCTCGGCCTTGCGATGTCGGCGGACTTCCGTGTCGGCTCACCCGAAACACGCTGCACGGCGAACTTCGCCCGGCTGGGCTTTCACCACGGCTTCGGCCTCACGGTCACCCTGCCGCTCGCCATCGGACATCAACGCGCCACCGAACTGCTCTACACCGGCGCTCGCCTCAACGGCGACGACGCCCACCGCATCGGCATCCTCGACCGCCTCGTGACCCTGGACGAACTCGACGAAGAGGCACACCGCCTCGCTGCCGACATTGCGGCATCGGCACCGCTCGCCGTGCAGTCGATCCGTGAGACCATGCGAGCCGGTCTCGCCGAGCGGGTACGTGCGGCCACCGACCGCGAGAAGGCCGAGCAGGACCGACTCAACCGCACCGCCGACTTCGCCGAAGGCGTACGAGCAATGGCCGAGCGGCGGCTACCGCGCTTCGAGGGCCGCTAAGAGGTTGGCGAGTCGATCCCGCACCGAAGGCTCGACGCTCGGGTCACTGCACCCACCATCGGCCTGCAGGAACTCTGCGCCCTTCTTTAGTTCGATCGCCGGTTCGGTGACCGCCGTGTTCCCGAAGAACGGCAGCACGCCGTTCAGGTAGCCGAGTGCCTTGGCACCACCACCGCCGCCGCCCGAACTCATGACGGTCACCACCTTGCCGGCAAACACGTGCTGGCCGGGCGGGCGGGTGGCCCAGTCAATGGCGTTCTTGAGTACCGCCGGAAGACTGCCGTTGTATTCGGGCGTGGCAATGAGCACCGCGTCGGCAGCAGTGACCCGGTTTCGCCACTCGAGCACCACATCGGGTTCGGAGCCGGGCTGATCGAGATCGAGGTTGTAGTACGGAAGTCGTTCCATGGCGAACGGCTCGAGCAGCAGCGCGGGTGGCGCAACGCGCTGCGCGATCGCGAGCAGGCCGCGATTCGAAGAAGCGTTCCGCAGGCTCCCGCAGAGCGTCAGGACGCGAAAGGAATGGGCGATGCTCATGGCTCAGTAGGACCTCGGAAGACTCAGTGAGTGTTGAGAGACGAAGTTGAGGATCATCTCACGGCTCACCGGAGCGATGCGCAGCAAGCGGGTCATCCCCCACAGCGTGGCGAGGCCGTACTCGGTGGTCATTCCGTTGCCGCCGTGGATCTGGATGGCTTGGTCGAGCGCTGCGAGAGCGGCGTCGGTGGCGGCGAGCTTGGCCATGTTCGAGGCCTCGGCCGCGTCATGTCCGTTGTCGTAGAGCCAGCACGCCTTGGCCGTCATGAGCCGCGCCAGTTCCACATCCACCTTCGCCTTGGCGAGCGGGTGCGCCAGACCCTGGTGTGCGCCGATGGGCACACCCCACACGGAACGCTCACGGGCGTAGGCCGCTGCCTTGTCCAGCGCATAGCGGGCGATCCCGTTCACGAGCGCCGCAGTGAGAATCCGCTCGGGGTTCAGTCCCTCGAACAGCGGGCGCAGTCCTTCTCCTTCGGCGCCGATGAGACGATCGGGGCCCACCTCGACGTCGTCGAAGTACAGCGTGTACTGCTTCTCGGGTTCGAGGATCTGCATGTCGATCGTCTCACGCCCGAGACCCGGTGCGTCGGTGTCTACCACGAAGAGGCTGAGCCTCCCCCGACCGGTGCGGTCGTCCACCGACGTGCGGGTCACCACCAACACTGCGTCGGCCTCGTCGACACCGGAGATGTAGTACTTCTGCCCGTTGATCCGGTACCCGTTGCCGTGCCGTGTGGCCACCGTGCTGATCCGGTGACTGTTGGACCCGGCATCGGGTTCGGTAATGGCGAACACCATCTTCTTGCCGTTCGAGAGACCGGGCAGCCAACGCTGCTGCTGCTCGGGCGTGCCGAAGCGGGCGATGATGGAGCCACAGATCGCCGGCGACACGAGCATCAGCAGCAGCGGGCAGCCAACCGCCGACACCTCTTCACACACGGCGGCGAGCTCGGTCATCCCACCGCCACCACCGCCGTACTCGAGCGGGAGGTTGACACCCATGAAACCTGCTGCACCGAGTTCGTCCCAGAGTTCCGACGACGGCTCCTTCGCCCGGGACTTGCGCACGTAGTACTCGTGGCCGTACTTGCCTGCGATACCGGCCACGCTCTCGCGCAGCAGTTGCAGTTCGGCTGATTCGAGGAAGCTCATGGGTATCCGATGGATCAGGCGCCGAGGTAGGCGCTGGACAGGTGCGACTCAACTTCCGACGGCGATCCGGTGTGCGCGATGCGGCCCGACACCATGACTGCAGCGCGATCGGCGAACCCGAGAACCGTGCGCGCGAACTGCTCCACCACCACCACCGACACGCCGGTCGCGGCGATCTCGCGCACCGACTCGTACAACGAGGCCACCACCATCGGGGCCAACCCCATCGACAACTCGTCCACCAGCAGCACACGTGGTTTGGAGATCACGGCGCGGGCGAGTGCGAGCATCTGTTGCTCACCACCGGACATCGACGACGCAACCTGATCACGGCGCTCACCGAGTCGGGGGAACCGATCGAAAGCGATGTGCTCGGCGTCACGGCGGGACACGCCCAGATGTGTCGCCATCCAGAGGTTCTCGCGCACGGTGAGCCGCGGGAACACGCCCCGGCCCTCGGGAATCAGACAGACGCCCTGTCGGGCGAGGCGGTCCGGCGTCCAACGCTCGATGTGTCGCCCGGCGTAGCGCAGTTCGCCATCGCTCGCGGGG
>JAFMJD010000111.1 GCA_017853685.1 Actinomycetota bacterium | reverse complement strand
CCCGTGCCGCCACCTTGAAAGGGTGGTGTCCTAGGCCACTAGACGATGGGGGCAAAGGAACGTCTCGCTGAGAGCGTCGAAACACTACCAGCGAGCCTCCCCGATTACGCCAGAGGAAATCCTCCGGTGCTGACGGCCGGGGCCCGTCAGCGATCGAGGTTCCCGCTCAGGGCAGCCACGATCTCCTCGAGGAGCACCGAGAGGTAGCCGTAGAGGGCGAATTCGGGAAATCGGGGGTCGCCCTCGTCGAGGTCGAGGGGCTCGTCGTCCTCGCTGATGTCCAGCACGGTGCCCAGCACGAGGCGCACACCGTTCACGCACTGCATCCAGGCCATCAGCGCAGCCTCGTCCACGTGGGTCTGCTGGGCCGTGGCGACGAACTGCTCGAGCGCAGCCGTGCGGGAGGCCACCAGTTCTTCGCGCATGAACCGGTGGTACTCGGCGTCTCGTTCCACGTCGTCGAGGTAGGCCACGGGAAACAGTCGTCGTGCGCGGCCCTCGTCGGGGTGCTCCATCACCTCTTTGATCTGGGGCAGCAGGTGCACGAGCAGTTGACGCTCTTCTTCGGGGAGTTGGATCTCGTAGCCGTTGCGCACCGCACGGATGCGCATTCGACGTCGACGCAGTGCCATGTCAGTCGTCCTGCTGCATCGTGGCCCACAGGCCGTGTTCGTGCAGGCGAAAAACGTCGAGTTCGGCTTTCTCCCGGCTGCCGTTGCTCACCACGGCCCGACCCTTCTCGTGCACGTCGAGCATGAGTGCCGTCGCTTTCTCCCGCGAGTATCCGAACAGCTTCTGGAAAACGAAGGTCACGTACGACATCAGATTGATCGGATCGTTCCAGACGAGCACGATCCACGGCCGGTCCGGCCGGATGTCGGTATCGCCGACGGGTGAGTCCAGTTCGGCGGGAGCGGTGGATCCGTGAGCACCGACCGTCACGGGGTCCACCGAGTGCTCGAACTGCTCACGCCGAGCATTCTCGCCGTTCGGTCGCAGTGAGCAACACCATGTGACCAGCGTCTGCGCGATAGGGGTTGGTCTGCGTTCCCGTGCAGTCGTACGATCACAGTGCTTATGGCAGTCGGAACCCGCCCGCTCGTCCCGTCCCGACTGGCTCCGGCCAAGCGGATCGACGGGCGCGAAGCAGGTCTGGTGCACGGGGCGCGCCGGGCTCCTCGAACCGTGATCGGCGGCTACATCGCCCTCACCAAGCCGCGCATCATCGAGCTGCTGCTCATCACCACCCTGCCCGCCATGGTCATGGCCGAGGAGGGGTGGCCCCCGGTCCGGCTCATCGTGGCCACCTTGGTGGGCGGAGCGCTCGCCGCCGGCGGCGCCAACGCCATCAATATGTATGTCGACCGGGACATCGACCGCCTCATGGAGCGCACGGCCACCCGGCCCCTGGTCACCGGCCTCATTGCGCCGTCACACGCGCTGATCTTCGCCCTGGTCCTCGAGGCAATCGCCTTCGGGGTGCTCTGGGCCTTCACCAACCTGCTGGCGGCGATCCTGGCCGTCTCGGCCACCGGCTTCTACGTCTTCATCTACACGTTGTGGCTCAAGCGTACGAGCACGCAGAACATTGTTATAGGAGGAGCTGCTGGTGCGGTGCCCGTGCTGGTGGGCTGGGCGGCGGTCCGTGACTCGCTGGCCTGGTCGCCGGTGGTGCTCTTCCTCGTGATCTTCTGGTGGACGCCACCACATTTCTGGGCTCTGGCGATCCGCTACGCCGACGACTACCGCTCGGCCGGGGTGCCCATGCTGCCGGCCGTGGTCACGCCCAAAGAGGCAGTGCGCAGGATGGTTGCCTACACGGTGGTCCTCGTGGCCACCACGGTGGTGCTCATCCCCATCGGTGACCTCGGTCTCATCTATGGCATCTCGGCGGGTGTGTTGGGTCTGCTGTTCCTCATCGGCGTGGCAGATCTCGGCCGTAACCCAACCGTCACGCGGTCCATGCGTGTGTTCGGGTTCTCGATCTCCTATGTCACCCTGTTGTTCGCCGCACTCACCGTCGATGTCCTCGTGAGGCACGGATGGTGACGCAGGCAACACTCCGGGGTGAAGGGAGATTTCCGATTCTCGGGACCCCGGTGGGTAATCTCAGGTCCGTACCACCATCTCTTCTTTTCGCTTGCACGGGCACTGCCGCGCCGTTGCGGGCAAGAGGACGCTCATGACAACCATCCACACCCCTACCGATGCCGCGGCGTCTGCAGCGTCCCCGGGCGCAGGTCAGGCGCTTTCCGCCGTGGCGTCATGGGTGACCACATCGGACCACAAGCGAATCGGGCGGTTGTTCGTCTCGCTCAGCATGCTCATGTCGATCGGGCTCATCGGTCTGGGCGCGGTGCTCGGGTTCGACCGCATCGACCGCACCGAGAACTTCCTCGACGTGAACTCACTCGGACAGTTGTTCTCACTGTTCCGCGTCGGACTCATCTTCATGGCGATGATCCCGTTGATGCTCGGGACTGCCATCTCGATCGTGCCGATGCAGCTCGGCGCTCGCTCCATGACCTTCCCGCGTGCAGCAGCACTCGGGCTCTGGACGTGGCTCACCGGATGCGGATTGGTCATCACCGCCTACGCCCAGAACGGTGGCCCCGGCGGCGGCGACTCGAGCGCTGTTGATCTGTTCCTCGCGGGCCTCGGCCTCACCGTGATCGGTCTGGTCATCGCAGCTGCATCGCTGGCCAGCACCGTGCTCACCAGCAGGGCTCCCGGCATGACACTCGATCGCGTGCCCGCATTCGCATGGTCGTCGTTGGTGCTCGCAGTGGCGATCATCATCACGCTTCCGGTGATGCTCGCTGCGCTCGTGTACATCTACGTCGATCATCGTTACGGCGGGCGTCAGTCACTCGAGGCCGGGGGCTTCGGTGGCAACGCCATCTATCCGTGGCTCCGCAACGCACTGTCGCAGCCGCTCACCTTCATCTACGCGTTGCCGGTGCTCGGTTTCGTGGCCGAAGTCGTTCCGGTGTTCGCACGCCGCCGCACGGTGCTGCGCTTCGCAGTACTCGTCGGAGTGGGCATCTTCGCCACTGCAAGCCTCACGGGCATCACCCAGATCGACCACACCATCGGTGAGTGGGGATCGCTCAGCAACGGCGATCGCTTCAAGGATCTCGTCGACTACGCGTTCTTCAACCTGGTGCCGATCCTCGGCATCCTCGTGCTCATGGGCGCGGTAACGCTCACACTGCTCACCGGTCTCAAGGCGCGCACGGTGCGGCTCGAGGCACCGCTGATCTTCGGTTTCGCCGGAGTCATCACGCTCACGCATGCAGTGCTCGCCCACCTGCTCGTTCCCATCGAAGACCTGCACCTCGCGGGTTCGGTCTACGAAGAGGGCGTCTTCACGTTCGTCGTGTACTCGGTGCTGCTCGCCGGTCTCGGCGCAGTGTCCTATTGGGCGCCGAAGTTCCGTGGACGACAGATCCCGCGTGTGCCACTGCTGTTGTTGGCCCTCGGTGGTCTCGGCGCATCGCTTCTCGCCTCGGTGCCGTACCTCATCTCGGGATTCAACAACCAGCCTGGTTTGTTCGGCGTGACTCGAGCCGAGTCGATGGTGATCGGCTGGAATCACGAAGCCGCACCCGAGCTGCTCAACACCCTCACCGGAATCGGTCACGGTCTCATGGCCCTCACCCTGCTCGGCTTCATCGCACTCACCCAGCGCGCCTACGCAAAGGGCAAGAGCGCGGGTGACGATCCGTGGAACGGCCAGACACTCGAGTGGGCAACGTCATCGCCGCCGCCGCCGAACAACTTCGTCGATCTCGCGTCGGTCGCATCGCCCGAGCCGCTCACCGATCTCAAGCCCGCAGGGAGTGACGCCTGATGCTTGCTCTTCCGCCCGCCCCGGCACCCGCCCCGCGCCGACAGATGATTGTCGGCACGGCGATGTTCTCGGCCGCTGCAGCAATGCTCGTCGGCGGCATGACTGCGCTGTGGTTCCACTTCCGCAGCGAACCCGGCCTCTGGAAGCCCGCGAAGACCGTGATCCCCGAAGTGGCCACGAACGTCATGTGGGTCACCGCACTGCTCGCACTGGCGATGGTGCAGTGGGCGGTCTACGCAGCACGTCGGGGTGATCGCCAGCACGCCTCGGTAGCGCTCGGCATCACGATGATCCTGGGCCTCGCCCATCTCAACTCGCAGGCCTACGTCTGGAAGCGCGTCGAGTTGCCCGTCCGTGGCGAGACTCCGTACAACTCGATGTTCTACGCCATCACCGCCACCTTGTTCGTCCTGGTGGTCGTCGGCGTGGTGTACGCCATGGTCGCCGCGTTCCGCTACATCGGCGGACGCACGAAGGACCGGGAGACGATCTCCGGTCTTGCCCTGTATTGGTATGTCCTCGCCGCGCTGCACACCGTGGTGTGGTTCAGCGTCTACGTCACGAAGTAGGGGCCGATGTTTCCCACCGGATCCAAACTGTTCCTCGGACTCACCGGAGCGGCTGTCGCCGGCTTCGTGGTGTTCGGCTTTTTCCAGGAGTGGAACACCGTCGGTGTGGTGGGACTCGGGTCGGCCATCGTGGTCCTCGCGTTCCTCGCCGGCGTGGTGATCTACACGAGGGACGCTGATGTCGCCGCCGGCGATGCAACTGCCGCTGCGTCGGCACCCGCAGCACAACCGGCACCCTCCAACAGCCTGTGGCCCCTGGTGGGAGCACTCGGCGGCGGACTCGTGGTGGTTGGTCTCGTCACCGACAAGCGTTTCCTGGTCGGTGGCTTTGCCGTGCTCTTCGTGGCTCTCGTGGAGTGGATGGTGCAGGGTTGGTCCGAGCGCGCCTCGGGCGATGCCAAGTACAACCGTGCGGTTCGGGGTTTCATCCTGCATCCGCTCGAGATGCCGATCCTCGGCGCAATCGGACTCGGCGCCATCATCTTTTCGTTCTCACGCATCATGCTGAAGTCCGACCACGTGGTGGGTCCGTCGCTGTTCATCGCGCTGGCCGCGCTCATCACCTTCTTCGGATTCGTGTTCGCCGCCAAGCGTCGCCCGAGCAAGGCAGTCGCCGCAGGAATCTGCACCATCGGTGCCCTCGGCATCCTTGCAGGAGGCATCTGGAGCGCGGCCGCCGGTGAGCGGCCCGAACTCGCCGAGGAAGGCCACATCTTCCGAGACACTCCCGAGGAAAAGTCCGAACGCAGCAAGTGCGGTGAGGAAGTCACCGAAGCCGACGAGAAGGCTTCGGGTTCACTCGCTTCCAAGTCGAGCATCTCTGCAGAAGTCACCCTGCGAGACGGCGTGCTCGAGGTGCGTGAGTTCGGTCGCCCGGCCGATCGGTTGCACGTGGCGCGCGGCAACACCGTGAACGTCATCTTCAAGAACGAGGGTGGCGAGGAAGAACCGCGACGTCTTGCGGCCCAGTACCTCGCCAACGGTGTGGACGAGAACGGCAAACCCACCACCGACCTGCAGCAGGTGACGGTGTGCACCAACGCCATCGAGGACGGCAAGGTGCAGTTGCTGACCCTGGTCGTACCGAAGCCGTCGGTTGCGGCACCCGAGGGCAAGGAGTTCAAGATCTTCGTGCCGGGTGTCGAGACTGCCGAACTTCCGCTCGAGGTGCCCGCATGAGTTCGCTCCCCGATATGAATCACGAGGACCACGCCATGAACGACCACGAGGAGAGCGCCGTGTCACGCACCAAGCGACCGTGGCGCCGTGCGGTCAGCGCCGTCGGACTGCTTGCTGGAATGGCGTTCCTCGCCAGCTGTTCGAAGAACTCGCCGCAGGACACGTGGAAGCCCAAGGGCGAGAACGCCCAGAAGATCGACGATCTCCAGCGGCCGGTGTTCCTGGTTGCCGGCATCGTGGGCGTGCTCGTGGTCATCGCCGTCGGCTACGCCGTGATGCGGTTCCGTGACCGGGGCCAACCGATCCCGAAGCAGACCCACGGCAAGCCCGCACTCGAGATCGTGCTCACCATCATCCCGTTCGTCATCCTGGCCACCATCGGCGTGTTCACGGCACGTTCCATTGTCGATCTCGCCGACACCGATGGGTGCGAGATGACCGTGAACGTCACTGGTCAGCAGTGGTGGTGGGAGTACGACTACCCGGTCACCCCGGCGAACCAGAAGTGGGGTATCGAAAAGCCCATCGTCACCTCGGGCGAACTCGTGATTCCCACCGGAACGTGCGTGCTGCTGCGCGAGACCAGCCGAGACGTCATCCACTCGTACTGGATCCCTGCGCTCAACGGCAAGAAGGACGCCGTGCCGGGTCGCGTGCACGAGAACAAGTTGCAGGCTGACAAGCCGGGCTACTACTCGGGACAGTGCACGGAGTTCTGTGGTTTGTCGCACGCCAACATGCGTCAGTGGGCGATTGCGCTCGATCCACCCGAATTCGCCAAGTGGGTAGAGAATCAACAGCGTGATGCCGTTGCATACGCCGAGGACGACACGTCACCCGAGGCCGAGGGCTATCGGGCGTTCCGACAGAACTGCAGCCGCTGCCACCAGGTGAACGGCATGCAGAACGCCGATGGCACCCCCACGATCGCCGCACCCGAGAACAACATCGTTGCCGGCGCGGTACCGAACCTCACGCACCTGATGTCACGCAGTCGGTTCGCTGGCGCCACGTTCCAGTTGCTCAACAACGATTGCAACGATCGCCTGGTGAAGGCCGCTTCCGATCAACTCGGCGCGATCTACCTCGAGGGCGTGGACTCCAAGTGCTTGAACCGGCAGCAGCTGGAGCAGTGGCTCCGCAACGCGCCGGAGATGAAGCCGATGTACGTGAAGCCGGACGAGCAGGGCCGTCTGCGAGGCATGCCGAATCTGGGGCTCTCCGAGGCCCAGATCGACAGCATCGTGACCTATCTGCAGACCTTGAAGTGATGGGAGTCCTCTGATGGCAATCATCGAGCAACCGAGAACCGAAGTAGCGCTACCCGCGGGTGCCGGCGCGCCTGCATTGGTGACGCCCAAGGAAGCCAAGGGCATGTTCGCACGGCCCGTGCAGCCCCAGGGCTGGCGTGACTGGGTGTTCACCGTCGATCACAAGAAGATCGGCATCATGTACGGCGTCGCCTCGTTCGTGTTCTTCATCGTCGGAGGCATCGAGGCCGGCCTCATCCGCCTCCAGTTGGCTGCGCCGAACGGCAAGGTGCTGAGCGCCGATCAGTACAACCAGATGTTCACGATGCACGCCACCACCATGGTGTTCCTCTTCGTGATGCCCATGGCCTCGGCGTTCGCGAACTACTTCGTACCGCTACAGATCGGCGCCCGTGACGTGGCGTTCCCCCGGATCAACGCCTTCGGTCTGTGGACCTGGCTCCTGGGTGCGATCTTCGTCAACCTCTCGTGGTTCCTCGGTGGCAGCGCCGACGGTGGCTGGTTCATGTACGCACCGAACAGCACCCGGTTGTTCTCGCCGTCGCACGGCATCGACTTCTGGGCACTCGGCCTGCAGATCACCGGTATCGCATCGCTCACGAGCGCCATCAACCTCATCGTCACGTGCATCAACATGCGTGCACCCGGCATGAGCCTGTTCAAGATGCCGATCTTCACCTGGATGGTGATGGTGGTGCAGTTCCTGCTCGTGTTCGCCATGCCGGTGATCACGGTGGCGCTGTTCCTGCTGAGCTTCTCCCGCTCGTTCGGTGGTGCCTTCTTCGATGTGAAGCAGGGCGCCGATCCATTGCTCTGGCAGCACCTGTTCTGGATCTTCGGTCACCCCGAGGTGTACATCCTCATCCTGCCCAGTTTCGGCATCGTGTCCGAAGTGCTGCCCGTATTCAGTCGCAAGCCGCTCTTCGGCTACAAGTTCGTGGCCATCTCGGGCGCGGCGATCGGCTTCGTCGGCTGGGGCGTGTGGGCTCACCACATGTTCGCCAGCGGCCTCGGCCCGATCTCGGTGCTGGTGTTCTCGATGGCGACCATGATGATCGCCGTGCCCACGGGCGTGAAGATCATCAACTGGACGATGACGATGTGGGGCGGCAAGCTCAGCTTCACCACCGCCATGCTCTTTGCGATCGGTCTCATCGTCGAGTTCACCATCGGTGGACTCTCGGGCGTCACCCACGCCGTGGCACCGTCGGACACTCAGCAGACCGACACGTACTACATCGTGGCGCACTTCCACTACGTGCTCTTCGGCGGAGCCATCTTCGGTCTGTTCTCGGGCTTCTATTACTGGTGGCCCAAGATGTTCAACCGGAAGTTGGACGAACGCTGGGGCAAGGCGAACTTCTGGTTGATGGTGATCGGCATGAACCTCACCTTCGGCCCGATGCACATCATTGGTCTGCAGGGCCAACCGCGCCGCATGTACCAGTACGACGAAGCGAACGTGCACACCCGCTTCTGGAACGCTATTTCGTCCATCGGCGTCATCTTCCTCGTGCTCGGCATCTCGGCGTTCATCGTCAACGTGATCATCACGCACCGCAGCAAGCACCCGCGCTACCAGACCACTCTGGACCCGTGGAACGCCCGCAGCCTCGAGTGGATGACCACCAACCCGCCGGCCGTGCACAACTTCGACGCCATCCCCACGGTGCACGAGCTCGACGAGTTCTTCCACCGCAAGTACGCCGAGGATCACGAGACGGGCGAGATCCGTCAGGTGGCTACGGCCGAGGAGATCCTCGCCGATCAGCAGGCCCACGCCGACAAGAACATCCACCTGCCGTCACCGTCGTACTGGCCGCTCGTGGTGTCGTTCGCACTGCCCATCATTGGTTTCGGCGTGATCTACAACCCGATCATCATCGCCGTCGGCGCTGCAGTGGCGATCCTCGGCATCTTCGGTTGGTGCATGGAGCCTTCGGTCGCCCCGACTGAGGACTACGAGCCGCCCGCATCCACGCCTGATTCCACCACCAAGGAGTTGACGGCATGAGCACTGCGGTTGCCGAGCACAACACCGGTCACGACGACCATGGCCACGGCGGTCACGGTCACACGTCCACCGGCCTGTCCAACAACAAGTTGGCGATGTGGCTCTTCCTCGGTTCGGAGTGCCTGCTCTTCGGTGGTCTGATCTCGACCTACATGCTGTACCGGGGCCGTCATCCCAAAGGCCCCGGCCCCGATCAGGTCTTCTCGATCCCGTTCACCTCGGTGAGCTCGTTCGTGCTGCTCATGAGCTCGCTCACCATGGTGCTCGCCGTGTCGTCGGCACAGGCGCGTGAGATGCGTCAGACCAAGTTGTGGCTCACGGTCACTGCGCTGCTGGGCGCCACCTTCGTCGGCGGCCAGGTGTTCGAGTTCACCGAGTTCTACCGCAAGGGTCTCG
>JAFMJD010000110.1 GCA_017853685.1 Actinomycetota bacterium | reverse complement strand
CCTGCTTCGCCGGCAACGGCGCGCGCGAAGAGCGTCTTTCCGGTTCCGGGCGGGCCCACGAGCAAGATGCCCTTGGGCACCTTTGCGCCGATCTCTTTGAATCGTTCGGGCATCCGGAGAAAGTCGACGACTTCTTTGATCTCCTGCTTCACGCTCTCGTACCCGGCCACATCGGCGAACGTGGTGGAGGGACGGTCGGTGGTGTAGGCCTTGGCCTTGCTGCGCCCGATGGACATCACATTGCCCATCTGGCCTTGTGCCCGTCGGTTCATCCACACGAGGAATCCGATGAACAGGATGATCGGCAGGAGCAGCGGGATAAGGCTCGTGAACCAGTTGGACTCAGGTGTGGTGGGCTGGAAGTCGACGCCCTTGGCCTCGATGAGTTTGCGGTCCTCTTCGTTCGGGAAGCCCACCGGTGCGGTGGTGGAGAACTTGTCGCCGTTGGTCAGGGTTCCCGAGATCTTCAGCGTCTGGTTGTTGAGCTTGAAGTCCTTCACCTGACCCGACTGCAGCTTGGACTCGAACTCTCCGAAGCCGAGCTTGTCGGCCGAGTCGGTGGGGATGAGGCGCGATCCGAACAGCAGCAGCGCCAAGACGCCGAGGAGTACCCAGATGGTCCAGCGGGGGAGACCCGAACCGCTCCGGAAGGGATTCTTGCGACCCTCGCCGGGCTCGTTGCCCGAACCGCCGGTGCCGCGTCCGGGGCCGCGCGACGGCGGCGGCGGCGGGGGAGGCGGCGGGGGCAGGTTGCTCATGCGCTCATGCTAGGGCCGGTCCTCACGGCAGTGACATCGCCATCGCCGCTGGAACAGCGGTGTTCCGGCTCGGTTCCGCGCAACGGCGCATCCACCGGCGGTTGAGCGTCGAGCAGTACCGTCTCGGACGTGACGCGCCATTGCTCGAGATCCGGCTGCAGCGAGACCGCCACCGTGACACTGGCCTACGACTACGCCCGGAGTACGGCGTGGCTCGAGTGGCTGTCGGCCGAGCGAGATCCACATCGATACGACCTGTGCACGAGGCATGCAAATCGCCTGTCGGTACCGGCCGGTTGGCGCCTCGAGGATGCTCGCCTCGCTGTCGCCACGCCACTGGCCTCCTGAGACCCACCGCTAGCGTCGCTGGCATGACCGTCGCGAAGGCACCCCGAGCCACCGTCGGTGTAGCCGTAACTGCATGGTTCGCCGTACTCGCGGCATCGGTCCTGCTGTTCCAAGTCGTCGCCAGCGTGACCGGACACGGCGGCGAGGACCTCGACCTCGTGCCGTTCTGGCTCTACCCGGTCTCGTCGATGCTGTCGCTGTGGATTCCGACCATCGCAGTGCTGTGGTGGGTCAGCCGACGCTTCGGATCCCGCTCGCCGCGGCGTGACTACGGGGTCTCGTTCGCCCCGATCGACTTGGTGGGAATCCCGATCGGGATCCTCAGCCAACTCGCCCTGTTGCACGTGTTGTACTGGCCACTCGGGCGGTGGTTTCCGGGCACGTTCTCGCGCGACGAGATCGAAGAGCCTGCGCTACGCCTCACCGAGCGTGCGGTAGGGGGTTGGGCAGTGGTGCTGGTGATCGCCGTGGTGGTGGGCGCGCCAGTGGTGGAGGAATTGCTGTACCGCGGCCTCGCACTGCGGGCACTGCGCGGTCGACTCGGAATGTGGCCGGCGGTCGTCCTCGGAGCGGCGTGGTTCGCCGCATCGCACTTGCAAGCAGTGCAGTTCATCGGCCTGCTGGCATTCGGCGTCGTACTCGGCCTGTGCGCCGAGCGCACGGGTCGCTTGGGTATGGGGATGTTCGCCCACGCCGCCTTCAATGCGACATCCCTCGTGATCCTGTGGCCGAAACGATGAGCACTGACGGCCCCGAAGCGGTCCGGGATGCGAGGATTTCTGTCGATATGGACGGCGCTGTCGACGATCCCATGGTGCTCCCGGTGGACCCCACACCGGTCGCCGGTGCCCAACGGCGAGTACGTGGAGTCGCTGCACGAACCGCACGTGTGTGGTCGCTCTGGCGGCCCAGGCCGCAGTGGTGGACCGACCTCGGCTACGTGAGGCGCCTCGGAAGCCTCATCGTGGTGCTCCTCACATCGGCATTCGTCGCCGTGAACGTGCACGTGGAGAAGGTCTTCACCCGCAATACGCCGACGGGCGGCGACATGGGCGCCCATGTGTGGGCCCCCGCCTTCCTGCGGGATCACCTGCTCCCCAATTTCCGACTGCAGGGATGGAGCATGGACTGGTACGCCGGGCTCCCGGTGTACCGCTTCTACATGCTCCCACCGGCGCTGTTGATGACGTTCCTGAACGGTCTGTTGCACATTCCGTACGGTGTGGCGTTCAAGTTCGTCGTGGTGCTCGGTGTCTGCACGATGCCGCTGAATGCGTGGCTCCTCGGTCGTTTCTCCCGCATGCCGTGGCCGGTGCCCGAGTTCATGGCAGTTGCGGCCGTGCTGTTCCTGTTCGACGAGAACTTCACGATCTACGGGGGAAACGTCGCCTCCACGATGGCCGGCGAGTTCTCGTTCTCGATCGCCCTGTCACTCGCCCTGCTCGGCTTCGCTCTGCTCGCGCGCGGACTCGACACCGGGCGGGGTCTCGGCATGGCTGCAGCCGTGCTCGCGCTGTCTGCGGTGTGCCACGGCATCGTTGCGATCTTTGTCGCCGCCGGGGTCCTCGTGATGATGGCGCTCTGGGTGGACCGCCGTCGGTGGAAATGGATTCTCGCCACCTTGGTGACCTTCGGGCTGCTCACTGCTTGGTGGATCCTTCCGTTCAAGTTGAGCACCCACTACATGACCAACATGAAGTACGAGCCCTATCAGGGCCCGTGGTGGAAGTTCTTCAACCCGCAGTCCACGCAGATGACGGCCTTTCTCGTTGCGTTCGCCGTGGTGGGATTCGTTGCATCGATCGTGCGACGGAATCGCACCGGGATCTTCCTTGGCCTCACCTGTGCCGCGTGGGTGGGCCTCGTCGTTGCGGCCAAAGAACCACTGCCCATCGTGGGCGACCTGTTCTGGAACTACCGCGGACTGCCCTTCGTGTACCTCACCCGCTACCTGCTCGCCATGATCGGCGTCGCCGAGACCGTCGGGTATCTGGTGCGCGCCTGGTCGGTGAACCGTGCGGCTCGGCGACTGGTGACCGCAGTGGACACCGGATCACTGCTCGACGGCCCGGCAATGGAGCCGGTGCTCATGCCGTCGAGCGAGATGGTCGCGGTGGCAGGCCCGGAGGTGCGGGAGCGCCGTTCGGTCTGGATGCAGTGCGGGGCCATGTTGCTGATCGGACTGCTGTCCCTCGGGTGGGTTGGTTTCGCCATCGACCGGCTGCCCGGTAGCCGTCAGGTGTACGAAGACGGCGTGTGGAAGCACCAATGGTGGTTCATCAAGGGCGCAGTCGTGAGCGACGGCGCCGATTCCGACGGTTGGTCCGCGTACAACTTCAATGGTTACGAGGGTCGTGCAACGTGGAACGAACATCGTGGGCTGCTCGAGACATCGAAGAACCTCGGTGCGCAACGCGGATGCGGCAGGGCCCTCTGGGAACATCAGTCGGACAAGTACGGGAACTACGGCACACCGATGGCCCTCATGCTGTTGCCCTTCTGGACCGACGGATGCATCGGGTCCATGGAGGGCCTCTTCTTCGAGGCGTCGGGCACCACGCCGTACCACTTCCTCGCCGCGTCGTCGGCCAGCGAGAACGCATCAGATCCAGTTCGGCAACTGCGGTACGACAAGAACAACATCGATCTCGCAGTGCGCTACATGAGGGATCTCGGTGTTCGGTACTACTACGCCTTCTCGGCCACCATGGTGGACAAGGCAGCCAAACATGCCGATCTCTACGAAGTGGCCACATCGGGACCGTGGCACATCTACGAGATCCGTGACTGGGCAGTGGTCGTGCCGCTCGATGCAGAACCGCTGGTGGTGCAGCACCGCGGCGGCGATGCGCGCGAACGCTGGCTCGAGGTGGGCTTGAGCTTCTTCCAGCGCCCGCAGGACTGGAAAGGGATTCTGGTGGAGGACGGGCCGGAGTCGTGGCAGCGCATCGATGTGGCCCCCGACCCGGCGCGGAGTGCACTCGGCCGTGTCGAGGTACTGACAACCCGCAGCGAACACGAGGCGCGTCCCATCGATCCGTACCGAATCGATCCCACGGCGGTGCGGATGGAGCAGGACTCCATCACCTTCGACGTCCCGGAGGAGGCCATCGGTAAGCCGGTACTGGTGCGGGTGAGCTACTTCCCGAACTGGAAAGTGAGCGGCGCCCGCGGTCCGTACCGTGCAGCACCGAACTTCATGGTCGTCGTACCGACCGACACCACGGTTCGCTTGACCTACGGCTATTCGGCCCTCGACCTCGCCGCCTACGGCCTCACCATCGTCGGAATCGGACTGCTCGTGTTCTTCTGGAGGCGCCGCCGGGTGGATTTCACCGCACCGGCGCCGACCCTGCGGGACGAGGGTGACGGATCGTGGATTCCCGACACCAGCGAGGTGCCTGACTGGGGCGATTTCGGCGAGGCGCCCGAAGCGTCCCGATAGCCTCGCCAGACGCCATGGCACTCGACGACATCGTGAAGGCATACGACATTCGGGGCACGGTCCCCGAACAGTTCGATGCCGACATCGCCCGGGCACTGGGTGTTGCCTTCGCCGAATTCGCCCGGGGCAATGTGGTGTACGTGGCTCGGGACATGCGTCCGTCGGGCGTGGAGTTGGTGGCGGCGTTCAGCGACGGTGTCCGCCGGCAGGGTGCTGCAGTCGTCGACCTTGGGCTCGCCTCGACAGACCTGCTGTATTACGCATCAGGAGTCCATCAGGCTCCGGGTGCCATGTTCACGGCATCACACAACCCGGCTCAGTACAACGGCATCAAGTTCTGCCTGTCTGGCGCCCGTCCCGTGGGTGCCGACAGTGGACTCGCCGAGATCAAGGCGGTGGCGAGCGAGGTGCTCGCCGGGCGTGGGCCGGGCGCCGCAGCGCAACCGGGCGGGCGGACCGAAGCCGATCTCCTGGAGGCCTTCGCCGACCACGTGGTCTCGTTCATCGATGTCTCTGCGCTGCGCCCGCTGCGTGTGGTCGCCGACACGGCCAACGGTATGGGTGGACTCGTGGTGCCTGCGGTGTTCCAGCGTCTCGGCAGCGTCGAGCTCGAGGTGATGTACGGCGAACTCGACGGAACATTCCCCAATCATCCGGCCGATCCGCTGCAGCCAGAGAATCAGCGTGACCTGCAGGCGCGGGTCGTGGCCGGCGGTTTCGATCTCGGTCTCGCCTTCGACGGCGACGCCGACCGGGTCTTCGTCGTCGACGAACTCGGCCGCGGACTCTCGGGCTCGGTGACTACGGCCATCCTCGCTGCGGCCATGCTGCGTCGTCATCCCGGCGCCACGGTCCTGCACAACCTCATCTGCTCCCGAACGGTTGCCGAGGTGATCGACGAATGCGGCGGAACTGCGGTGCGCACCAAAGTCGGCCACTCGTTTATCAAGCAGCGCATGGCCGAAACGGGTGCGGTATTCGGTGGCGAGCACTCGGCGCACTACTACTTCCGCGACAACTTCCGGGCCGACAGCGGCATCATCGCATCGATGCTCATGCTCGCCGAGTTGAGCCGGGCCGAGGTACCGATGTCGACGCTCCGGCGCCCGTACGAGCGCTACGCAGCGAGTGGCGAGATCAACACCGAGGTGGCCGACACGGCGGCGGCAATCGAGCGAGTGGCGAAGGTGTACGAGCGATACGACACCGACCGACTCGACGGACTCACCGTGGACTGTGGTTCGTGGTGGTTCAACCTGCGACCCTCGAACACCGAGCCGCTGCTCCGTCTGAATCTCGAGGCAGCCGAACGTGATGAATGCGACCGCCGTGTCGCCGAAGTACTGCAGTTGCTCACCGCTGGGTGAGTTCCGAGCGAAACGAGGATGACGTGATGGCCAGTTCACTCGACGAGCGACTGCTCGGGATGCTTGCGTGCCCCGAGGACAAGGGTCCGCTGTTGTTCTTCGCCGATGAAGACCTTCTCTACAACCCCCGCCTCCACCGCGCGTACGCCGTTCGGGACAACATCCCGGTGATGCTCGTGGACGAGGCTCGTCCGGTCGATGACACCGAGCACGAGCGGCTCATGGCCCGAGCCCGCGCCGAAGCGATTCGTCCGACGTTCGGCGGCTGATCGCGCGTCAGGCGCGTGAGGGGCGAGCGGAGTCCGAACGCCCGACCTGGGCCAACTGGTCGATCGTGTAGCACTGCTCGGGGAGTCCGCTCGACGTCAGGTCGATCGGCGGTACTTCCACATGGGTGATCTTCGGATGACTCGAGCGCTCGCCGCGCTCGCCGTCGGCCAAGAGGGTTTCGTGGAGTTTCTCGCCTTCTCGCAGGCCGGTGATCTCGATCTTGATGGGCCTCGGCGACGCTGCAGCGAGGCGCCGAGCGACATCCGCGATTCGCACCGGCTCGCCCATGTCGAGCACCATCACCTGGCCGCCGCGGCCGATGGCCGCAGCGTTCATCGTCAGTCGTACGGCTTCGGTCACGGTCATGAAAAAGCGCGTGGCGTCCTCATGGGTGACGGTCAGCGGCCCACCGGAGCGGATCTGGGCTTCGAAAATTTCGAGCACCGACCCACGCGATCCGAGCACGTTGCCGAAGCGCACCGAGACGTAATGACGACCACTGCGCTGTGCAGCGCTGGCCGTCTGGCGTTCGGTGATCCGTTTGGACCAACCGAGAACGCTGCTGGGCTCGGCTGCCTTGTCGGTCGAGATGTTGACGAAGTGCTCGACGCCGTACTCCAGAGCGGCATCGAGAACGTTCTGTGTCCCCTGCACATTGGTGCGCCAGGCCTCGATCGGGAAACGCTCGAGCAGCGTGAGGTGCTTGAGCGCTGCCGCGTGAAAGACGACGTCGGGCCGCACCGCGTCGAAGACTTCCCTCATCCGCTGAGCGTCACGGATGTCTGCCAGCACGAGTCGGTCGTCGGTGAGTAGTGCCCGCCCCTCGAGCGAGAGCTCTACGGCGTGCAGTCCGCTGTCGTCACAGTCGAGCATGTGCAGCGACGCCGGGGCGAAGCGCTGCACCTGTCGGCACAGCTCTGAGCCGATCGAACCGCCGGCGCCGGTGATGAGTACGCGGCGGTCGGTGATGAAGTTCGCAATGGTGTCGATGTCGATGTCGACGGGGTGCCTGCCGAGCAGGTCGAGTTCGGTGACCGGACGGATGTCGTTCGGATCGATGGCCCCGAAGAGTTCGTCGACCCCGGGGAGCACATAGACGTCGAGTCCGCTCGTGCGTCCGAGCTGGGTGAGCGTGCGAATGGTGTCACTCGTTGCGCTCGGGATGGCAATGAGCATCGCGTCGGCGTTGGTCTCGCGGGCGACCGCCTCGATGTCGTGACGGTCGCCCATCACCGGAACGTGTTCGATCTCGAGGCGTCGGAGGCTCGGATCATCGTCGAGCAGTGCAACCGGAACGAAGCGCACATTGCGCGCTCGCGTGAGCGCTCGCAACGCCAGTTCGCCGCCGTCGCCCGCCCCGAACACGATGAGACGTCGCGCCGAGGGATTGTGTGGCCGCGCAAAGCGTCGACGGCGCCACCAATGTGCGAGGCGTGAGACCTGGCTGGCTCCGAGCGCCGTGGGTGCGATGAGCAGTGCACAGATCGCCCCGGCGCTGCCCGCACCCGAGGCGAGCACGGCGATCTCGCCGGCAGCGACCGACGGAAGGGTCGCAACATACAGCCGGATGCTCTCCCGGGAACTGCCGTACCAGAAGCGACCCTGATACAGGCCCAAGGCGAAGGCGACCGAAAGTTGCACCGTCACCATGGCGAGCCCGATAGCGAGCCGATCCGCCCACGACAGTGATGGTCCGGTGAAGGCCGCCTCGGCGGCAAGGACCGCGGCCGACGCTGCGATCCAGACGCCGAGATCCACGACAGCCTGACCCACTCGGCGTACGAGGGGGACGGGATTGGGGTGTCGCGGTCGTTTGGTCATCGTCAAGAACCTTGTGGACTTCCGCGCGCAAGGTGGCCACTAGCCTATCCACCGTGAGGAGTGTGCTGGGGGCCCGTTCCGGGGTCACTGATATGGCGCCGGTCTTCACCCCGATCGGCCCGGAGATGGTCCGGTGATACGCATCGTCACGGTGTGCACGGCCAATCTGTGCCGATCACCCTTGGCCGAGCACGTCCTGCGGGCGGCGGCCGCCGAGGTCGGGCTCGAAGCTGAGGTCTCCTCGACCGGTGTGAGCGTTCGCCCGGGCCAACGGCCTCCCGCCGACTGGTGCACGGTGGTGAGCGAATGGGGCGTGGACCTTGCGGAGCACCGCTCGGGACTGGCTGAGCTCGCCGCCGCTGACCTCGTGGTGGGCATGACCGCTCGGCACCTGCGTGACCTTGCCGTTGCCGAGCCAGCGCTCGTGGGTCGGCTCGTTACTCTGCGCGGTGCAGTCAGTCGCATCGGGACCCCGGAGGCCGAGGGTGATGCTCGCGGCACGGCTGTTGATCTCGGTGACGCCGACCTTGCTGCGGTCGTGCGCCGCTGCGTGGGCGATCAACGTGCGCGTGATCTGTTGCGTGCGGATCCCGGCTTCGATGTGGAAGATCCGTTCCGCAGGCCGCTGCGGGAGCAACAGCGGATCGCCGCCGAGATCGTTTCGCTGGCGCGCGCGTTGGTGACAGGACTCGCCCGGTGAAGCGATCGTTCGATGTCGTGGTGGCCTCCGTGGCACTCGTACTGCTGTCGCCACTGATGCTCGTGGCCGCGCTGGCAGTGCGGCTCACGCTGGGGTCGCCGGTGTTGTTCCGTCAGCAGCGCGCGGGGCGGGGTGGGCAGGCTTTCGAACTGCTCAAGTTCCGGTCGATGCGGGCGCCGGAACCGGGCCAAGAGGGGCCGACCCACGACATGCAGCGCCTCTCCCGGTTGGGGAGTCTGCTGAGAAAGACGAGTGTCGACGAACTCCCCTCGTTGCTCAACGTCTTGCGGGGCGATCTGAGTCTGGTCGGGCCACGGCCGCTTCCGATGGCGTACGTAGCGCGTTACTCACCCGAGCAGGCACGGCGTCTGGAAGTCCGCCCCGGGCTCACCGGTTGGGCGGTGGTGCATGGGCGCAATCGGCTGTCGTGGGAGCAACGTTTCGAGCTCGACTGCTGGTACGTCGATCATCAGTCCATTTGGCTCGACCTTCGGATCCTTCTGCGAAGCGTCGCACTTGTGCTGCGGGGCAGCGACGTGAACCACGGGACGGCGCTCACGATGAGTGAGTTCCGTGGCGACAACGCGGGCCACGCTCCCGTGTCGGCATCG
>JAFMJD010000010.1 GCA_017853685.1 Actinomycetota bacterium | reverse complement strand
GCATGTGCTCGGCCAGCCAGCCGTTGTCACGTGCCATCACCGAGGCGATGCGCAGCGCGAAGCACTTCTTGCCCAGCAGTGCATTGCCGCCGTAGCCCGAACCGTACGACCAGATCTCGCGCGTCTCGGGGAAGTGCACGATGAACTTGTTGTCCGGGTTGCACGGCCAGGCCGAATCCTTCTGGCCGGGAGCGAGGGGCGCTCCCACCGAGTGCAGGCACGGCACCCAATCGCCGTTGCTGCCGAGCACATCGAGCGCACCCTGGCCCATGCGGGTCATGATGCGCATGCTGACGGCGACGTACGCCGAGTCGGTGAGCTGCACGCCGATATGGGCGATCGGCGAACCGAGCGGACCCATCGAGAACGGCACCACGTACATGGTGCGACCACGCATGCACCCTGCGTACAACTTGCGCATGTCCTCACGCATCAGCGTGGGCTCACGCCAGTTGTTGTTGGGGCCGGCGTCGTCGGGGTCGGTGGTGCAGATGAACGTGCGGTCCTCCACGCGTGCCACATCGCCCGGATCGGAGTGCGCCCAGTAGCTGTTGGGGCGCTTGGCGTCATCGAGTTTCGCAAAGGTGCCCGCGGCCACGAGTTCACCGCACAGGCGGTCGTACTCCTCGGCCGATCCGTCGCACCACACGATGTTCGTGGGCTCAAAGACTGCTGCCCAGTCCGACACCCACTGTTGGAGGCGGGCGTGGTTCGTGGTGGCGCTCATGATGTTCGGATACTCCTCGGTGGGGACACGAGTATTCGGTGGGGGATGGGAAGGGGACCTCCGGCTCAGAAGCCGGGCGTCCCCATGTCGACCTCAGATCCGAGGCGCAGGCGCGTGGCGAGGCCGGAGTCGTCGATGTCGAAGATCACGCGCTGGCCGGGCCGCAGCATGCGGAACACCGAACCGTCGAGGGCGTTGTGGGCGAGATCGAACTCGGTGAGCGTGGAATCACTGAGGACGACGCCGTCCTTGGTGACCGGGTCATAGGCCTTGATCACGCCCTGCATGGCGGACTCAGCGGCCGGCCTTGACGATCTTGCCGGACTTGATGCAGCCCGTGCAGACGTACACACGCTTGGTGGCCCCGTTGACCAGTGCACGGACTCGTTGGATGTTCGGATTCCACCGGCGCTTGGTGCGACGGTGGGAGTGCGACACCGTCATGCCCCACGACGGGTGCTTGCCACAGATTTCGCAGACAGCTGCCATAGTTCGGCAAATCTACCAGCGCCATTCGCGATCCCCCCAAGTTGCCGCGGGAGATATCTCGTATGGCCCTGATCGGCGAGGCAGATGGCTGCGAACCCCTGGGGCAGACGGCCGACGGGGTCGTCGGGCGGCCGGGTCGGCATCGGTACGATCGGGTCGTGGCCGTGATGGAGCAGCTCGGTGTCGATGGTCTGCGGGAGATCATGACGAATTTCCGGGACGCCGTGCGAGCCCACCAGGCCGGGATCAACCGGCTCAACGTGTACCCGGTGCCCGACGGTGACACCGGCACCAACATGGCCCGGACCCTCGAGGCGGTGGTGGCCGAGGTCGACGGTGCAACCGGCGATCTGGAGGCCACCTGCAAAGCGATCGCACACGGCTCGCTCATGGGTGCCCGAGGCAACTCCGGGGTGATCCTCAGTCAGATCCTGCGGGGATTCGTGGGTGTGGTGGACAAAGTGGGCGGCAACGGTCAGGTGACCGCCACCCGTCTGGCTGATGCCTTCGAGGCCGCCTCGGCTGCCGCATACAAAGCGGTGCTCAAGCCCATCGAGGGAACCATCCTCACCGTGACCCGGGAGGCTGCTGCTGGCGCTCGTCGATCGGCCGACCGTGGCGACCGACTCGTCGACGTGCTGCGCGAGGCGCGGCGCGCCGGCAAGGCCGCGCTCGCCGACACACCGAACCAGTTGCCCGTACTCAAAGAGGCCGGTGTGGTGGACGCCGGTGGTGCCGGTTTCATGCTGCTGCTCGACGCGGCCCTGCACGTGGTGGCCGGTGAGCCGATTCCCGAGCCCGAGGAGATCGACGGCCCGTCACCCGAGGTGCTCGAGCACGTGGGGCACCGCGGCGAGGACGATGTGTCGAACCTCCGTTATGAGGTGATGTATTTCCTGGATCTCGACGACGACCGGATCGAAGCGTTCAAGCAGGGCTGGGGCGAGATCGGCGGCTCGATCGTGGTGGTGGGCGGCGACGGCATCTGGAACTGTCACGTGCACACCAACGACATCGGTGCCGCAGTGGAGGTTGCCCTCGAGCTGGGCGGTCGCCCACGCACGATCCGGGTGACGGATCTGTTCGAGGAAGTGAACGAGGAACACGCCGCCCGCGAGGCCGCACTGCACGGTGGGTCAGGCGCCGCTCACGAGCCGCCGGCCATCGGTCTCCCGCCAGTCACCACTGCCGTCGTGGCCGTGTGCAGCGGCGACGGTCTGGCCGAGTTGTTCTGGCAGTTGGGTGTGCAGGCCATCGTGACGGGCGGCCAGACCATGAACCCGTCCACCGCCGAACTGCTCGAGGCCGTGGATCACGTGAACGCCGACGAAGTCGTGATCCTGCCGAACAACAAGAACATCATCCCGGTTGCCGAGCAGGTGGACGCGCTCAGCCACAAGACCGTGCGCGTGGTGCCGACACAGTCGATGCCCGAAGCGCTTGCCGCGCTCGTGGTGTATGACCCCGTGGCCGACGCCGCCTCGAATGCCGACGAGATGGGCGACGCAGCGTCGAGCGTGGTCACCGGCGAGGTCACCCAGGCCGTACGAGATGTGCAGAGCGCAGGGCGGCAGGTGACTGCTGGCGACTGGATCGGCCTCGTGCGGGGCGACGGCATCGTTGCCGTGTCCGGCAGCCTCGAAGGCGCAACTATCGCGCTCCTCGAACACATCGTGGCCGAGCGCGCCGAGATCGTCACCATCGTCGAGGGGGCCGAAGCGGTGGCAGAGACCACACAAGGACTCACGGCGTGGCTGAGTGAACATCGACCCGGCGCCGAGGTCGAGGTGCACCGAGGCGGGCAACCGCTCTACCCGTATCTCATCGGGGTCGAATAAGCGGTGGCGGGCCTCACGTTCCGCGACCTGTCCGAGATCGGTGTCGAACGCATCAAGGGCGTGGGTGAGAAGCGGCGGGCGGCACTGCACGACCTAGGGATCGACTCGGTACTCGATCTCATCACCACGTACCCGCGTCGCTGGGTGGATCGCACGAACGAGGCGCGCATCGGTGATCTCGAGGCGGGAGCCGAAGCGTTGGTACTCGTGACCGTGCGCGATGTGGTGAAGCGCAGCACGCGCAACAAGCGAACCATCGTGACCGCAACCGTGGGCGACGGCACGGGACGACTGCATGCGGTGTTCTTCAACCAACCGTGGCGTGAGCGCCAACTGCGCGAGGGACTGACTGTTGCGCTCTTCGGTCGGGCCGAGAGTTACCGGGGCGGGTTGCAGATGACGAACCCGATCGTCGACCTGATCGGCGATCGAACCGGCCGCATCGTGCCGATCTATCCGCAGAGCGAGAAGGCGCAACTCACCACGTGGGAGATGGCTGGTTGGGTCGAGAACGCATTGGACCGTTGTCGTGAGCGGGGCATCGCCGATCCGGTGCCCGAGTCCGTCACCGGCCCGCTCGGGCTCGTGTCACGCGAGGTCGCCTTCCGCTCCATTCATCAGCCCGACACGCTCCGGGACAAGGACCTAGCGCGCCGTCGACTCGCGTTCGACGAATTGTTCCGGGTGCAGGTGGTGTTGGTGATGCGCAAGCGGGCACTCGAACGCAACTCGCTCGGTATCCGTCACGACGTGAGCGGCACGTTGGTGCAGTCGTTCGTGGAGCGCCTGCCCTACTCGCTCACCTCTGCACAGCAACGAGCGATCGAGGAGATCTCGGCAGACCTCGCCGCGCCACAACCTATGCATCGTCTGCTGCAGGGCGATGTCGGTGCGGGCAAGACGGTGGTGGCTGTGGCCACGATGCTCGTGGCCGTACAGGGGAGACATCAAGCGGCGTTGATGGCGCCGACCGAAGTGCTCGCGGAACAGCATTTCGCCGGCATCCGCCGACTGCTCGACGGCCTGCAGGTGAGCGATGCGAGCAATCTGTTCGGGTCGCGACCACTGCGTGTGGAACTGCTCACCAACCGGGTCGCAGGAGCAGAACGGCGCGAGGTGCTCGCCGGACTTGCCGACGGCTCGGTGGATCTCGTGATCGGCACACACGCGCTCATCCAGGAAGGGGTTCGCTTCCGGCACCTCGGTGTGGTGGTGGTGGACGAACAGCATCGTTTCGGCGTGGAACAACGGGCGATGCTGCGCACCAAGGGCGAGTCCGACAACCCCGACGGCACGGTGCCCGATGTGCTCGTGATGACCGCAACGCCGATTCCGCGCACGGCGGCCATGACGGTCTACGGCGATCTGGACGTGAGCGTGCTCGACGCAAAGCCGGCGGGGCGCACCGAGATCGTCACCCATTGGGCGAACGGCGAACTCGACGAGATGGCGGTGTGGGGCGATGTGCGCGCCGAGGTGGCTGCGGGTCGACAGGCCTATGTGGTGTGCCCGCTGATCGACGAGAGCGAGAAGATCGAGGTGGCATCGGCCGAACAGACCTTCGAGCGGCTGCGCTCGGGGGAGTTGCGGGGACTGCGGCTCGGACTCCTGCACGGCCGGATGAGTGCTGCGGACAAAGAGTCCGTGATGGATGCGTTCCGTCGTGGTGAACTCGATGTACTCGTTGCCACCACGGTGATCGAGGTGGGTGTGGACGTGCCCAACGCAACGGTGATGGTGATCCTCGATGCAGATCGTTTCGGTATCGCCCAGTTGCACCAGTTGCGCGGGCGAGTCGGCAGAGGTGAACACGCGTCGCGCTGTTGGCTCGTTACTGGGTTGCAGGAAGGCGTGAATCCTCGTGTGGAGGCGCTCGTGGCTTCCACGGACGGCTTCGAACTCGCCGAGGCAGATCTGGAGCTGCGCGGCGAGGGCACCATCATGAACACCGCGCAGAAGGGTCGCAGTGACCTCCGTCTTGCCTCGCTGCGGCGTGACAAGGAGCTGGTTGCGCTTGCCCGGAAAGCGGCGTTCGACGTGGTGGACGCTGATCCGACCCTGTCGAGTCAGTCGATGCTGGCCGACGAGCTTGCGCTGCTGTTCACCGCCGAGGACGAGGAGTTCTTGTTCAAGAACTGACGTGACGTGATCCACGGTGTGATGCGCCTCGTGAACCACACCACGAAGATGGCGAGCAGAGCGCCGGCGATGCAGTCGACGATGTAGTGCTCGCCGCTGTACACGAGCGCAAACGCCATGGCGAGGGGATAGGCAACGAGCAGGACTCGCACCCAGAGTTTCGCCCGTCCCCAGAAGTACGCGCTCACGAGCACCGTGAACCCGAGGTGCAGCGAGGGGAAGGCCGCAACTTCGTTGCTGCTCGCAGCACCCTTCTCCCAGATCTTGCTGGCGGCGTCGAGCTGGATGTACTGCAGTGCTCGTGTGCCTACTCGATCGACCGGGCCGACGAGCCCGGCCGGCGATGCGAGCCAGGGCGGGGCGAGCGGCACGAGCAGATACAGCGAGACACCGAACACGAGGAGCGTGGAGAGCGTGAGCACCCAGCGCAGCCACTCGGTGCGATTGCGGATCCACTGCACGATGGCCACCACATAGACCACGAAGAAGTGCGAGAGGTAGACGAGCGCCGTGAAGATCTCCCAGTGAGCGGCGTCTTCGTCGTTGCGGATGTAGAGGTGTTGCTGGAGCCAGGTGGTGGGATCGTGGCCGAAGCCGATGACGCGCTCCACCTTGGTGACCCACTCTGCGTTGGTGAGCGACTGTTGCGGGATGGTGCGAGGGTGCCCGGGCACCGATGCCGGGTTGCCCCACCAGTTGTCCACCACCGATCGGGTCATGGCGTACACCTGAATGGCCACGGCCAGCGACCCCCAGCCGATCAGCGCATAGAAGACCTCGCGGCGATCACGGCCGATGGACCACACGGCACTCGCCAGACCGAGCCAACCCATGATGATGAACGGGCTGAGCGGGAGTCCGCGTTCGAGGCCCGGGAGGCCAACGGTCAATTGGGCCAGCAGCAGCAATGCGTACGCGGCGAAGCCGACGAGACGCAGCGTTGCCCACTGTTCGGGCGACACCCGCCCTCCGGTGACGGACTCTGCGACGGCTTGCGCCTCGGTGTCGCCGTCGCTGGGGAGATTCACGTCGCAGGAGGCTACAGAACCGGCCGTGTCGTGATGTTTCGGTCGACTCCGCTCGATCACACGGAGTCGCGTGGATCGTCGTTGCTCGCCCAGTCGTCGGGCAGGAGTAGATCCCAGCGGTCCCTGCAGTCCTCGCAGCGATACGTCACGAGGTCACCGGGAAACCACGTGCTGTCCTCGTTCGGCGGGGTGATGAGGTGGCAGGTGCCGCCGCAGTCCACGCACACGATGGTGGGTTCGGGCTGTGGTGACGCGGACGACGGGGGCACCTTCGTATCCTTCCAGCGATGCGGGTCGTGGCGGGTTCATTGGGTGGCCGACGCATCGAAGCGCCCCCGGGCACCGACACCCGGCCCACCTCGGACAAGGTTCGCCAAGCGGTGTTCAACGCGCTCGAGAGCGCGGGTCTGGTCGACGGCGCCACCTTCGCCGACCTGTTCGCCGGATCGGGTGCGATGGGCATCGAGGCACTGTCACGTGGGGCCGCACACTGCACCTTCGTGGAGCGGGACCGGACCGCACTGAGTGTTCTGCGCAGCAATGTCGAGATGCTCGGACTGGTGGCTGCCGCCCGCATCGTGGCTGGCGATGTCGCCTCGACGATCGGTCAGTTGGGTCACGTCGACGTTGCCGTGGTGGATCCGCCGTACCGATTCGACGGCTGGGCGGACCTGTTGGCGGTGCTGCCCGCCGACCTCGTGGTGGCCGAGAGCGACCGTGAGGTCGCTGCCGTTGCAGGCTGGGAGGTGCTGCGCACCCGCCGCTACGGGCGCACGTTCATCACCTGGCTGGCCCGGATAGCCTGAATGGAATGCCTGTTGCCTGTTACCCAGGGAGTTTCGACCCGATCCACCTCGGGCATCTCGATGTGATCGAACAGGGCCTCGAGCTGTTCGGCTCGGTCGTGGTCGTCACCATGCACAACCCGGGTAAGCCGTCGGGAGCGTTCGCCCTCGACGAGCGCCAGGCCATGATCCGGGAGTCTCTGTCGGGTTGGGACAACGTCCGTGTCGAGGCATTCCCGGGGCTGGCGATCGATGCTGCGGCCGCTTTCGGGGCCGATGTCATCATCAAGGGCCTCCGGAGCGCCTCGGATTTCGACGTGGAGCAGCAGATGTCGCTCATGAACCACTCGGTCGGCGGCGTCCGAACGGTGTTCGTGGCCGCGAATCCGGCGCTGTCGTTCATCTCATCTCGCTACATCCGCGAGATCGCGCTGTACGGACGGGACCTCAGCGGTCTGGTGCCCGCCCCGGTTGCTGCACGACTCGCTCAACTTGCTGCTGGGAGGCGTCCGTCATGACCTACGACGATGGATACGACGATGAGTACGACGACGAATTCGACGATGGTCAGTACGAGGCGCCCCAACCGGCTCGCACCGCAGCGGCAGATTCAGAGACCCTGCTGCGGCGCGTGATCGACATCATCGCCACGGCACCCACGTTCCCGCTGTCGTCCACACCGCGTATCGACCGGGACGAGATCATCCAATTGCTCGAGGACGCCCTCGACCGCCTGCCCGAGGACCTGCGCACGGCCCGTTGGATGCTCCGTGAGCGTCAGGATTTCATCGCAAAGACCCGCCGCGAGGCCGACGAGATCCTCGAGGCAGGTCGCCAGCAGGCCGAGCGCATGGTGCAGCGCACCGAAGTGGCGCGTGCTGCGGAGGCCCGGGCGCGTCAGGTGATGGATGCCGCGGAGAGCGATGCGCGGCGTTTGCGGAACGAGACCGAGGACTTCATCGATCAGCGCCTCGCCCGGTTCGAGATCCTGCTCGATCGACTGAGCCGCGCCGTTGCGGCCGGCCGCAACAACTTGAACCTCGGTTCCAGCCGAGCGGCTGAGACCGTCGAGGACGAAGATCACAGCAAGGGGTTCTTCGACCAGGAACAGTCGTGAACGAACTGCTCGTCAACGCAGTCGAACTGCTGCGTCGCCCCGGGACGGAGCGCTCCGAAACCTTCGAGACCACGATTTCGTCGCTCGGAATCGTCGATGCCCGGCTCCCCGACGGGCCAGTGAGCTTCCGGGCTCGGCTCGAGGTGCTGAGCGACGGGATCGTCGTGAGCGGCGAGGTTCGGGCCCGTTGGGTGGGGGAGTGCCGGAGGTGCCTGTCGCCGGTGGGCGGCGAAGTGGCGGTGCCGGTCCATGAGCTGTACCAGGTGCGGGTGAGTGATCCCGAGGCCTTCCCGATCGAGCACGACCAGTTGGATCTGGGCCCCATGCTGCGTGAGGCGCTGCTCCTCGATACCCCCTCGTCACCGCTGTGCCGGGCCGACTGCGCAGGGATCTGTGCGCTCTGCGGGGCCGACCGCAACGCAGCGCCCTGTGCCTGCGACACCTCGGTCCGGGATGATCGGTGGGCCGCCCTGGACGCGCTTCGGGACGATTCCCGAT
This sequence comes from Actinomycetota bacterium, assembly GCA_017853685.1. GTDB lineage: Bacteria > Actinomycetota > Acidimicrobiia > Acidimicrobiales > Ilumatobacteraceae > WLJO01. Next base: position 24,615 of record JAFMJD010000010.1, on the reverse strand, counting down.
AACCTTGCCCGGCCATCTGGGCCATTCCTGAGGGAGTTCGTCGTGCCCGTTCCCAAGAAGAAGAAGTCGAAGTCGAAGTCGCGCAGCAACCGCGCGGGCGCCTGGAAGTTGGGCAAGCCTGCTCGGAGCCTCTGCCCGCGCTGCAACAACGCGAAGTTGCCGCACACGGTGTGTCCGTCGTGTGGCTTCTACCGTGACCGCGTTGTCATCGACGTCGAGTAACTCCTGACACCATGCTGCCGATTGCGCTCGATGTTCTCGGCGGTGATCGCGCCCCGGGCGAGATCCTGGCTGGCGCACATCAGGCAGTCGCAGCCGGCATTCCCGTCGTGCTCGTGGGCCCCGCGGGCCTCGACGGCTACGGGGACCTGCCGCTGATCGAGGCCTCCGAGTTCATCGGGATGGACGAAGACGCCGCCCAAGGTGTGCGGCGCAAGAAGGATTCCACCTTGGTGCGCGCCGCCGAGGCCGTCCGTGACGGCAAGGCCTCGGCCATGGTGTCTGCGGGCAACACGGGCGCAACCATGGCGTCGGCGCTGTTGCGAATGGGGCGGCTGCGCGGTGTGAGTCGTCCGGCGATCGCCACGGCCATCCCGGTTCCCGGGTCCACTCCCACGGTGCTGCTCGACTCGGGCGCGAACGCCGAGGTGCAACCCGAATGGCTCGTGCAATTCGCCCAGATGGGCAGCGTGTACGCACGGCATCGTTACGGCATCGAGCACCCCCGCGTGGGTCTGCTCTCGATCGGTGAGGAGCCCACCAAGGGCACGCCGCTCGTCAAAGAGACACACCAACTCCTCCTTGGCGCCCCCGGCATCAACTTCATCGGCAACGTCGAGGGGCGCGATGTGATGACCGACACCGTGGATGTGGTGGTCACCGATGGGTTCACGGGCAACGTGGTGCTCAAGCTCCTCGAGGGATCGCTCCGCACGGTCATCGCTGCGCTGCTCGACGCTTTCAGCTCCACTCCGGAGTACAAGGCGCATGCCGATGCGTTGATGCCGGCGCTGCTCCCGCTCTACGAACTGTTCGACCCCGAAGCAACCGGGGGCGCGATGCTGCTCGGCATCGACGGTGTGTGCATCATCAGCCACGGCTCGTCGAGCAGCCGTGCCATCGTGAATGCGCTCCGGGTGGCCAAGGAACTCGTGGAAGCCGACTTCGTGGGCGAACTCCGCGCAGCAGTGGCCCGCACCGACGCCTGACCGCTCCCGCGCGTGCGGTGGCCGTGGTCGTAGCATCGGGGATGTCCCATTCCGAAGGAGCAGTTGTGCCCGCTGAGACCCACGTCGAACACGGTCCCCTGGACCGCCACGCAGTGTTCGAGATCGTCCGTGACCGCCTGGCTGACATCATCGAGGTGGACCCCTCGTCGATCACCGAGGGTCAGTCCTTCGTGGACGATCTCGGCGCCGATTCCCTCGCCTTGATCGAACTCGTCGACGCGCTCGAAGAAGAGTTCGGGGAGCGTTCGGTCGGCTTCCGTATCGCCGACGAGGACCTCGAGGATCTCAAGACCGTGCGCGACGCGGTGGACTACGTCTTCGGCCGGATCTCGCAGGGCAACTGAGCGACGCAGCGATGGGCGCGTCGGACGGGATCGGACCAGAGGGACTCGCCAGTCGCCTCGGCCACGATTTCGTGGAGCCATCGCTGCTCGAGCAGGCGCTACGCCATCGCTCGTGGTGTGCCGAGCATCCGGGGCACGAGAGCAACGAACGCCTCGAGTTCCTCGGCGACGCAGTGTTGGGCTGGGTGGTCGCCGATCTCGTGTATCGGCGTCACGCCGAGTCACGTGAGGGCAGGCTCACCGATCTGCGCAAGAGCGTGGTGAATGCGCACGCGTTGGCGGGGATCGCACGCGAGCTCGGTGTGGGTGCGCATCTCTTTCTCGGTCGTGGCGAGGACGCTGCGGGCGGCAGGGACAAGCCGTCGATCCTGTCGGATGCACTCGAGGCGATTCTGGGGGCGGTGTACCTCGACGGCGGTGCCGAGGCTGCGTATCAACTCATCTTCCGGCTCCTCGGCGAGCGGCTCGACGACTCGTCGCTCCTGCCGCCCTTCACCGACTACAAGACGATGCTGCAGGAACTCTGTGCGCATCGTTTCGACGCTGCGCCGGTGTACGTGTTGAGCGAGGAAGGGCCCGACCACGCCAAGCGCTTCCATGCGGTGGTGCTCGTGTCCGGTTCGGCGCTCGGCGAGGGAGACGGTCCGTCGAAGAAGCAGGCAGAGCAGCAGGCGGCACACCAGGCGGTGCGCCACCTCGATGCGGTGCCCACCGCAGTAGTGCCCGATGCCGGAACTGCCTGAGGTCGAGACCGTTCGTCGCGGACTCGACGCCGCGGTGCTCGGTCGTCGCATCGACCGGGTAGAGGTTGGCCGGGAGCGCACGGTTCGACGTACCTCGCGAGAAGCGCTCATAGCCGGCCTGCAGAACACAGCCATCGTGCGCACTTGGCGGCGCGGCAAGTACTTGATCGCCGATCTCGACTCGGGGGATTCGGTGATGATTCACCTGCGCATGAGCGGTCGACTCCTGCTCGCCCAACGAGGCTCGCCCCGACCACCGCATTCGCACGTGGTGATGGGCATGCAGGACATCGAGGTGCGCTTCGTGGACCCGCGTACCTTCGGCGAGGTGGTGGTGTTCGATCCCGAGCGCACGGCCGACCAGGTGCCCGAACTGCAGCGACTCGGCGTGGACCCCATCGCTGACCCGTTCGACCAACGCGTGCTCGCTGCAGCGTTGGCGGGTACTACGCGGGGCATCAAGTCGGTGCTGCTCGATCAGACCCGAGTGGCCGGTCTGGGCAACATCTACACCGACGAGGTGTTGCACCGCGCTCGACTTCGCTACGACCGACCCGCTGATGCACTGCGCCGCAGCGACATCGGCCGGCTCGCCGAGGCGATCACCGAGGTGCTCACTGCGGCCATCGATGCCGGAGGATCCACGCTCGCCGATACCCAATACGTGGACATGGAGGGACGCACCGGATCGTTCCAGGAATCGCATCTGGTGTACGCCCGTAGAGACGAGCCGTGTCTCACATGCGGGAGGTCGACGATCCGGCGTGCAGTGGTGTCCGGGCGGTCCACGTTTTTCTGTCCCCGCTGCCAGAAATAGGCCCTCTGCAGGCAGATTCGCGCCCGGGACCGCGGCCCGCTCGGCCGGGTCGTGGGGGTCGCCGGGTCCTCGGCTAGGGTCGGGAACCGCCGTGTTCCTCAAGTCGCTTTCCCTCAAAGGCTTCAAGTCGTTCGCCGACGCCACCACCATGGAGTTCGAGCCTGGGGTGACCGTTGTGGTCGGTCCGAACGGCTCGGGAAAGTCCAATGTGGTCGATGCGATCGCGTGGGTTCTCGGCGCTCAGGCACCGAGTGCCGTTCGCAGCCAGAAGATGGACGACGTCATCTTCAACGGCACCGACAAGCGGCCTGCGCTCGGTCGAGCCGAGGTTGCGCTGACGATCGACAACTCCAACGGCGTACTGCCCCTGGAGTTCACCGAGGTGACGATCAAGCGCACGCTGTTCCGAAGCGGCGAGAGCGAGTACGCGCTCAACGGCGTGACGTGTCGCCTGCTCGACATCCAGGAACTGCTGAGCGATGCCGGCGTGGGTCGTCAGCAGCACGTGATCGTGAGCCAGGGGCAGATCGACGCGGTGCTCAACGCCCGACCCGAAGATCGTCGCGCCATCATCGAAGAGGCGGCCGGCGTCCTCAAGTTCCGGCGCCGCAAGGAGAAAGCCGAGCGTCGCCTCGATGCCACCGAGGGCAACCTCACCCGTGTGCAGGACCTTCTGCGAGAAGTGCGTCGTCAGTTGCGCCCGCTGGAGCGACAGGCCGAGGCAGCGAGGCGCCACGGTGATCTGCAGGCGGAGTTCACCGCATTGCGGTTGTACCTCACCGGCCGTGACATCGCGTCCCAGCGTGAGCGACTGGTAGCACTTGCTGCTGAGCGGGTGACGCTTGCGACAAGTGAGCGCGCGATCCGTGACGAGATGGGCGAACTGGACCGCTCGATCGCATCGGCCGAGGCCGAGTTGGCAGCCCGTGGCGATACCGATGTGAGCGATCGCCTCGTGACGGTGGAGCAGTTGCGCGAGCGCGCACGCGGGTTGGCGGCTGTGCTCCACGAGCGTCGACGCTCGCTCGAACGCGACCGCGGTCAACTCATGGACGGCGGGGTGGTGGCGAACCTCGAGGCCGAGGCCGCTCGTCTGCAGGCCGAACTGGACGACGTCGCTCGTGGCCTTGCTGCGGTGGCCCCCGAGGCGGAAACCTTGGCCGAGGACGAACGTGCCTTCGCTGCCGAGCGAGAGACCACGCTGCAAGCCATCGACTCTGCGTCGGTGGAACCGTCGTCATCGGCGTCCAGCGCCGCAGCCGAGTTGCGTGGCGAGTTGCGCACCCTTCGATCGGGAGTCGATCGTGCTGGCTCCGAAATGCGCCGTGCCGACCAGCGCGTGCTCGATCTCACCGCCCGAGTCGATCGCCTGACCGATGAGGCCGAACGCCTCCGGGTCGAGTGCGAGGGAGCGGAATCGGCGGAGACTCCGCTCGTTGCAGAACTCGAATCGGCCGAGAACCGTCGTCTCGAGGCCGATGCTGCATCGCACGCCGCAGTGGCTGCGCATCAAGAGGCGCTCTCGGAGGCATCACGCTGGCAGGCGCGCGCCGACGCCCTAGCACTGGCACTCGACAACGCGCGCTCGCGCGCTGGCGCCCAACGTCTCGCCGATGTGCCCGGTGTGCTCGGCACGCTGCTCGATCTCGTGCGTGTGGACGATGGGTGGGAGGTGGCACTGGAGGCCGCTCTCGGCGATGCGGTGCTCTCCGTACTCGTAGATGACCCACGTGCCGCCCGCGCGGCACTGAAGCACCTGGAGTCAGGAAACGCAGTGGGTGCAGTGCTTGCTCTGCCTGCTGCCGGAGCCGCCGTTGCCTCCGCGGTGCCGAGTGGCACCACTGCGATCCGGAATCATGTGCGCGGACGCGACCCACGTGTGGAGCCACTGCTGGATGCGTTACTCGCTCGCTGTGGCTGTGTTGCCGGTGGCTGGGAGTCCGCGCTGGACGTTTCGCTCGCACACCCCGATGCGGTGGTCGTCACCCGTGACGGTCACCGATTCTCGCGAGTCGGCTGGCGATATGGAACGGCCGGCAGTGGAGCAACTGCCGCTGCGCTCGAGGAGGCGCAGGCGAGGGCGGTGGAGGCCCAGCGCGAGGTGGTGGAGCGCGAGGCCGTGATGACCGCTGCCCGTCGAGCACTGGATGACGCCCGTGAGGCCGAACGCGAACTGTCGAAGCGACTCGAGGCCAACGACGCGCGGTTCACCGCAGCGACCGACACGTTGGGGCGGGTGCAGGCCCAACGTCGCGAGGCACAGGCCGAACTCGAACTGGTGTCGCAATCGGCGCGTGAACATCACGAGCGAGCCGAGCGTGAACAGGCGCGCATCGCCGAGCTGGAGGCCCTGCTCCCGGCATTGGAGGCCGATGAGGCGGCCGAACTCGAAGCCGCGCGGCGGCGAGGCGAGGTTCGTGCCCAGTTGGACGCGCGGGCAGCAGTGCTCGGTGGGCGGCGCAAGGATCTCGAAGTGCGCAACGCCGGGTTGATCGAGCGACAGCAGTTCCTCGAGCGTCGCCTCGAGGAGACCGAGCGTCGTCTGCAGGCCGATCAGGTTGCGCGCGAAGAAGCGGCGGGGCGACGCGAACAGATCGAGGCGGCCATCGGAGCGATCGATCGTCTGGCTGCATTGGTGGACACGCGCCGCGTGGTGATCGAGGCCGAACTGGTGGCGCTGCACGAGGCGCGGCGTCGTCAGACCGACGAGGTGCGAGCCATCACACAGGGTCTCGACAATGCGCGTCGGCGGCGTGTGGCTGCCGACAAGGAGTTGGAGGCCTGCCGAGACGGGGCTCACCGGGTGGATCTGGACGAGTCAGAGGCACGCCTGCGGCTCGAGGCGCTCGAGGACAGCGTGCGGCGGGAACTCGTCAGCGAGCCTGATGTGGCGGTGGCGACTGCAGAACCTCCGTTGCCCGAGGGCATCGATGCGCCGACGCGCCTCAAGGATCTCGAACGCGAGATCCGACTGCTCGGCCCCATCAACCCGCTTGCACTCGAGGAGTTCAACGCGCTGCAGGAGCGCCACAAGTTCCTCGAGGAACAGCTCGAGGATGTGAAAGAGACGCGTCGGGAACTGTCGCGCGTGATCTCGGCGATCGACCAGGAGATTCAGTCGGTGTTCGCCGACGCGTTCGCCGACGTGTCCACGCACTTCACCGCGTTGTTCTCGCTGCTCTTCCCGGGTGGTCAGGGCAAGTTGGTGCTCACGGATCCCGACAATCTGCTCGACACCGGTATCGAGGTCGAGGCCAAGCCCAGTGGCAAGAACGTGAAGAAACTGTCGCTGTTGTCGGGCGGCGAGCGCAGCCTCACGGCGTTGGCGTATCTCTTTGCCGTGTTCCGTTCGCGGCCGTCCCCGTTCTACGTGATGGACGAAGTCGAGGCCGCCCTCGACGATGTGAACCTGCACCGGTTCCTCGGCCTCATCCATGAGTTCCGCAACGACGCCCAGCTCATCATCGTGAGCCACCAGAAGCGCACGATGGAGGCCGGCGACGTACTGCTGGGCGTGAGCATGCAGCCGGGTGGCTCCTCCAAGGTGGTCTCGGAGCGAGTCGGCTCCTCTGCCTGAGGCTCGGCCTCGCTAGCGTGATCGGCGCATGCCGATCGTTCTGCTCATTCTCGTTGCGGTGGTCCTGGTCTTCGGGATCGGGGTCATCGTCGTCAACCGCCGCCGCGCTGCACGTCCGCTCGCCGGTGCCCGCGAACGGGCGATACCGGTCGAGGCGCCCGAGCACCCACCCGAGAGCGAGACAGCGCTCGTCGAGGATGCGGTGTTCGAGTTGGAAGCCGAAGCAGCGCTTGCCCTCGACGAGGAATCAGTCGATGCTGAGGAAGTCCTCGCTGTTGCCGAGACGGCCGACGACGAGACTGTTGATGCCGATGCTGATGCCGATGCCGAGGCCGAAGCGCTCGAGCGTCCGCGCTTTCGTGACCGCATTGGCAAGGCTCGCGCAGCGCTGGCAGGTGCCATCACCGGAGTGCGTGCCCGCGCCGGTATCACCCAGGACTCGTGGGACGACCTCGAGGAGGCGTTGCTGCGTGCCGATGTCGGGTTGCGCGTGACCGAAGCGTTGCTGGATCCCCTGCGCGCCAAGGTGAAGTCCAGAGAGATCGGCGATCCCGAGTCGCTCGTGAATGCACTGCGTGACGACATGAAGCAGCGCCTGCGGGATGCCGATCGAAGCCTGCGATTCGAGGATCGCGCAGGTGCCGGCCCGAACGTGTGGCTGTTCGTGGGCGTGAATGGTGTGGGAAAGACCACCACGATCGGCAAGGTTGCGGCCCAGCAGCGCAGCGCAGGGCGGCGAGTGCTGTTGGCGGCGGGCGACACGTTCCGTGCCGCTGCGGCCGAACAATTGCAGACGTGGGCCCAGCGTTCGGGCGCCGAGTTCGTGCGCGGCAACGAAGGCGGTGACCCGAGTTCGGTGATCTTCGATGGTGTGCAGGCGGCGCAGCCACGCGGTTGCGATCTCGTGCTCGGCGACACCGCTGGCCGGTTGCAGAACAAGTCGAACCTCATGGAGGAACTGCGCAAGGTGCGTCGCGTAGCCGACCGTGACCCGGGTCGGGTCACCGAGGTACTGCTCGTCATCGACGCAACGACCGGACAGAACGGGCTGGTGCAGGCGAAGGAGTTCGGTGACGTCACTGAGGTAACCGGTGTGGTACTCACCAAACTGGATGGCTCTGCCAAGGGCGGCATCGTGTTCGCAATCGAGACCGAACTCGGCATCCCGGTGAAGCTCGTGGGGCTGGGGGAGAGCATCGGCGATCTGGTGCCGTTCGATCCCGATGAGTTCGTCGACGCACTTTTCTCCGACTGACGGGAACCAACTTGGCGTCCGCCTCGTCACAGGCGGCATGAATCGACGCTCTGTCCTCAGGTACTCCGTTCCGATCCTCGCCGCCATGTCGCTGCTCGCCGCGTGCGGCTCGGGCGATTCGGCCGCTCCCGCCAAGATCCGCATCGGCTCGGCTCCGTCGGGCGCCAACGACGGAAAGTTGGCCGCCACCTCGGAGGCCGCCGGCGATCGCATGATCGCACCGGGGCTGTATCCGCAGGTTCGCACGGTGTTCGAACTCGCTGACGGGCTCTCCAAGCCTGAGGGCAAGTTCCGTGCGTGGCGCTTCCCCGCCAAGCCCGAGCCCGTGAGCCAGGCCCGCAAGGACTCGCTTGCCAAGGCATTCGGTCTCGTCGGTTCGTGGAAGGCGATCCCCGCCGATCAGGGCGGTGGCGAGACCCTCGCACCCACCGAAGGTGGTGCATCGCTCTTCATCGGGAGCGACGCCATGCAGAACTGGTGGTACTCGCCGGACTGGACCAAGTTCCCCGCCCAGGTCGGTTGCGCCGAACCCGGTGTGGCCGTGAGTGAGCCCCTGCCCGCAGACCGCTCCGAAACGGGTGAGGCCTCAGGCTCCGGTTCAGCAGGCTCCACGGACGGCACGGTGAGCACGAGCGAAGTGCTCAGGCCCGAGCCGTGTGCAGTCCCCGCACCGCCCGAGGGCGTGCTCACCGCCGATCAGGCCAAGGCACGTACGCTGACGCTGCTCGACGAGCTCGGTTACGACACCGACAACTTCTCGCTCGAGGCTGCCGGTGACCAGTGGGGTTCGTGGACGACGGCGTGGCTGCTGCTCGACGGTCAGCGCAGCCAGTTGGCGATCTACGTGAGCTACGGCGCCGAGGGAATCATCACCGGTGCGGGCGGGTTCCTTGCTCAGCCCGAGCGTGCCGATGAGTACGAGTTGGTGGACCTCGATGTTGCGGTGAAGCGCCTCAACGATCAGTCGGGCACGTGGTTCGGTGGCTACGGGGCCCCGAACGTGCGGTCAGCCGCCGTGGACACCGGCGCCGTGACGGCCACCGCCGCGAGTGGTGGAGCCGATTCGCCGACGGCGCCGGTCGCAGTCGAGGAAGATCCCGTGCCCCCGACGTTGCCCCCCGACGAGTCGGACGACATGACCGAGCCGTCCACGGTTCCCGGCGAACTGGTGGACCCGGTGGAGACCACAGTCATCGCCACCACAGTGCCCGTGGAGGAAGTCACCGTCACCCTCACCAAGGTGCGGGTGGAGCTGACCCAGGTCTGGGACACCGATGGAACGGTCTGGCTGCTGCCGTCGTATGTGTTCTCCACCAAGGATCAGGGCGAGTACTCGGTGTTAGCCCTCGCGGATGAGTTCATCGAGTTCGCCCAGCCCGATGTGGTGCCGATGCCGGCCGAGATCGAGCCGGCACCGAGCAGCGAGGTGGATGGCGGCTCGACCGCAACGGTCGAGGCCCCGCCGGTGGACGAGGCAACCAAGGAGAACTGATCCGGCGCTCGAACCGGGTGGACAAACTGGCGGCGGCCCGTACGGGCCGCCGCTAGCCTTTTGTGTCTCATGTTCGACCGACTCTCCGACCGTTTCGACGGCATCTTCAAGCGCCTCCGGGGCAAGGGCCGACTCACCGAGGCCGATGTCGATGAAGTGCTCGGCGAGATCCGCACTGCGCTGCTCGAGGCCGACGTCAACGTGCGTGTGGTGCGCGGCGTGGTGGCCCGCATCCGGGAGCAGGCGATCGGTATCGAGTTGTCCAAGGCGCTCGATCCGGGCCAGCAGGTCATCAAGATCGTGAACCAGGAACTCACCGCCATGTTGGGCGGCGAGACCCTGAAGATCACGTACTCGAGTCGTCCGCCCACCGTGGTACTGATGGCCGGCCTGCAGGGTTCGGGCAAGACCACTGCATCGGGCAAGTTGGCGCGCTGGTTCAAGAGTCAGGGTCGACAGCCGCTCCTCGTGGGCGCCGACCTGCAGCGTCCCGCCGCGGTGGAGCAGTTGCGCACGCTCGGGCGCCAGATCGACGTCCCGGTGTACTCCGACAGCGACGAGGTCGTTCGCTCGGGCGCCGGGGACCCAGTTGCCGTCGCCCAGCGCGGCCTGCAGGAGGCCCGTCGCCTCGGCAAGGACGTGCTCATCATCGACACCGCCGGCCGTCTGGCCATCGATGAAGAACTCATGGAGCAGGTGCGCCAGATCTCGGCCTCCACCGAACCGCACTACACGTTCCTCGTGATCGACGCGATGACCGGTCAGGACGCAGTGGACACCGCCGAGCGGTTCCATGAGGCGCTCGCCATCGACGGGGTGATCCTCTCCAAGCTCGACGGCGACGCCCGCGGTGGTGCGGCGCTGAGCGTCAAAGAGGTGATCGGACGCCCGATCGCCTTTGCCAGCACCGGCGAGAAACTGGACGCCTTCGAACAGTTCCACCCCGACCGGATGGCGAGTCGCATCCTCGGCATGGGCGATGTGCTGAGCCTTATCGAGAAGGCCGAGGCGGCACTGGATCAGGAGCAGGCCGAACAGGCTGCCACCCGCCTCATGGAGGGAGAATTCACCCTCGACGACTTCCTCGAGCAGATGCAGGCGGTCAAGAAGATGGGCCCGATCTCGAACCTGATCGGTATGATGCCCGGAATGCCCAAGGAGCTGAAGGGCGCCCAGATCGAGGACGATCAGCTCAAGCGGGTGGAGGCGATCATCCGGTCCATGACCCCGGCTGAGCGCCGAAAGCCAGAGATCATCAACGGAAGCCGACGCCTGCGGATCGCCAACGGCAGCGGCACCACCACCGGTGATGTCAACCGACTCGTGAAGCAATTCGGCGAAATGCAGAAGATGATGAAGCGATTCGGTGGCATGGCTGGTGGCAAGAAGGGCAAGCGGCGGATGCCGATGATGCCTCCCGGGTTCCCGGGGATGAACCCACCCGGATTTCCGGGCATCAATTGACGAGAGGAACAAGACCTACATGTCCGTGAAGTTGCGACTGACTCGCATCGGCAAGACCAAGCAACCGCAGTACCGCATCGTGGCCACCGACAGCCGGTCGCCGCGCGATGGACGTTTCATCGAGATCCTCGGTCACTACAACCCGCGCCAAGAGCCCTCGACGTTGACCGTGAACAACGAAAAGGCCGTGAAGTGGCTCATGGAGGGCGCCCAGCCCACCGAGCGTGTGAAGAAGTTGCTCGAGATCTCGGGTGCGTGGGGCGAGTACGCCGCTGCGCGGTCGAAGTAACACCGTGACCGACGTCAACCAGATCCCGGCTCCGGTGGCCACAGCGGTACTCGAGCACGTGGTGCGTTCCATCGTTGATGACCCCGATGCCGTGGCCGTCGATGCCTCCCACGGGCGTCACCGCGTGCGTCTCGAAGTGCGCGTTGGCCCCAACGATCTGGGCCGAGTGATCGGCAAGCGGGGCAAGACGGCGCAGGCGATCCGCACCCTCGTGCGCGCCGCGGCCAGTCGTGACGGCGTCGAGGTCGACGTCGATTTCGTCGATTGAGCCGCCTGCTCGTCATTGGCAAGATCGGCAAGCCCCATGGCTTGCGCGGCGAGGTCTACGTGGACCTCGTGACCGACCGCCACGAGCGTTTGGACCCCGGCAGCACCTTGTTCGTGGGCGAGCGCGCCCTCACCGTGGCGGCCTCCCAGCCCGTGCAGACTCGCTGGTTGGTGTCGTTCCGTGAGGTGACCGACCGCACGGGCGCCGAGGCGCTCACGAACCGCGAACTGCTCGCTGAGCCCATCGCCGATCCCGAAGCGGTGTGGGTGCACGAGGTGATCGGCTCCCGGGTGGTGGAAGTGAGTGGAGTCGATCGGGGTCGGTGTGTCGGGGTGATCGCCAATCCGGCGCACGACATCCTGGAGCTCGAGTCCGGCGCCCTCGTGCCGTCGGTGTTCGTCGTGTCCTGCGTGGACGGTGTCACCACGATCGATCCCCCGGACGGCTTGTTCGAGGAGTGACGATGCGCATCGACGTCTTCACGATCTTCCCGACCATGGTGGACCGTTTCTGCTCCGAGGCGCTGCTGGGTCGGGCTCGGGCGAACGGGTTGGTGGATCTGCGCTGTCACGATCCGCGTGAGTACACCACCGATGTGCATCGCACGGTGGACGACGCTCCGTTCGGCGGTGGAGCAGGGATGCTGATGCGCCCCGAACCGATCGCGTCGTCGATCGATGCCGCTGATGCCCCCCGACCGCTGTACCTGCTCGGCCCGGGTGGGCGCCGTTTCGATCAGGCCATGGCCACCGAACTGGCAGGCCTGGGCGGCTTCAGCCTGCTGTGTGGGCGGTACGAGGGCATCGACCACCGGATCCGTGAACATCTCGTGGACGGCGAACTGAGCGTGGGTGATGTGGTGCTGGCGGGGGGAGAGGTGGCCGCATGTCTCGTGATCGAAGCGGTGACTCGCCTGCTGCCCGGGGTGATGGGCAACGCCGAGAGCCCGATCACGGAGAGTTTTGGTGCCGACGGCCTCCTCGAGGAGCCGAACTACACCCGACCGGCGGAGTTCCGGGGCTGGGAGGTGCCCGCCGTGCTGCGGTCCGGTGACCATGCCCGCATCGCCCGGTGGCGTCTGGCGCAGCGCCTGCACCGCACCATCGCGCACCGGCCCGACCTCATCGCCGCCCGCGGTGGGGTCTCACCGGACGAGCAGCGGCTGTTGGAAGAGTTCCCGGCAGTCCCGTATCCTTGAGCGTTCCCATCCGGCGTCGTGCCGGCCGTCGCGAGGAAGCCTCTGGCTCATGAAGACCACCGATTTCATCGATCAGCAGTACCTCAAGTCCGATCGTCCGACGCTCGCCGTCGGCGACGAGGTGAAGGTGCACGTGCGGGTGGTCGAGGGCAACCGCGAGCGTGTGCAGGTGTTCCAGGGCAACATCATCTCGATGACCGGCGGCGGGGTGCAAGAGGCGTTCACCGTGCGCAAGGTTTCCTTCGGCATCGGCGTGGAGCGCACGTTCCCGCTGCACTCGCCCATCATCGCCAAGCTCGAGGTGCTGCGTCGTGGCGATGTGCGTCGCGCCAAGCTGTACTACCTGCGCGAGCGCACCGGCAAGGCCGCCAAGATCCGCGAAAAGCGCGACAACTGATGTCAGGAGGCGTTCATTGAGCGCCGATGATCTCGAGAATTTCGAGGCTGATCGCGAGTTGCAGCTCGCTCAGGAGTATCAGGACATCGCAGGGATGTTCCGGTACGCAGTGGAGACCGACCGCCGCTTCTACCTCGCGAACGATGTGCAGGTGAACGTGCTGGCCGAGGGTCCACGCCCCCTCATCGAGGTGCGTCTCACCGATGCGTGGGTGTGGGACATGTACCGCAAGAGCCGCCTCGTGCCGGCCGTGCGGGTCTTGACGTTCAAAGACGTCAACGTGGAGGAGTTGCCCCAGGCGGAGATCTGACCGTGCCCGGGGCCAACCAAGCCCGGGGCGCAGCCGGTGAAGCGCTGGTTGCCGAGTGGTACCTCCAACGCGGCTATCGGGTGCTGGACCGGAACTGGCGGAACGGCCGGATGGGGGAGATCGACCTCGTGGTGCAGCATCAGCCCGGGACGGTGGTGTTCTGCGAGGTGAAGACCCGCAGTTCGGCGGCGTACGGCCATCCGTGGGAGGCCATCGGGCCCGACAAGCTCGTGCGGATGCGGCGCTTGGCGCTTGCGTGGATGGAGCAGCACGGTCGGGGGCGCGAACAGGTGCGCATCGACGCCGCGGCCGTGCTCGGCGGCACCATCGAGATCCTGCACGGCCTGTGAGCCGCTGCCGTGTGGGTCAGCCGAGGAAGCCCCACAGCACCAGTGCCACCGCCACCACCGCGACGGCAACGAAGATCCACTTGTCGCCCGGCTTCACGACCTTCTTCCGGTACGGGTTGTAGCCCATGGGTTCAGTATCGTCGGTGCGAGTCACGACGACGAAGGGGATCGCTGTGGAAACCATCACCGTGGAACGCAATCAGGGAGTGGTCACCATCACCCTGAACCGGCCCGAGCGCAAGAACGCCGTCAACACCACGATGTGGTCCGAGTTGTTCGCCACGCTCAAGGAGATCGGCGGGAATCCCGACGATCGTTGCGTGGTGCTCACGGGTGCCGGTGGGGACTTCTGCTCGGGGGCCGATCTGTCTGCAGTGGGCGGCAGCGGCAACGAACGCCCGCGCCACCAGTTGTTCGCCATGCGTGATGTGCGCGATGTCATCCTCGCCATCTATCAGTTGCCCCAGCCGACCCTGGCCAAAGTGCGCGGCGTGGCGGTGGGTGTGGGCATGAGTTTCGCGATGGTGTGCGATCTCATCGTCGCTTCGGACACCGCTCGCTTCAGCGAGATCTTTGCCAAGCGTGGCCTCACGCTCGACGGTGGCGCTTCGTGGTTGCTGCCGCGGCGAGTCGGACTGCACAAGGCCAAGGAACTCGCGCTGTTTGCCGACATCGTCGGGGCGGCCGAGGCGGAGCGCATCGGATTGGTGAACCGCGTGGTGGCCGACGCCGAACTCGACGCCTTCGTCGACGACTGGTCCAAGAAGCTCGCCGGCGGGCCGCCGGTGGCGCTGTCGCAGACCAAGCGTCTGCTCAACAACTTCACGTCGGTGACGCTGGAGCAGGCACTCGAGGACGAGGGCGCCGCACAGACGATCAACTTCTCCACCAAGGACACGCCCGAGGCGATCGCGGCGTGGCTCGAGAAGCGCAACCCCACTTTCCTCGGTCGCTGAGTTCAGGCGCAAGGCGTCGGTGACCACACCACCGACGCAGTGAGCGTTAGGTTCCTCGGTGTGTTGCGACTGGTTGTCCCACGCGCGCGTCGCCTGTTGGTTGTCGCGTTCTGCACAGCAGGTGCCTCTGCGGCGTTGATGACACCTGCGCACGCTGGCTTGGAAGCCGACACCGTGCCCGGCTCACCACCCGACAGCGCACCCGTCACGTCGGTGGACGAAGGTGGGCCGGTGGTGGCGCCCCCCACGTCTGCGGTGCCGACGACCGCGGTGGATCCACTGCCGACACTGCCACCCGAGTGCGATCCGCCCGACGCACCCGATGTGGTGTTCGTGGGGCGCATCGTGGACGCCGCCAATGGGGTGGGTCGTTTCGTGGTGCGAGTCATTCGCAACGACCCCACGGGACTGCTTGCAATCGGCCGACCCGTCGATGTGCGAATCGGAGACGACCTGCGGTTCCTCGTGTACGGGAACGATTACCTCGTTGCGGCCGACCATACGCCCGACAACGCGCTGCGCTCGAAGGTGCGCCGACCCGAGGCGATCTTCGGCGGCGATCAGGTGGTTGGGGCAGACGATTTCGGTGTGCAGTGCCCTGCGCTCTCCGACCCGATCGTCGTCCGCAACGATGACGGCTCTGCAGTGGACACCGGTGTGCTCAACGGCTTCTTCGACGACAAACGCGGCCTTGCACTGGCCGTTGCGATCCCGGTGCTTGCGGTAGCGGTGTTGCTCGTCGCCGTGTGGGCGTTGCGCAGGCTGGTCGGCTCGGCGTTGCGGCGTTCGGTGTAGCGGTCGCTAACGGACTGCGGCCGAAGCGCGGGCCCGAAGATCGGCCGTGCCGCCCTGGAGTCCGTCGGCGTGCTTGATGAGCGCGGTGCCGGCGACGAAAACGTTGGCCCCCGCGCTCGCTGCGCCGGCGATGGTTTTGGGGCTGATGCCGCCGTCGATCTCGATGTCGATGTCGTAACCGCCGTCGTCGATCATGGCGCGCAGCGCTCGCACCTTGGGCTCCATCGTGGGTATGTATGCCTGACCGCCGAAGCCGGGGTTCACCGACATGATGAGCACCATGTCCACGAGATCGAGCACGTGCTCCACCGTGGAGATGGGCGTTGCGGGGTTGAGCACCACTGCGGCTTTGGCGCCGAGGCTGCGAATGTGCCCGAGCGTGCGGTGCAGGTGCGTGCATGCCTCGACGTGGACGATGAGCCGCTCGCAACCAGCCTCCACCCAGCGTGGAGCGAGCAGGTCGGGTGTGTGCACCATGAGGTGTGCTTCGAACGGCAGCGAGGTGTGTGTGCGGGCTGCTGCCACGACATCGGGTCCGATGGTGAGGTTCGGAACGAACTGCCCATCCATGATGTCCCAATGAATGCGGTCGACGCCCGCCGCCTCCAGCGCGGCGACTTCCTCGCCGAGCCTCGAGAAGTCGCACGGCAGCACCGAAGGGGCGATCTCGATTCGTCGGCTCATCACCGTGAACGCTACTTCCACGAACCTACGCTCGGATGGCATGGAGACCGAACTGCTCGTCGACCGTATGGCGGTGGGCGGCGACGGCATCGCCCGAGCCTCCGACGGTCGTGTGGTGTTCGTGACGGGCGCGCTGCCCGGTGAGCGAGTGCGGGTGCGGGTCACCCAGCAGAAGCGGGACTTCTGGCGCGCTGATGTGATGGAGGTCATCGAGGCACACGGCTCGCGGGTGCTGCCTCCGTGTCCCGAGGTGGAGCGCGGCTGCGGCGGTTGCTCGTGGATGCATGTCGACCCTGCAGCCCAGTTGGGTCTCAAGATGGACATCGTTCGTGACGCGCTCGCCCGGCAGGGTGGCCGAACAGATGCACAGGTGAGCGCGGGTCACTCGGTGGGTGCCGTGCGGTATCGCACCACCGCCCGCTTCGGCGCCGACGCGCAGGGGCGACTTGGCTTCCGGCGTGCCGCCTCCCATGCGGTACTGGGTCTCGACGATTGTCTGGTGACTCATCGAGGCATTACCGATCTGCTCCCGGTCACTCGCATCACGCCGGGAGCCGAGCTCACCGTGCGGGTGAGCGAACACACCGGTGAGCGAACGGCGCTGCTCGGTGAGTCGGGCGCAGCAGGCCGGGCAGTCCCTCGACCGCGCATCGAGGAGCTGCCGTCGGACGTGGGCAGAGGGGCGCGTGCGTCGCTCACCGAGCGCGTCGCAGGGGTGGACCTTCGTGTATCGGCTGCTTCGTTCTTCCAGAGTTCCGCACAGAGCGCAGAGCTCTTGGTGAACGCAGTGGCTGCGGCGCTCGGGCCGGTGGGTTCCGTGCGGCGTTGGGTGGATCTGTACTCCGGCATCGGTCTCTTTGCCGCTTCGCTGCTTCCGGAGAGCGAGGTGGTGGCGGTGGAGCAGTCGGCATCGGCGTGCGACGATGCTCGTCACAACCTCGCGGGCCGGCGGGCGGTGGTGGTGGAAGGTGACGCGGAGGACTGGTCGCCGGAGTTTGCCGATGCCGTGGTGGCCGACCCCGCTCGGCGTGGACTCGGTGCGCGCGGCGTGCGCGTCGTGGCAGGAACCAGCGCACCGGTGGTGGTGCTCGTGAGCTGTGATGCCGCGGCGCTCGGTCGTGACACCGCGCTGCTCGCTGCGAGCGGCTACGTGCACGCAGGCTCGACGGTGCTCGACCTGTTTCCCGGCACCCCACACGTCGAGGTGGTCACGCGATTCGTGCGAGGTGCTCCCTGACCCTGCCGATGAATGCGTCTGTCTGCCCCGGTCTCACGTGGTCGAGGTCATACAGGGCCACCCAGTCGACCTTGCAGTGCGAACCGACTGCCCGGCGCATTCCGCGTTGCAGGAGTCGCTTGCCGCTCTCGCCCTGCAGTGCGTTGATCCATCGGGGCGACCCATGTGTGGTGATGACCACCACCCGATCGATGTTGCCGAAGACAGTCTTGTTCGGCCGCAGTCGTCCGGTGGGCGCAACGGCGTCGGGGTCTCTCCAGACGCGATCCAGCCAGCCCGTGAGCATCGCTGGTTGTGCCCCCCACCACGTGGGGTAGACGAGGACGAGAAGTTTGCAAGCACGTAGACGCGCGATGTGGTCGGCGAGTTGTTGGGTGTCTGATCCGGATCCCGCTGCTGTGCTGCCGGTCGACGGGCGGGGTTCGACCGGGTCGAACTGCTCGGCGTAGAGATCCAACAGATCCACGGAGTATCCGGCATCACCGAGGGCGCCCACTGCGGTGTCCCGCAGAGTCGAGCCGAGACTCGGGTTGCAGGGGTGGCTGTGTACGACGAGTGCCGTCACCATCGAGCAAACCCCCGCTGCAGTCTGGCCAGAAAGCGTTCCTGCCCGCGAACATCGGAAGTGGAGGAGTTGTAGAGCGCGAACCACGAGGTGCGCGTACGCAATCCCGCAGACACGCGCAGCGCGCGCAGCAATGTTCGCCGACCCCCGTCCACCACCGAGCGAAGCTCGCGGGCCGACACATCGTGTGTGGCAACGCCAGCGATCCGCCGCACGTGATGCAAACGTGCTTCGATCGTGCCGTTGTCGTCGAACCCGAATGCAACGCCGGGCACCATGACCTTCTCGAGCCAGCCCTTCGTGAGAGCGGGTAGGCCGTACCACGTGCTGTGGTAGACGAACACCAGCGCGTCGGCACGGTTGACGTATTCGGCGTAGCGCTCGATCAGTGGATCACAGATGGGTGTGTCGGTGAAATACGCCTGTCGCTCCTCAGCGGTCATGGCCGGCACGAAACCATCGGCCACGAGATCGACCAGGTCGACGTGGTGCGAGTCGAGCGCATCGATCACCGTGCGTGTGCACGCAGCGAGAAACCCGTTCGATTCGGGCAGGCAGAAGATCACCGTGACGTTCATGTGGAGCTACGACCAACGGTAGCGGTCACCCGCGTGAGGAGTCTGCATGCGAGAATGATCGGGATGAATGACCCGATCGGTGCGCATGGGTATCGACTCGTCGATCGGTACGCGATGGACGAGGGTCGGGTCTTCATGTCGGGTTCGCAGGCGCTCGCCCGACTCGTTGTCGAGCAACTGCGTGTGGATCGGCGACATGGCTGGCACACGGCTGCGTTCGTCTCGGGTTATCCCGGTTCACCGCTCGCCGGGTACGACGGCGACATCGCGACCGCAGCAGCAACTGCTCGGGCCGATGGGCTGCATCTGGTGCACCAACCGGCGTTGAACGAGGAACTCGCCGCTACGGCAGTGATGGGCTCGCAGTTGGCGGTGACTGTCGATGGCTGCTCGTACGACGGGGTGGTCGGTGTGTGGTACGGGAAGGCGCCCGGCCTGGATCGTGCCAGCGACGCCATGCGTCACGGTGTGTTTGCCGGTGTGTCACCGCGCGGCGGTGCGATCGCGCTCGTAGGGGATGACCCCGCCGCGAAGTCGTCCACGCTGCCGAGTTCGTCCGACTCCAACATCGTCGACCTTCACCTGCCTCTGCTGTACCCGGGCGACGTGCAAGAGGCCCTCGACCTCGGGCGTCACGCCATCGCAGTGTCTCGTGCTTCGGGCCTGTGGTCGGCGCTCAAGGTGGTTGCCGCGGTGGCCGACGGCACGGGAACTGTGGACCTGCATCCCGATCGGATCGTGCCGCACATCCCTGATTTCGACCTCGGTGGGCGGCCCTTTGTCCCTCACCCCGACGGTCGTCTGGTGACCCCCTTCACCGTCGAGCGCGAACGCGAGTTCCTCGAGGTCCGCCTGCCGCTCGCGCAGAAGTACGGCGTGGTGAATCATCTCAACACCATCACAGTACGTACCGACGCTGACTGGATCGGTATCGCCGCGTCGGGTCATACGTACCACGAGACCCTCGAAGCGCTGGGCCGTCTCGGCCTCGGGACACCAGACGCGCTGCGCGCTTCGGGCATCCGACTCCTGAAGCTCTCGATGCCGATCCCGCTCGACCCGGCGATCGTGCGCGAGTTCGCCTCCGGACTCGCCGAGATCCTGGTGGTGGAGGAAAAGAATCCGACGCTCGAGTGGTTGATGAAGGACGCGCTGTACCCGCTCGCGAACCGCCCCATCATCACCGGCAAGCGTGACACCGATGATGTGGCACTGATCCCCCTCTCTGGCGCAATCGACGCAGATGTGATTCTGGGTCCGATCCGCTCCCGGCTCGCACAGCGACTCGGGGATGATCGTCTTGCGCCACTGCCACACAAGCGACGCCCGAATATCGAGTTGCACACCGTTCGTACTCCGTACTTCTGCTCGGGCTGTCCGCACAACACCTCGACCCGCGTGCCGGACGGCTCCCTCGTGGGGGGAGGAATCGGTTGCCACTCGATGGTGATGTTCATGGAGGAACATCAGGTGGGGCATCTCACGAGTCTCACCGCGATGGGGAACGAGGGCGCTCAGTGGATCGGCATGTCGCCGTTCGTGGATCGTCCGCACCTGCTGCAGAACCTCGGCGACGGAACGCTGTTCCACTCGGGCCTGCTGGCGATTCGAGCGGCAGTCGCCTCCGGGGTGAACATCACCTACAAGGTCCTGTTCAACGGAGCAGTGGCGATGACCGGAGGGCAGGATCCGGTGGGTGTCATGACCATCCCGAGGTTGGTGCAGGTACTGCTCGCCGACGGTGTGCGTCAGGTAATCATCACCACCGAGGACACCGACCGGTACCGGCGTACCACGCTGCCGCCCGGAGTAGATGTGTGGGACCGCACACGCGTGATCGAGGCCCAGGAACGTCTCTCGACGGTGCTCGGTACGACAGTGCTGATCCACGACCAGCGCTGTGCGGCGGAACTCCGTCGTGATCGCAAGCGGGGTCGGGTCCCCGAACCCGAGCGTCGTGTGCTCATCAACGAGCGGGTGTGCGAGGGCTGCGGCGACTGTGGCGAGAAGAGCAACTGCCTCTCGGTGCAGCCGGTGCACACGGTGTTCGGCCGCAAGACCCGTATCGATCAGACCTCGTGCAACTTCGACTACTCGTGTGTGCAGGGCGACTGTCCGAGTTTTGCCTACATCCGACCGGCTCGGGTCGGTTCGCGACGCGCACGCCGCAGGGGAGCCGCCCCCGCGCGAGCCGCGGCCGAGGCAGTACTCATGGGTCTGCTCGCTGACCTGCCTGGTGCCCCGGTTCCGGTGGTTCCCCGGGACGACTGTGCGGTGCGCCTCTCGGGCATCGGTGGCACGGGTGTGGTGACGGTGAGCCAGATCCTCGGAACGGCCGCCATGCTCGACGGCTGTGAGGTGCGCGGCCTCGACCAGACCGGACTGTCCCAGAAGGCCGGACCGGTGGTGAGTGACATTCGGATCTCGCGCCAGGCGGTTCCGGCCTCCAACAAGGCAGGCACCGCGATGGTGGATGTGCTCCTTGCGCTCGACCTCCTCGTTGCAGCGAGCGACACCCATCTCGCCGGCGCATCACCCGAACGCACGGTGGTGGTGGGTTCGTCGTCGCCCACGCCGACCGGAAACATGGTGATTCACCCCTACATGCCCTATCCCACCGACACTGCACTGGAGCAGCGAGTCGGCGAGGTCTCCCGCGCAGCGCTCAACCGTTTCGTGGATGCCGCATGGTTGTGCCGAACATTTCTCGGGGATGCAGCCTCGGCGAATGTATTGGTACTGGGTGTTGCCCTGCAGTCCGGCGTGATCCCGTTGTCGACCGGCGCGGTGGAGCAGGCCATCGCACTGAACGGGGTGGCAGTCGAGACGAACATTCGCGCACTGCGCCTCGGACGGGTGTGGGCGCAGCGTCCCGAAGATGTCGAGAGTGCAGCGCGCAACGTGGTGCCGACATCGACTGCGGGGGAGCAGACGCCGTTGCAGGTGTTCTACGAAGACCTCGTGGCCTACCAGAACGCTGCCTACGCCGAGCGTTTCATGTCGGTGGTCCGACGCGTAGCCGAACGCGAGGCGCTCGTCGCCCCGGGATCGACTGCGCTCCAGGACATAGTCGCGCGCGAATTGCATCACTTCATGGCGTACAAGGACGAGTACGAAGTGGCGCGCCTGCTGCTGGACCCCTCGGCCCGGGCGCGGGCCGAAGCGGTGGGAGGTCCCGGTGCCCGAGTGGAATGGCTCTTGCACCCACCGCTGCTGCGAGCACTTGGTTGGGATCGCAAGATCCGGCTCGGCCGCTGGGCAACTCCGTTGTTCTCGCTGCTGCGCGCCATGCGGCCGTTACGAGGCCGCTGGATCGATCCGTTCGGTCACGCGGCGGTGCGCCGTGTGGAGCGGGCGCTGATCGATCGATACATCGAGGCGGTCGACACGGTCGTCGATCACCTGCATGCCGACTCGATGGACGAGGCGATCGCCATCGCTTCGCTCGCCTCGCACGTACGCGGCTACGAAGACATCAAGCTCCGCCATGCCGAGCACTTCCTCGCCGAGTTGCCCGAGCGTCTGGAGCGCTTCGGATCGTCGGTCAGCGTACGGTGACGCGCCGGGAGTGATGCCCCGTGGCGCCGTCGGGATCGGGTGGCGCCACTTCGTCGGTCTGCACCACGCCCTCGCCGTCGGTGGCGCGCACGGTGATCCGGTGATCGCCGGGTGTCGCATCCCATGTGTATCGCCAGAGTCGCCACGCGTCATCGAGGTTCTCGGCCCCGAGTTCGGCCTGCACCCACGGTCCATCGTCGATCTGGATCTCCACCCGCGCGATGCCCCGCCCCTGCGCCCACGCGACTCCTGCTACGGGAACCGTGCCGGCGTCGAGCCGAGCGCCGCGCTTGGGTACGTCGATGCGAGATTGCGTCTTCACCGGAGCCTCGCGGCTCCAGCCCCGTGGCACCCAGTAGCCGACATCGTCGGCCCACGTGGTGAGGCGGATGGACGTAAGCCATTTCGTGGCCGACACGTATCCGTAGAGACCGGGAATCACCAAGCGTGCGGGGTATCCGTGTTCGAGCGGTAGACCCTCGTTGTTCATGCCGAGAGCGATCATGGCGTCGCGTCCATCGAACGCTGCTGCAACCGGGAATCCACAGGTCCAGCCGTCGGCGCTGGTGCTGAACACCTGCTCTGCACTCGACTGGACCCCGCACGCTCGGAGTACGTCGGCGAGGAGCACGCCCCGCCAACGTGCCGTGCCGACGAGGTCACCGCCCACTTCGTTGGAGACGCAGCACAGGGTGATGGTGCGTTCCACCTGTTCCATCTCCAGGAGTTCGGCGAAGCTGAACTCGCGCTCGCGCTCGACGAGTCCGCCGATCTGCAGGCGCCACGTATCCAGATCGATGAACGGGAACGAGAGCGCAGTGTCGATTCGATAGAAGTCGTTGTTCGGCGTGATGAACGGTGTGACCGGATTGATGGGTCCTGTGTTGTCGTCGACCGTGGGGGTGGTGGTGTCGGTAGCGAGGGGCGGCAGTGAGGCGCCCGCCGCCGCCCGCAGGCGGTTCACGCGACGCTGTTCGAGCGCAACCGCAGTGCCACTCAAGGCTGCTCCGGCTGCCGCGAAGCCGCCCGACGCCACGACGAAACGCCGACGATCCCATCCGAGCGGAGCGCGTGATCGCTGTGGTGAGTTTGCCCGTCGCCATTGGTGGTCGAAGGATCGCAGACTGATCAGGAGCGCTGCGATGCCGGCGAGTCCGGCGAGCAGTGGCGGCACCACGATCGCGCCATCGCTGTTCGGACGATCGAGTGCGCAGAGCAGACCGAGCAGTGCGAAGAGAGCGAAGCCCGCAGCGCCCGTCAGGGGTCGGCGCAAGGACCGCCAACCCAGCACCACGGCGAGTGCGGCCATCACCATGAACATGCCCACTTTGAGGGCAGTCTTGTCAGACGTGCCGAACCAGTCGATGGCAAGGTTCTTCAACCATTTCGGAACACGATCGACAAAGGCCCCACCGACTGCGTCGGTGGGGGAGGTGGTGGTGAGCATCTGTGCCGAGGCGAGCCCGACACCGACTGCGAAGATGGCCGCAACCGTGCCGGAGAGTGCCCCGACGTACCACGGAGCAATTCGACCGGCGGGGCGCCGTGGAGCATCGGGATGGACTTCGGGGACGTCGTCGGCGACGACGGGTTCCCACGAGGGGTCAGACGAGTCGGTCTCGGTGTCGCTGCGGTGGCTCATGGTTCGGCGTACGGCTCGGACGGTTGATCGGTTGCCGCCCGGAATATTCAATCCCGGGCGAGTGCCACTTGAGGTCCGAGCACTGCTTCGAGCAGCGGGATGAAGAACATGGCGGCCGGGATGCTGATGTGGTTGGGGTCCCGATACACGTTGATGTTGCCGATGATGACGGCACAGCGGTCGCCGGAGCAGAACCAGTCGCCCGTGCGTACGTAGGTGGCCCCTGTGGACTCGGCGGCGGCCTGCTCGGCCTGTACGAGCCCATCGGGTTCGCCGTCGCTCCGATCGATGGTGCACCGCGTGGCCGACTTGAGGTGATCGGCGAGACATGCACCCGGCCAGTCCGGTGGCAGTGGCGGGTCGCCAAGCAGAACGAGGCGTGAGCCGGTGGCAGCAAGTCGGTCGAGCACGGTCTCGAACCCCGAGCGCCACTGAGCGGAGCGTCGGGTGGTGAGTCCGTCGAGGATGGGGTAACGCAAGGCAGTGAGGATGACGACTTGGGCCGGATCCTGCGTGAGTTCCTCGATGACGTTGTTTCGCCACGTGTCGCACTCATCGTTGAGTGCTTTCGGGTTGTACGCGCTTCGGTACGCCACCGCACCGCAACGCCGTTTTGCGTAAAAACGCAGCTTCCAGCCACGCCGCTCGGCGATCGAGGCGAGCGCGGGTTGCCACTGTGCCGAATGCGAATCACCGACGATCGCGATCGAGGTGGTGGAGTCGATCTTGCCGTAGGCACAGTCTCCGGCTTCGGTCTCGTCGGAATCGCCCAAACAGTCATCGGTATACGGTGTCGGTAATTCGGCGGAGTTCCGTGAGAGTGGTGGAACGAGATTCGACGGCACTGCGTCGGTTCGCACTGCGTCG
>JAFMJD010000109.1 GCA_017853685.1 Actinomycetota bacterium | reverse complement strand
AGCTCGAGCGCACCGGCGGCCGCTACGGCCTGCAGACGATGTGCGAGGGCGGCGGTATGGCGAACGCCACCATCCTCGAGCGCCTCGGCTGATCGCAGCGACTCTCTCATTGCTCGGTTCCCCCACGACGCGCATTCGCGTCATGGGGAGCCGTGCCTAGGCTGACACCGTGCCGGCGTTCTCGACCATCATGTGGGTGCTCGGTGCCGTGGTGCTTTTCTTCGTGCTGTGGTTCGTGGGCACGGGCATGTTGCGGTCGATGACCACCCCGCTGCCGCCGCCGCCACCCGAAGGCGAGTTGCGCAAGGTGAACGTGCGCTATCGCTGCTCGATCTGTGGCTCCGAGGTACGCATGACGCTCGCCACCGACGAAGATCCTCCTCCGCCGCGTCACTGCGGCGACGAGATGGACATGGTGGCGCCGCTCTACGACTGAGTTCGTCCACAGGCTGTGGACAAAGCTGTTGAGAACTACACCCGTGTAACTCTCTGGTCAGCGGGGCGTTACCGCCGCACTAGCGCCATTGCGTGGCGGTGAACAGTCCGGCGAGCACGAACACGAGGCCGGCAAACACCCACCACTGGCTGCCGTCCTGACCGCCGGGCACCCATCCGAGGTACTTGATCAAGATGAGGATGCCGCCCACGATGAACAGGCCCAGCATGAGCACCGGCCACCAACGTGGACTTTCCTTCTCGGACTTGGGCACCTTGGGCGTGTAGCGGGACGACGCCTCGACCGGGTCGCCGTCGTGGTGCTCACGCACCTTGCGGGCCCGTGCCTGCGGGGTGCCTGCACTGGGGAGTGCCCCGGGCTTGGTGCCCTTCGGGGTGACTCGTCCGCTTCCGGTCTTGCGCTTGGGGGGTGCCACGAGTACTGGAGCGTAGTCGTCTCCTGCCCGGTCGGGTCTGTTCGCGTTCGACAAATGTCGCTCGAACCCGGCAACCTGAGGGGGTGGCACGTGTGCTCGTCCTCGACAACTACGACTCGTTCGTCTACAACCTGGTGCAGTACCTCGGTGAGTTGGGCGCAGAACCGATCGTGGTGCGCAACGACGCGCTCACCGTGTCTGAGGCGGTGGCCCTGCAGCCCGACGCCGTGCTGTTGTCGCCCGGACCGGGTCGACCCGAAACCGCAGGGATCCTGTGCGAGGTCATCCCGGCCTTCGCCGGAGTGGTGCCGGTGTTCGGCGTGTGCCTCGGTCATCAGGCGATCGGCCACGTGTACGGCGCAGCAGTGGTGCGTGCTCCCGAACTGATGCACGGCAAGACATCGATGGTGAGCCACGACGGACGCGGTGTGTTCACCGGGTTGCCGTCACCGCTCGAGGCCACGCGTTACCACTCGTTGGTGATCGACCCGGCAACGCTGCCCGCATGTCTCGAGGTGACGGCGCGCACCGCCGACGGCATCATCATGGGAGTGCGTCACCGTGAGGTGGCGGTGGAAGGTGTGCAGTTCCACCCGGAGTCGATTCTCACCGCGTCGGGTCACGATCTGTTGCGCAACTTTCTTGCACAGGTGCCGGCGCTGCGCTGACCACGCACTGACACCGACGACTCGACGCAGTGCGTCAGTTCGGGTCGGGTGGCGCAATCGTGGTGGTCGTGGTGGTGCTCGACGACGTGGTGGGCGGCAATTCCTTGCCGAGACGAATCGTGATGGTGGTGCCCTGCGGTTGTGAGGTGCCGGCGAGCGGACTCTGCAGCACCACCTTGTTCACCGGCGTACCGCCGACCACCGGGTCGCCCACACGCATCTTCAGGTTCGCGTTCTCGAGCGCAGTGCGCGCCTCGGCCTCGGTCATTCCTGCCAGATTCGGCACCGTGGCCTGTGGTGTTCCCGACGAGATCACGATGGTGATCTTCGAGCCGTAGTTCACCGTGTTCCCGGCGAGTGGTTCGCTGCGGATCACGGTGCCCGACGGAACATCGGTACTGGTGGCGTTCACCGCAGTGACCTCGAAGCCGAGTTTGCGCAACCTGGTCTCGGCATCGGCGGGTGTGAGTCCGCCGACATTGGGCACGGTGACGCGACTCGGCGGCGCAGAGATCACGATGACCACATTGGAGTTGTTGGGAACCTGCTGGCCCTTCCCAGGCGCCTGATCCACCACGATGCCGGGCTCCACGCCAGGTGTTTCCTTCTTTTGCTCGCTGAACCGCGCGGGGTCGAATCCCAACGCGGTGAGCTTCTTCACGGCCTCGTTGTACGACAGGTCGGTGAGATCCGGCATCTCGACCAACTTCGTACCGGCAGCGGGGTTGTAGGTGAGCACCACACGCGAGCCCTCGTCCACCACTTCGCCCGGAGCAGGGTCTTGGTCGTACACCGTGTCGGCTGCGACGTCGTCTCGCTCCACCGCACGGATGTCGGGCAGCAGGTTGCGGTCGAGCAGTTCTTTCTGTGCATCGGCGATGGTGAGACCGCGCACATCGGGCACCTCGAGGGTTCCCACCTGTCCACCGCCCGGCTCGCGGTTCGACAGTACGTTGAACAGCACCACGCCACCGGCCACGAGCAGGGCGAGGATGAACGTGGCCACGATGATGACGCCGCCGCCACGACGTTGCTGCTGCGGGTACATGGGCGGTGGCGCGTAGCCCTGCTGCATCGTGGGAACCGGCGGCATGTTTGCGCCCGGCGGAATGGGTGCATAGCGAGGCGGTGGTGCGGCGGGCGGAAGATCGGCCACGGGTCGGGCCATGTCGCCCGTGCCATTCGGTGCTGCTGCGCCGGGAGTGCTGGCCGTGGCGAGGGCATCGCCGCCTCCGAGCACGACGCCTGCGGCGCCGGCTGCGCCCAGTGCGGCCACGGGTTGACCGTCTTTGAAGCGGCGCAGGTCATCGCGCAGCGCATCGGCATCGGCGTAACGGAGCGCAGGGTTCTTGGACAACAACTTCGAGACGATGGCCTCGAAGGATCGCGGCACATCGGGCACCAGTTCGCCGAGCGGTTGCGGCGCGCTGTGCACCTGCTTGTACGCGATCGCCACCGGGTTCTCCCCGGTGAACGGCGGACGTCCGCCCACCATCTCGTACAGCACGATGCCGAGCGAATACAGATCACTGCGTGGATCGGGTTGTGCACCCTGTGCCTGCTCGGGCGAGAAGTACGTGGCCGTACCCATCACCGATCCCGCTTGGGTGAGGTTCTCCTCGGCTGCCGAGTTGAGTGCTCGTGCGATACCGAAGTCGGCCACCTTCACACGGCCGTCGTGGCCCACCAAGATGTTGGCGGGCTTCACATCGCGGTGCACCACACCGTTGCGGTGTGCGAACGCCAATGCCGACGACACCTCGATGGCGACATCGGTGGCCTGTTGCGGGGTGATGGTGCCGTTGGTGCGCAGCACATCGGCCAGGGTGCGGCCAGCGACGAACTCCATGGCGATGAAATACGTGGAT
The DNA here is from genome assembly GCA_017853685.1 of Actinomycetota bacterium. Classification (GTDB taxonomy): domain Bacteria; phylum Actinomycetota; class Acidimicrobiia; order Acidimicrobiales; family Ilumatobacteraceae; genus WLJO01. The sequence goes on along the minus strand of JAFMJD010000109.1, from coordinate 6,058 downwards.
CCGTAGCGACCCCAGTCGTAGACGCCCACGATGTTCGGGTGGTTGAGGTTGGCCGCCGACTGGGCCTCACGCCGGAAGCGCTCCACGAATGCGGGATCGGCGGCATATTCGGGAAAGAGCACCTTGATGGCGACGGGTCGATCCAGCAGTTGGTCCCGTGCGAGGAATACGTCGGCCATGCCACCGCGACCGATGCGCTGCTCGAGTTCGTAGCGCTCGTTGAGGATCGGCCGCTGGGTCGACGACATTGTCTGACGAATCTACCCAGTTCAGACGGGGTGAACGTGTCGCGCCCGATGGGTTGGCACGGCGACGGCCTGCGCCAATGTCACGGATGGGCGACGGCGTACGTGAGGAGTTGGTTGGCGATGGGGCCGGCAAGTTTGCCGCCCGTACCCGCCGAGATGGTGTCGTTCACACCCTTGAGCATCACCGCTACCACCACTTGCGGCCGGTTCGCCGGAGCGAACGCAGCGATCCATGCATGCGATCGCTGACGCTGACCCTTGGGGTTCAACTGCGCAGTGCCGGTCTTGGCCGCAACCTGCACGCCGTTGGGCAACTTGAACCGACCCTGTGCCGTGCCGTTCGGGCCGTTCACCACACCGATCATGAGTTCCACCATGGTGTTCGCCACCGTGGTGGTCATCGGGGTCTTCCAGACCTTGGGTTGCGTGGTGGTCAAGGTGTTGCCGTCCCGATCGGTGGTGCGGGCCACCACGAACGGAGCCATCTCGTTGCCGCCGTTCGCGATGGTGGCCGCCACCATCGCCATCTGCAGCGGTGTGAGTTGTACGTTCTCGGCGCCGAACCCGCGCTGGGCGAGGATCGGGATCTTGTCGTCGAAGTCCTCACCCGACTTGTTCACGAAACTCGCTGCGGGGCTGGGGAGATCGAACGGGGGTGCCTCGTTCAGACCGAAGTCGTCGGCGCCCTTGCTGAAGCGTTCACCCCCGAGTTGCACTGCCATGCGGGCGAACGGTGTGTTGCAACTGCGGCGGAACACCTCACGCAGATCACCGCCGCACGTCTTGCCGCCGTAGTTCTCGATGGGGTCCTTGGTCTGCGGCGGCAGGTACTTGTTCTCCACGGCGAACTCGGTATCTGGTGTGACCACCCCGTACTTGAGCGCCGAGGTGGTGGTGACCATCTTGAACGTGGAGCCCGGCATGTATCGCTCTTGGTAGGCGTTCGCCAGCAGCGGCTTGCGCTTGTCGTCGAGCAACTTCTGCAGCACCGACGACGCCTGCTTCAGGTTGTGGTTGGCGATGAGGTTGGGGTCATAGGTGGGCCACGAATACAGCGCCAGCACCGCACCGGTGCGGGGGTCCAGCATGACGATGGAACCTTCTCGCTTGCCGAGGGTGCGCGCGGCGAGTTGTTGGTAGTCGTGGCGGATCGTGAGGATGACATCGCCGGTGTTGCCGCCGGTGCGAACGATGTCGTTGAGATTGCGGATCGAGATGCTGCGACCCGACAGCACGCCGTTGTACTCGCGCTCGATCTGTGTGGCGCCGTTGGCAAGTGTGAAGTACCCGGTGATGTGTCCGTACAGATCGCCCTTGGGGTAATCGCGCTGGAAGCTGAATCGTCCGCCGGGTGCGGCATCGAGTGTCTGTGCGATCACCACGCCGTCAGCGGTGATGATGCGACCGCGGGGCTTGTCGAAGACCTGTTCGATCTGCCGTGTGTTCGAGGGGTTGGCGTTGAGTTCGTCGGTCTTCAGGAACTGCGGGATCTGCAGCGAGAGGAACAGCGCTACGTAACACACGATGAGCCCGATAGCGAGGTGCTTGATGCGCAGGTTCATGTTGCCGACCCTGCGCCGGACCGAGCGGCGTCCTTGTCGATGCGTCGTTGGAGCCGGCGCGCTTCCATCCGCTCGCTCAAGGTGGGTTCGTCGGGGATCTCCCGGTTGCGGCGCGCCGATGAATCGGAGATGCGCAACAGCAGTCCGAGGAGCGCAAAGTTGGCGACGAGCGACGATCCGCCATAACTCACGAACGGCAGCGTGACACCGGTGAGCGGCAGCAGTCTGGTCACCCCACCCATGATCACGAAGGCCTGCACGCCCAGGATGGTGGTGAGCCCGGTGGCGAGCAGTTTCTCGAACGGACGCTCGGCGCGCACCGCAATGCGCAGACCGGCGCCGATCATCAGCAGGAACGCGATGAGGATCGCCGTGGCACCGAACAGGCCGAGTTCTTCGCCGATGGCCGCGAAGATGTAGTCGTTCTGCACGGCTGGGATCTTGTTGGGCGAACCCTGGCCGAGGCCGGTGCCGAACAGTCCGCCGTTCGCGAATGCGAACCACGCCTGGACTGCCTGACGTCCCTTGTCGCCGCCCGCCGTCGTGCCACCGAATCGTGACCATGGGTCGAGCCAGAGATCCACGCGTGACTGCACATTGGCAAACACGCGCCACGCGAAGAAGGCACCGATGGCGAAGAGCGCTGCCCCCACGATGAGGAACGACTTGCGTTCCGTGGACACCCACAGCAGCACGATGAACAGGGTGAAGAACAGCAGCGACGAGCCGAGGTCTTTCTGGCCCACCAGCACCACCACCGAGAAGCCCCAGGTGAGCACCAGCGGGAAGATGTGCCGTGGCTCGGGGAGGTTGAACGGCCCGACGCGCCACGTGCCTGCTGCGATGAGTTCACGGTTCTCGGCGAGGTATGCGGCGAAGAAGATCGCGAGGAAGATCTTGGCGAACTCGCCGGGCTGGAAGCTCAACGGGCCCACGGCGATCCAGAGCCGGGCGTTGGTGCCGTTGTAGGTACCGATGCCCGGTATCGCCGGTGCCACGAGGAGCGCAACACCGAGGACCAACAGGGTCCACTTGTAACTGCGCAGATCGGGCACCCGTCGGACGACCAGCATGGTGAGCACGAACAGTCCGACGCCGATGAGGATCCACGCCGCCTGCAGCCCGGCGAGTCGGTTGCGAGTGTCCACTCGCACGATGAACACGTAGCCGAGGCCGTTCAGCAGTGCAGCAAGCGGGAGCAGCACCGGATCGGCACCCGACGCGAGCAGACGCGTGGCCAGGTGAGCGCCGAGCAGCAGGGCCACCACCACGAGCAGGAACGGGATGATGTTGGCCGGGATGTTGGCGGTCTTGCCCAGCGATGCCAGGAGATAGGCACCGATGGTGAGTGCGGCAGCCATCAGCACGAGGATCAACTCGTTGTTCCGACGCCGCGTGGCGATCGGTGATGTACTCATCAGCCCTCGGCAGCCGCGTCGTCGAGTCCGGCGACGGTGGCCGTGGGATCGAAGTCGGTCGAGATCGAATCAGATGCGAGCGAGTCCACCGGCACCTCGGTGGTGGGCGTGGTGTCCACCGGTTCCTCGTCGCTGCTCGAGTTGCTGCTGAGTGCCACGATCACCACGATCAGCAGTGCGATGAGTGCGACCACGAAGCCGTAGACGATGAACGAGGTGTTGGCCCGCGAGCTGCGTCGGCTTCGTTCGGCGTCACCGATGGGTGTGGGATCGTCGACCGACTCATCCGGTGCGCCGATGATCGTGATGTCACGGTCCGCCATTGCTGCGGTGGCGCTGTCGCCATCGTGGTTCGGCGTGAGGTCATCGGATGCGTCGGGCGCAGTGGCCGCTCCGGCCCGATAGGTCTCGCTGGTTTGATCTTCGCCGAACTCGGAGGTGTCGGCGTTCTCGAATGCAGCCGGATCGGCCCGCATGGTGACGAAGGCATCGAGGTTGTCGTCTTCTGCGTTGTCGGCAGCGATTCCCTCGAGTACGTCAACTACCACCACGGTGGTGTTGTCGTGGCCACCGGCGGCATTGGCGAGTCGAACGAGTTCTTCCGCGGCCTCCTGCGGATCGGCAGTACCGCGCAACACCAACTCGATCACGCCGTCGTCGATCTCGTCCACCAGACCGTCGCTGCACGCCATGAAGCGGTCGCCGATCACCAGTGGCAGGCTCCACAGGTCGACACCCACACCGGGTTCGATGCCGAGTGCGCGGGTGACGATGTTGCGCTGCGGGTGTTCGCGCGCCTCGGCCTTGGAGATGTGTCCCGCAACGATCAACTCCTGCACATAGGAGTGGTCGATGCTGATCTGTGTGAGGCTGCCGTTGCGCAGTCGGTAGGTGCGTGAATCGCCGACATTCATCACTGCGATGCGACTCGCGCCATGGTCAGTCACGAGTGCCATGCCGGTGAGGGTGGTGCCCATGCCGCGCTTGGATGCGTCGGCAATCGACAGTCGCAGGATGGCGAGGTTGGCCTCGATGACGGTGTGGCAAGCCTCTTCGGCGGTGATGGCACCCGAGAGCGAACCCATGGCTTCCACCGCCATGGCCGAGGCGACCTCACCGGCGAGGTGCCCGCCCATGCCGTCGGCCACCATGAACACCTGATCGGTGACCACGTAGGCGTCCTCGTTCATGTTGCGGATGCGCCCCACATCGCTGAACGCTCCGATACGGACGAGCGGGGTGCTCACTGCGCCTCCACGATCGTTCCGCCCATCTGGATGCGGTCGCCCTTGTGCAGTGGCTTGGGAACCACGAGGCGATCACCGTTCAGGTAGGTGCCGTTGGTGGAGCCGAGGTCTTCGATGACGGCGTTGTTGGCTTCGTCACGGAACACGCGGCAGTGGAGGTTGGACACGAAGGTGTCGTCGAGGATCTGGATGGTGCATCCTGCCGAGCGACCCACGGTGATCTCGTGGGTGATGGCGAACACGTCGCCCCGCCGTGCAGCGGGTTCCACCACGAAGAGCCGTGCCACGTGACCACGACGTCCCTTGCGCGCTCGGCCACCGATGGGCGGCATGGGCGCAGGCGCCATGCCCGCAGCAGCCTCGACGAACACGCCACCGTGTACTCCCTGATCGAGGAACGGTGCGGCCGGCGACATCGGCGCGGCGTTGGGTGCCTGACCCGGCTGTGCACCGCGACCCGAGCGAACCTCGGCCGCCACCACCCACAGGACGCGCACGAAGAAGAGGTACAGCAGGATCAAGAACGCGATCTTGAGGACGTCGAGGATCTGGTCGGACATGCCGTCGGCGGACCTACGCCGCCTCGAAGCGGAGGTGAGTGCTGCCGATGGTGATCACGTCACCGTCGTAGAGAAAGCGCGGGGCATCGAGACGGATGCCGTTGACGAGCGTGCCGTTGGTGGATCCGAGGTCTTCGACCACATAACCCTGCGGGCTCAAGAACACATGGGCGTGTCGCCGCGATGCATTCAGGTCGGCCAGCACTACCGCACACCCCGTGACACGTCCGATCACGGTGGGTTCGCGGCCCACGGAAATGCGCTCGCCAGTGGCGAGCAGCAGATGTGCGCGGGGCGTGGGTGCCGGACCGGGGCCGGGCGTGGGCGCCGACGCGTCTTGCCGTGCCCACGGGTTACCGGTGGGGTCATCGGCGGGATTCGGTGCCGCGTACTCGGCGAACGGGTCCGCACCCGTGGCGTCGACCGATGTGCCGGGCCGTCCGACGGGACGGCTCACGTCGTCGCTCATCTTGGACTTCACGGCGAACCGGCCGGGCTTCATGTCGCCGCGCTCCACGAGGTCCACGGTGATGGGCCCCATGAAGTAGTAGCCCTCCTGGGCGGCGTAATCCTTGGCCGACTCGACGAGTTCGGCGATGAGCGCATCATCGATCCCGGCGAAATTGGCCATGTCGGTGGGGCTCAGGAAGAACGCGAACTGATTCGGCACGATGCGACGCCCACGGACGTCCACCGAGCGGTGCTCGTCCATCTCCCGCAGCATGCGCCGGCCGAGTTCGATGGGCCGCACACCGGTCTTGAAGGCGCGTGAGAACACTCCGTCCACCATTCGCTCCAACCCTCGTTCGAAAGATTGCAAACCCACAAGTACGACGAGCGTAGTTTCCCGTTACTGCCCGAAGTGGTCGCTTCGGGATGCATTCGCCCTGCGTGAGTTGGGTGTTTGGGGATGGGCGGCTACCGTTGAGCATCCACTCGGGCGAGTGGCGGAATGGCAGACGCGCTGGCTTCAGGTGCCAGTGTTCGTAAGGACGTGCGGGTTCAAGTCCCGCCTCGCCCACT
>JAFMJD010000108.1 GCA_017853685.1 Actinomycetota bacterium | reverse complement strand
ATTCGCAACCGAACTCGCCCGACGAGGACTGCATGTGGTGCTGGTGGCGCGTCGCCAGGCGCCGCTCGATGCACTGGCGTATCGGCTGCGCAGCGAGTGTCGTGTGGAGACACTCACCCTTGCTCTGGACCTTGCAGACGCGAACTCGGTGGACGCCCTCGAGCAGGGGATCGGTGACCGCAACATCGGACTGCTCGTGATGAACGCCGCCTACGTGCCCATTGGTCCGTTCGGGGATGTGGCCGAGGACCACCTCGCCCAAGCCGTGTCGGTGAACTGCTCCACCACCGTGCGGCTCACGCGGCGTCTGTTGCCGCGCATGGCCGAACGCGGGAGCGGCGGTTGCGTCGTGGTCTCATCGCTTGCCGGTCTCCAGGGCAGTCCCATGCTCACCACCTATGCGGCCACCAAGGCCTTCGGCCTCACACTCGCCGAGGGCCTCTGGCACGAGTTCGCCCCGCGGGGGGTTCATGTGGTGGGCTGTGCTGCAGGCGCGATCGGCGCACCGAAACTCGATGCCGTGAAGCAGCGCCGAGCACCCGGAACGTTGTCCCCCGAAGTCGTGGCGCGGATCACCGTCGACTCGCTCGGCCGGGGGCCGCGCGTGGTTCCCGGGTTCACCAATCGCATCGCCGCAACGGTGATGGGGCGATGCCTGCCACGTGCACTGGCCGTGCGACTCATGGCCCGCAACACCGTCGATCTGCGCAGTGCGGACCCACCGGCCTGATTTGCGATACTGGGCGAATGCCCACGAGATCAGCACTGCGCACCAGATGTGTGCTCCCACTCCTCGCCGCAGCCTGCGTCACGGTGTTCAGCGCGTGCGGAGCCGATGCACCCGATGCCGCCAAGGCGGAAGCGGCCGCCGAGACGGCATTGCCGAATCTTCTCGGAACGTGGACCGGCGAGTACGAATTTCCGTACGTCGACACGGTGATCAGAACCTCGCTCGACCTCGTCATCGAGCGGCAGGAGGGGGCAAACCTCTTCGGCTACGAGACCTTCGTGAACAACAAGGGCGAAACGATCCGCTACGACCTCGTGGGAACGGCGAATGTGGACCCGATCGACGGCGAGGTGGAAGTGGTTCTCGCCACTACTGGGTTCTTCTTCGACATCGAAGTCGTTGACACCGAACGTCTCTCGGCCCGATTCGTGAGGACCGACGACAAGCCCACCACCTTCGTGGTCGAACTCAGGAAGAAGGCGTGATGGCACTCGATCTCGGATCGTTGTTCTCGGTGCGCGGCAAGGTCGCATTGGTGACCGGCGGCTCGCGCGGTATCGGTGAGATGATCGCCGCCGGTTACGCCGCCAATGGGGCCAAGGTGTACGTCAGTTCGCGCAAGGCACAGGCCTGCGACGAGACCGCCCGCCGACTGAGCGACACCTATGGCGCCGAGTGCATCTCGTTGCCCGCCAACCTCGCCGAGATGAGCGGGGTAGACCATCTGGTGAACGCGCTGCGCGAACGTGAGACTCACCTGGACTATCTGGTGAACAACGCAGGTGTGTCGTGGGGCGCGCCACTGGATGATTTCCCGGAGGCCGGCTGGGACAAGGTGATGGACACCAACGTGAAAGGACCCTTCTTCCTCACGCAGAAGCTCCTGCCGCTGCTGGAGGCCGGTGCCACGCACGACGACCCCTCCCGGGTGATCAACGTGGGATCCATCGACGGCATCCGCAACTCGGTGTTCAACGCGTTCTCCTATGGTCCCTCCAAAGCAGCGTTGCACTCGTTGACCAAGATGCTTGCGGTTCATCTCGCCAAGCGGAACATCATCGTCAACGCCATCGCGCCCGGTCCGTTCCCCACGTGGATGCTCAGCACCGGCGTCGGTGGTGGCGGTGATGTGGAGAACACCGATTGGGACGCCGTGGCGCGTACCACCCCGCGCAAGCGCGTGGGCACCGCAGAAGACATCGCGGGCCTTGCGTTGTTCCTCAGTAGTCGTGCCGGTGCCTTCACCGTGGGCGAAGTGATCTCCTGCGACGGCGGCACGATGCTGCTCTGAGGTTTACGATCGCTGCATGAACGCCGATTCGCGCGAACTGTGGCGCCTGGTGGAGCCGTACCACCAACTGTCCTATCGATCCCCCGAGGCGACCGCCGCATATGCGTCGATCGGCCTCGATCGACCCGAGCATCAGTACTTCGGCTCGCGTCTGGCGGCGCTCGGCCCGGTGAGTGCGCGTGTTGCGGTGTCGGTGCTGTATGGCTTTGCCCCTGCATATGTCGCCCGCGCCGTTCCGAGTGTCTGGGAGGCCGCGACACCCGCCGCGGTGAGCAGCGCCCGCTTCGCCGGCGCTGCGGCAACGCTGCGTCGCGTACTCGGGGATCACTTCGGCGCCAGCGGTGTTGCCGAAGCGGCTCGGCTCGCAAGTGTGGCTGCGCAGTCGGCCGATCTCGCAGGCCGACCGATGGCGGCTGCGCATGCCGACCTGGACTGGCCCGACGAACCCGCGATGGTGCTGTGGCATGCGTGCACGATTCTGCGTGAGCATCGTGGCGATGCGCACTGGGCGGCAACCTCCGGTGCCGGCATCGACCCCGTGGAGTGTCACGTTCTGCACGCGGCCGATGGCGCCATGCCGGGCGAGTTGCTCCAGCGGGTCAGCGGCTGGGACGACACGGAGTGGAGCGCAGCAACGGACCGCCTGATTCAACGTGGTCTGGTGGAACGCGGTGGGGTGGAACCCGGTGCGCTTGCGCTGTCGGCGGCTGGCCACGAGGTCAAGTTGCACATCGAACGCTCCACCGATCGGGCGTCGGCACAGCCACTGGCGGTACTCGGTACCGACGGCACTCGGCAGGTGCTGGACACCATGCGCCCACTCGTGCAACAGGTGGTGGACAGCGGCGTGGTGGCCACGTGGCGCCTGCGAGAGGAACTCTGGCGAGACATTCCGCCCGAGTGAGCCGTGTTACGTGTCTGTCTCGCGGATCGCGTCGAGCAATTCGCTCACGCGGATCGACTGTGCAGGTGGAACCACCCAGGCATCCTCACCGCGTACTCGGGAGCTGACCGCGTCGGTCATCGTGACAAAGGCGTCCACCGGCCCGAAATGTTCCTCGGTGTCGCCCACCCAGAGCGACGAGGGTTCGCGCCACGTCGTGAACGCCTCGCCGCGTCCGGTTCGTACTGTGGCAACCGATCCGCGAATCATCAACGACTGGGCCGCTTCCTCCACGAATGAGCAATGCAGCGCAGCGGTGATGTGGCTGCCGATCTGTGCAGTCGCTCCGGTGGTGAGATCCACTGCCGTGGGGCCAACTACACGTTGCACCCCGGTGAGCGTCACTGCTGTGGCGTGGCCCGCTATCGCAACCCAAGCGTGCGCCTGGTAGCAGCCCACATCGAGCAAGGCTCCTCCACCCATCGTCGGGTCGAGTCGATAGTTGCCGTCGAGATCGTCAGAGGTGAACGTGAACCGGGACTCGATGCCGTGCACCTCTCCCAGGGCCCCCGATCGCACGAGTTCGATCATGCGGGCGAACCGGGGATGCCACTGTGCCCATACAGCCTCCACCAACAGTCGTTCGTTGCGTTGCGCCGCAGCAAACATCGCGCGCGCATCAGGAGCGGTGAGCGACAATGGCTTCTCGCACACCACATGCTTTCCTGCGTCCAGCGAACGCTCCACCCATTCACGGTGCTGCCCGTTGCGCAGGCTGATGTACACCACGTCGATCTCTGGGTCGTCGAGCAGCAGTTCGTACGAGGCGTGAACCTTGGTGGGTTCGAGTGTGCGTGATCGATCAACATCACGGCTTGCCACGGCGTGCAGCACGGCGCCACTCGATGCATGCACTGCGGGGCCCATACCGCGTGATGCCACGTACCCAGCGCCGAGAAAGCCCCAGCGAACCGGCGGTGTCATCTCGTGGTCAGTCCAACCGGGCCGGACGTCCGCGCAGCGTCACTGCTTCGGGCCGACCGTTGTTGCGTGCGGAGCGCTCGGCGGCCTCCATCACCGCCACCACATCGCGTGACCCGGTGGTGCTCACCTCCATGGGCGTTCCGTGATGGAGGTATGCGCTGAGCGATGCGTGGAATCCGTAGGGAGCGACATCGAGCAGATCGACGGGTTCGGGCCGTGTTCCCTCGCGGTGCACCGTGAGCACGGCAGGCAGATCGGCCACGGCCGGTTCGGCGGCAGGATCCCAGTCGCCCACGATCGCCCCCTCGGTTCCGAGTGCGTAGTACTTGGGTCGACGAGCCGCCGCGAGGTCTGAGTTCACGAATGTGGCCTGGCGTCCCGTGGCGAAGGTGACGGTGACCTGAGCGTGGTCGGCGTTCGTTGCGTGGTGCCACTTGCGCTTGTGATTCAGGCCACTCACGTGATCGATCGGATCGGGAATGAGGTCGAGGACCTGATCCAAGTAGTGGCTGCCCCAGTCGAAGATTGCGCCGCCCGACACCTCGGCATTCGAGTGCCAGTAGTCGCACGGCCGCGAATAGCCACCCACGAAGGTGTCGAGTTGGAACAGATCGCCCACTGCGCCGCTGCGAAGCAGTGAGCGCAGGGTGACGAAGTCTCGGTCGTAGCGCCGGTTCTGGTACACCACGAGCAGCCGCTGACGGGAAGCAGCGAGTTGCATGAGGTCGTCGCACTCGTCGGCCGACAGCGCCATGGGCTTCTCGAGCACCACGTGCACCCCGCGCTCGAGGGCTCGCCTCGCCCAGTGGGCGTGGCTGTTCGGCGGGGTCGAGATCACCACGAGGTCCAATTGACCCGATGCGAGCATTGTGTCGGCATCATCGAACGCTGCCGCATCAGGGGCCAGCTGCCGAGCGGCTTCGACGCGCTCGGGATTGGTGTCGCACACCGCAGAGAGCCGCAGGCCCTCGGTGGCCTGTACCGCAAGATTGTGCTCGTGCCCGATGGCACCGTAGGCAAGCAGACCGACGCGGACGGGCAGTGACGACATTGCCCCAAGGTTACGGTGCTGTCGTAGAGTCGCCCCATGTTCTCCAAGCGTCTTCTGGTGGGATTCGGTTCCGCTGCGGTGCTCGTTGCCGCACTCGCGGGGGCCACGGGATGTTCCGACGACAGCCCGGATACCGGTACGGCCTACGTGGTTCGGGTGGATCTCGACACTGAGGGTGCCCCGCTGCTGGTGGTGAATGAAGTGGGTGCAGAGAACGAGCGGCACTACGGCGAGGCCCGGCTTGTGGGCACCGCAGACTTCGCCGGTCAGCAGGTGGAGGTGGAACTGTTGTGCATCTTGAACTACCTGCGCGGCAACGGACCCTTCGAGGGCTTCTGGACCTTCACGGCCGACAACGGTGATCGCCTCGCCTTCACCTACTCGGGCACCGCCGAGCAACGAGATGGGGTTGGCTACCTGCGCGGTGAGGTAGAGGTGCTGGGTGGTACCGGACAGTTCGTCGAGGTCACTGGGTCGGGCAGTGTGGCCGGTCAGCGTGGCGGCGAGTTCGGTTCTGGCAGCGTGATCAGTTACACGATCGACCTGCGGCTCGAGGGACTCGCAACCTGAGTCTTCGCGAGGTCTGTGCGGCAGCACCGCTCGCTACAGGATCTCCATACTGATGTGTGACGATCGTGGCTCGTTCGAGCCATTGCGGTGGTTAGGGTGCAGTGTGATCTCCGGTTTGCCTGCGTTCTTCGGCCGCTTGGCGTGAACGAGAACCGCTGGCGCGAACTCGCAGCCCGTCTCGATGCGCTCTCGGCCGACGCACCGCTCGGCAGTGCGATCTGTTCGTTGGTCAGTGAGCGACTGCGGGCGAGCCATGTGGCGCTCACACTGTGTACCGGTGGCTCCTACAGCCCCATAGCGTCCACCGACGCAGTCGGCGGGTTCCTCGACGAGCAGCAGTTCGCCCTCGGCGACGGTCCGGCGTGGGAGTGCGCAGCCAGCTCGCTCCCGGCGCTCGCGCCCGATGTTTCGGCACCGGAATCGGCGGACAGGTGGCCGGCGTTCTGTCCGGTGGCGGCAACGTGTGGTGCGCTCGCAGTCTTTTCGTTCCCGCTCCAGATCGGTCTGGTGCCCGTGGCCGTGATGACGGCGTACCGCGATCACACGGGTTCGCTCTCGGCCGACGAGTACGTCGATGCACTCACCGCCGCGTCTTTGTCCACCACGGCACTCATGGCTGCACAGAGCGGAGAGTCTGCCGGAGCGCTGGCCGAGGTATTCCGCGCGGGTATCGACGAGCGCGCGTGCTTGCAGCGTGCCGCCGGAATGGTGGCCGAGCGAGAGGCGACGAGCATTCTCGAGGCCATGGTGCGCATCCGGGCATATGCGTACGCACACGGCCGGCCCCTCGGCTCAGTAGCCCGTGACATCTGTGATCGAAAACTGGTCTTGTCTCCCAAGGAGAAATCATGAGCAGCACCGTGGGTCTCGCACCCATCCAACTTCCCCAGCCCGAGGAGTTCGCACGAACCTTCGTGTCGCTCGCTCGCAGTGTGCTCGAGGGTGCCGACACCGTCGAGGTCTTCACCATGCTCGCCGAGAGCTGTGTGCGACTGCTGCCCGTCGGTGCCAGCGGAATCCTGGTGGCAGATGCTCAGGGCTTTCTGCAGGTGATCGGCGCGTCCGACCAGAGTGTGAGTCTCATTGACCTGTGCCAGGTGCAGAACATGGAGGGGCCGAGCCTGCAGTGCTACCGCACGGGAAACGTCGTTGCCGATACCGAACTGTCCGAAGCCGGTCCCTGGCCGAGGTTCGCAACGCTTGCTTCGAGCCACGGATATGCGGCCGTCTACGCGATCCCACTGCTGTCCCGGGGCGTGGTGGTCGGCGCACTCAACCTGTTCGGTTCCCAAGCGATGCCCGATAATCGGCTGGTGGCTGCGCGGGCATTGGCCGACGCGGCAACGATGGCACTGCTGCAGGCCGACCCGAGGCAGGACACCGTGGTGATCGCGCGTCAGGTGCATCTCGCTGTGGAGTCCCGCAATACCGTGGAACAGGCGCGCGGCATGATCGCTCAGCGTTTCGGCATGAGTGCCGACGATGCGCTGGCACAGTTGCGCGCTGCGGCCGACCGGCTCGACCTGCCGCTCGTGGAGATAGCGCGCGCAACGGTGCATCGTGACTCCAGTCACCCGGCACTCGCACTCCTCCAGCAGCCGTTGTCGTGACACAGCACGTGACACACCAGATGTAGGTCTGGTTCGCCCTCGGCGAACTATTCGCGCGGCACGCCGGCGATCCGCCAGGTGATGACGAAGGCAAGAGTCATTCCTGCAACCGCCCACAACCACGGGGTGATGATGAGCCGGAGCATCGTGCCCAGCGCCCTCCCGCCCCCACTGTGGACCCACAGCGTTCCGACGATGTCATGGCTGGTGGGCCGAAAGGAATCGGGAGTCGAGTTTGCATCGCCCTGGGTGATGAACCCCTCGGTGCTGGTGCCACCGACCACTCGGTGGACCACGAGGCTTCCACTGGCCGGTCCGGACCCCACGCGGTAGACCACCACGTCACCGACGTCGATACGCGCGCGATGCCGTGCAATCACGAGGTCACCACTGTGGAGGTTGGGCTCCATCGAGGGACCGGCGACGAAGACGAACGATGACGCACCACCGAAACGGGCAGGCCAGGCGATCACGACAGCTGTCAGGACGACGGCAGCGAGCAGTGTGAGCACGACATCGGCCGTGCGCGTGGCCACCGTGTACACCTTCGTACGAGTCATCGGTCAGCTCGGCGGCCAGGTGGCCACGTAGAAGTTGTCAAAGGTCTCGGCTGTGCCGTTGGAGACCCAGATACCGGTTGCGGTCAGCGATCCGAAGGTGACCTGTTGGCTGGCGGTGAGGACATAGTTGATGACTGCCGTGTTGTTGTACCGGACGATGACGGATGCACCCGAGACCTCGACGCGCAACGGAACGACGCTGAGCGAACCGATATTGCTCGCAGTCGCCAACGTGGTGGACGCCCCGGCGGTGATTGCCTCGAGGCTGACGGTTCCGCCGGCGGTGTTGCGGATTCGGGCGAGCAGGTAGGTGCTGGCTGTTGCATCCGAGCGCACGATCAGCCCGACGTTCGAGGATGCCTGACGGGTCACGGTCGCCGCGACGAGTACATCGGCAGATCCGGCGTCGTAGACGGCGATCCGGTTGCCGTTCGGCTGGGGTTGGGCGCTCCCTGCGACGATGGACCAGTTGCCGGCCACGACGGTCCAGGTCCGTCCGAGATACGGGCGTTGCTGGGGCAGGCGTCCCGTGACGAATGTTCCCGACGTGAACGCGTCGGCCATCAACATCCGGGGAGTCACTGCTGCGGTGCTCACGGTGCGGACAAAGATGCTCGCCGCCTGTACCGCCCCGAGCGTCGATGCCGACGCGACACCGAGCAGGGGCAGCGTCCACAACAGGGCAATCGGCAGACTCGTGCCGAGTACCCAGATGTGACGCCGCACCATGCTCGTGTGTACGTGCTGGAGGCGTCAGCCGCTGATGAGGACCGAGGCGCCCTGCACGGCCTCAGCCGATGCGGGGGTGGCGAAGGCCACAGTCGACGCCCCGCCGGTAGGAATCGTTGCGGCTGTGGAGGTGCCGAGGCTGACGCCACTTGCGCCGGTGAGGGTCACCGAGATGCTCTTGCCGTCGCACGTGCCCGCAATGTTGGACACTGTCGCACCGGACACCTCGTAGCGCTGGTGGGTGTCGGCTGGGTTGTAGGCATACGTGTAACTCACACTCACACCGTCGCTGTCGCACGAGCCCACCTCGACGTTCCCCGCACCCAATTTCGTGCTGGTCACTGTGCCGAGTGTGGCTGCCGATGCAACCACGATGCCGCCACCGACTACTACGGCGATGGAACCTGACAGCACGATTCGATGGATTCTGTTCATGGATGGAAAACCTCTCTCGAGCCAATTCGCGCGATGCGATGACGAGGAGCAGGTTCGCATTCGCGATGAACGAATCCGGGAGCGCTTCGGGTGCAGTTCGGTTGCAGCGCTAGGCCGTGAGCGGGTGGTAGCGGTAACCGAAACCGCGCACTGCCGAGATCGGGTCAGCGGATCCGTCAGCAGTCAGCTTTCGACGCAGTCGTGCCACCGCGAACTTCACGCGCTCGGGCCCCACCTTCGTCTGGTCGTCCCACGCATGCCTGAGGAGTTGATCGTGGGAGAGGATCTGGTCCGGATGGCGCATGAACGTGGTGAGCAGCCGGAACTCGATAGGAGTCACAGAAATCTCGGTGCCATCGATGCAGACCGTTCTTGCCTCGAGATCCACCAACATGTGTGCATCGCCGAGCGACATCAGCAGTGTGATGCGGTGTGCGCCGTGGAGTCGACGGACCAGAGACTCCACGCGGGCGACCACCTCGGTGTCGGCGCAGCCGCTGAGAACGTAATCATCGGCGCCCTGGTGCAGCGCCTGCACCGCATCGTTGGACCCGTCGGGTGTGCCGATGAGCAAGACCGGTATGCCGGACAGCTCTCGAATGCGGGAGAGCACCTGCCAGCCGTCGAAGATCGGGAGGTCGGTGTGCATCAGCACGACATCGGGCCGCTCGGCGTAGAGCCCGCGCAGGGCTTCGGCGCCGTTGGTGGCGTGGACGATCACATAGCCGAGCTCCGCGAGGGACGCTGCAAT
>JAFMJD010000107.1 GCA_017853685.1 Actinomycetota bacterium | reverse complement strand
CGCACGCAGGGCTTCGGCACCGTTGGTGGCGTGGACGATCACATAGCCGAGTTCCGAGAAGGACGCTGCAATCGCGGAGCGGCCCACGCTGTCACGGTCTGCAAGCAGCACCTTCACGGGAGCATCGACTGACATCGGCCTACTCCTCTTCGAGCCGGCACCGCAGGAGACGCGAACGGTGTACGTCATGGAGTATGCGGTGCCCGAAGGCGTAATGGTGGCTGAGGCCGCAGATCGGGATGAAGATCAGGCCAGAGGTGTTTGCGGTCACTCGGCCGCGCAGGGTGGATATCGCAGCGTGCCCGTCACGGTGCCCGATCTGTCGCTCGCGGGTTCGGCACGCGAGTTGGAACTTGCACACCAGGACTGGGTTGCCGTGATGCGCAGCGGTTGTGTGGGTGCAGGCCATCGGTGGGACCGCGGATAGATTCCCCCACTGCACCGCGGTTCATCGGATCCGTGGCGGGAGTCGGGTGCGAGGGATGTCATGAGAATCGCGGTGGTAGGCGCAGGAATCGCAGGCCTCGCCACCGCCTACCTCCTTCGCCATGACCACGAGGTAGTGGTTTTCGAGGCGGCGGACCGTCCGGGTGGCCACACGCACACGGTTCGCGTGGATCTCGCCGATGAGACCCAGTTCGTGGACTGTGGCTTCATCGTGCACAACGTCCCGAACTATCCACTGCTGACGCGCCTGTTCACCGAACTCGGTGTGGCTACCCAAGAGAGCGACATGACGTTCTCGGTGAGCAATGAGCGCACCGGACTCGAGTGGAACGGCAAGAACCTCAGCACCATCTTCGCCCAGCCGAGCAACGCGCTCCGGCCCTCGTTCCTGCGCATGTTGGCCGACATCATGCGCCTCAACCGAGCAGCACGCCCACTGGCGCGCGATGCCTCCGACATGCTCGACGATGTGTCGCTCGGGGAGTTCCTCGATACCCACCGCCTCCAGGGTGCGGTAGTGGATGGCTATCTCGTTCCTCTTGCCGCTGCCATCTGGTCGGCCGACCCAACGAACCTGCGAGCGTTCCCGGCGCGCAGCCTCTTCCGCTTCCTCGACCAGCACGGACTGCTGTCCACGCGTGGGCGCCCCACGTGGCGCACGGTGGTGGGAGGCTCGTCCACCTACGTAGAACGGCTCATCGCAGCACTCGGTCACCCGGTGCGACTCTCGACGCCCGTTCGCCGGATCAGCCGTGACGAACACGGGGTGGTGGTGGAGTGTGCTGCAGGCGCACCAGAGCGTTTCGACCACGTAGTGGTTGCGTGTCATACCGACCAGGCCCTCTCGCTGCTGGCCGATGCGAGCCAGGCCGAGGTGTCGGTGCTCGGAGCCCTGCGTTATCAACCCAACACCGTCACGCTGCACACCGATCAGCGGATGCTGCCGAAGGCGCGGCGGGCATGGGCGAGCTGGAACTATCACGTCACGGTCGATGACCGAACAGTTCCCACGGTGACGTACCACATGAACCGACTGCAGCGGCTCGAGTCGAGTGAGCAGTTCTGCGTGACGCTCAACCGTGAGCACGAGATCGACCCGGCGCGTGTTCTCCACACCGTGGAGATGTCGCATCCGGTGTACGACCTGTCGACGGTTGCGGCACAGCGTCGCTTGCGCGAGATCCAGGGCGTCCGTCGTACGTGGTTCGCGGGTGCGGGCTGGGCCGACGGCTTTCACGAGGACGGCATGGAGAGCGCAGTGGCCGCAGCTCATGGCTTGGGGGTGCACTGGTGAGCACGATGACTCCCGCACCGATGAGCACCACGAGCGCGCTGTACCGCGGGAGCACCTGGCACGAACGCCGCCAACCGTTCCGGCGTCCGTTTCGGGCGCGGCTGTGGCTCGCGTACGTGAATCTCGATGATGTTGCATCGCTCGCCGAGCGGGTGTCACTCATCAGCCAGCGACGTTGGCGACCGGTGCAGTTCCGTCGATCCGATTATCTCGTTGGCATCGGCGACGAGCGCACGCCTCTGGCCGACTGTGTGCGGGATCTCGTCGCCGAGCGCACGGGTGAGCGACCCAGCGGAGCGGTGTGCATGCTGGCCCACCTGCGCACCTGGGGATGGTGCTTCAACCCACTCACGCTGTACTACTGCCACGACAACGACGGTGTGCTGCGCTGGGTGGTTGCCGAGGTGACAAATACACCGTGGAAAGAGCGACACGCCTACGTGCTGCCGGCCGCACCCGACGGTGTGCACGGGTACGAGACCGACAAGTTGCTGCACGTGTCGCCGTTCTGGCCGATGCAGCACCGCTACCGATTCGAGATCCCGACTCCCGGTGAGCAGGTGTCCGTTCGTATCGAGAATCTTGCGCGCGAGGGCGCTCAAGCGGGCGAGGTGATGCATGTTGCGGGCCTGTCGCTCGAGCGCTGCGAACTGAGCCGACGGACACTCGTGCGCTGTCTGCTGGGCTATCCCTTCCTCACGCACCGCGTGTCGCTTGGCATCCATCTGCATGCTGCGGTGCTCATCATGCGCCGCGCGCGCTTCTACCCACATCCCAAACGTCAGACCCACGAGGCAGTGCGATGACCGCGCGACAGAACCCGCCGCCCCCGGAACACACCGTGCGCCCGTTCCGGGTGCGCCCACCCCGCAAGCGCGCCACGCTCTCGGACCGTGCGGCACGGTCGGCGATCTTCGCCCTCCTCGCCAAGTTGGAGCGCGGCTCGGTGACCGTGGTGGAGGGCGGCAAGCGCCATCGATTCGGTTCGGCAGATCCGCAGTGGCCCCATTCGACGGTGAACATCCACTCGCCTGCGGTGTACCGACACGCCTTGTTGCGCGGCTCGATCGGTCTGGGCGAGACCTACATCGACGGCTGGTGGGACGCCGACGATCTCACCACCTTCGTCCGTGTACTCGCACGGGAACTGCCGCGCCTCGATCCGCTCCGCAACGGGATCGACCGGGTGACGCGGCCGATCACCGGACCGGTACGACGTCTCCGGCGTCGGGAGGACCGTCACCGGGACCGTCGCAACATCCGCGCCCACTACGACCTCGGCAACGACTTCTTCGAACGCTTCCTGGACCCGACGATGCTCTACTCGTCGGCCTATTTCGCGAGCGACCGCGCGTCGCTCGAGGAGGCGAGCACCGAGAAGGTGGATCGGATCTGCCGCAAGTTGGGACTCGGCCCGGATGACCATGTGCTCGAGATCGGTACGGGTTGGGGTGGGTTCGCGTGTCATGCGGCCGCCCGCTACGGCGCACGGGTCACCACCACCACCATCTCGGTTGAACAGGAGCGACATGCGCGTGAGCGAGTGCACGCGGCCGGACTGGACCATCTGGTGACGGTGCTGGGGGAGGACTACCGGGACCTCACCGGTGAGTACGACGCCGTGGTGTCGATCGAGATGATCGAGGCGGTGGACTGGCGCGACTATGACCGCTTCTTCGGTGCGTGTGCAGATCGCCTCAAGGCCAATGGCCGTATGGCGCTGCAGGCGATCGTGATCGGCGATCAGCGATTCGAGCGCGCCAAGACCAGCGAGGACTTCATCAAGCGCTTCGTCTTCCCGGGCGGATGCCTGCCTTCGGTACAGGCCATCCTTTCCACCACGGCGCGTGTCACCGACCTTGCACTAGTTGATCTCGAGGACTTCGGTGTGCACTACGCCGAGACGCTCTCGCGTTGGGCAGCCAACCTGCGGGCCAATCGCGCGGAACTACTGGAGCGTGGTTACGACGAACCACTCATGCGCCTGTGGGACTTCTACCTCGCCTATTGCGAGGGTGCGTTCCTCGAACGGCATGTGTCGGTGGTGCAGGCGGTGCTGGTGCGCCCGGACTGGCGAGCCAGGGGCTTGGAGGCACGACCGCAATAGGCAAGCCGTTGGCCGCAGTGCTGACCCCGCAGTAATTGCCCGACTCGCTAGGCGGTTCGGGCAAGCGCCTCGGCATCACGGCGGATGCCTGCTAGCAAGCCAGGGAACACCAACGAGTGGAACGGCAGCACGCTGTACCAATAGATGCGGCCGAACAATCCACGCGGTCGGAACCGCGCCGTTTGCACCACGGTGCTGCCGTTCTCGGTGGGCGTGATCTCCCACTCGAGCCAGGCCTCACCGGGAAGTCGCATCTCTGCATGCAGGACGAGTCGGCGGTCCGACTCGAGATCCTGCACCCGCCACCAGTCCAATGGTTCGCCGATCGACAGGTGATCGGGATCCCGGCGGCCACGCCGGAGCCCGGGACCGCCGACCAACACATCGATGATGCCGCGCAGTTTCCAGAGCAGTTCGCCGCTGTACCAGCCACGGTCACCGCCCACCCGGCACACAGCGCGAAACGCCGCATGTGCGGGGGCGGTGGTGGTGAACGTGCGTGTGTCGGTGACCTCGGTTCCGCCGGTCCAACTGGGATCGATGCTCGATGCCTGCCACACCGGCGACGATGCATCGTCGAACTTGGTGGGCACATCGTTGTTGGCGGTGTGCCGAATGGCGAGACGAATTGCTTCCTGCAGCGGAACCCGTTCGAAAGGGAACAGCGTCTCGGCCCGGTGATCGGTGACCACCACGGCATTCACCAGTGAGTCCACCAGCGGACGTGCGATCTGTGCCGGAACCGGCGTGACGAGACCTACCCACAGCGAACTGAGTCGCGGTGTGAGCACGGGTACCGGGATGAGGCGTCGGCGGCGCAGGCCGGCGGTGCTCGCGTAGAGCGCCATCAGATCGGCGTACGACACCACATCGGGCCCACCCACCTCGAGCACACCCGACAGTGGTTGCTCGTACTCCACACTGGCAACGAGGTACCGCAGCACGTCACGGATAGAGATCGGCTGACACTCGGTGCGCACCCACTTGGGGGTGACCATCACCGGCAGCATCTCGGTGAGGTAGCGCAGCATCTCGAAACTCGCCGAGCCGGAGCCGATCACCACCGCAGCGCGCAACTCCACGCATTCCACCGAACCCGACGCAAGCTCTCGACCCACATCGTGTCGGCTCCGCAGGTGGTCGCTCAGTGCAGAGTCATCGTCGCCGAGTCCACCGAGATAGACGATGCGACGCACACCGGCACGCTCTGCGGCAGTGCGAAAGTTGCGGGCAATGGCGCGTTCGCGCTCCACCCAGTCGGGTCCCTCACCGATGCTGTGGACGAGGAAGAGCGCCACGTCGACCGAATCCATGGCCTCGGTGAGATCGCCTGCCACATCGGCACGCACCACCTCGACATCGTTGCGCCATGGCGCCGGATCGAGTTTGCGGGGATCGCGCACGGCGCAGCGAACGTGGTGACCACGAGCGAGCAGTTCGGCTACGAGTCGACCACCGACGTATCCCGATGCACCGGTGACCAATACTCGGAGTGGTGTGGGTGCCTGCACACGGGCACGCTATCGGGGCTGGTTGTGGCCACGGTGAGGCGGCTTTGGTGCCCCTCGGTGCTCCGGGCCGGCTCAGGTGTTGAAACGAATGGTGATGGCGTCCATGTCGCCAGCACTCGAGGTGCCGAGTACCCCGGCGGTGCTTCCCACGATGTACGCGGTTCCACGTGGCGATACTGCCACCGCGGCCGCCTCGTCGTAGGCGCTCGTTCCCCACTGGCGGACAGTGGTGCGTCGGCCGTTGCGGTCGAACTTCATCACCACGATGTCATCGTCGCCTGCGGCGGGAGTTGCCCACGGCGTTCCTTCGTTGACGCCCATGGTGCCCTCGGTGGTACCGACGACCGTCACTGTTCCCAGTGCAGTCACGGCGATGCCGTACGCGCGGTCGCTTCCTGCAGTGCCGTACTGGCGGGTCCAGCGACGGTTGCCGTTGCCGTCGATACGTGCAACGACGAGATCACGCACGCCGGCGAATCCGACACCGGCCTGCATGCTGCCCGACGCAGTACCGGCTACGTACACGTCTCCGTACGGCGTGACGGCGAGACCCGTGAAATCGCCGGCACCATCCGTGACGCTGTACTGACGCGCCCACCGCCGTGTTCCTCCCGTGGTGTAACGCATCACGAACGGCAGGCTCACGGTTCCGGTGGACGGTGTGGCGAAGGTGTGATCGGTGTTGCCCGCCACGTACACGGCGCCCGTGCGCGTAACGCCGATGCCGTTCGCGTAATCGGCGCCCGGTGTGCCGGTCTGACGCAGCCACTTGCGAACACCGTTCTTGTCGTACTTGGCAATGACCACATCGCTCTCGCCGAGCCACGTGAGTCCCTCGACCGATCCACCGAAGGTGCCTGTCGCGTAGACGTCGCCGGTGCTACTCACCGTGACGGCCGAGAACGTGTCGAAGTAGATGCTTCCCACCTGGCGCTTCCACAAGAGCGCGCCATTGGTGTCGAACATGGCGATGAAGCCGTCGTAGTCACCGAGGCTCACACCACCGTTGATGCCGGCGAGATCGCCGCCCGTCGTGCCCACTACCACCACGCTTCCCGATGGTCCGGCGGCAGCCGCGAGCGCATACTCGGTCTGCGGTGTACCGAAGCGGAACACTCCGAGCGCGTTACCGGCGCCGTCGTACTTGGCAAGGATCACATCGAGACCACCCTCGGGTGAGCCCCACTCGGCACCGGCTGAGGTGCCAGTGGCCCACACGGCGCCGTTGGTTGCGACGGTGACTCCGTAGAAGTAGTCGTTTTCCACGCTGCCTTGTTGGGTGACCCACGAGTTGTTGCGTGCAGCGCTGTAGCGAACCACGACTGCGTCGTTGCTGCCTGCGTTCGTCGCGGCGAGGGTGCCTTCCGTTCCGCCAGCGAGGTAGAGATCGCCCGACCTCGAGACGGCGACTGCAGCCGTGAAGTCGTTTCCGTTCGTGCCGAACTGGTCGATCCACTTGCGCGCACCATTCGTGTCGAAGCGGGCTGCCACGAAGTCGTAGCCACCTGCGGTGGGCTGTGCGAGGCTCCGGACCGAGTGGCCGCCCACGTATACAGCGGTGCCGCGCACGGCGATGTCGGCCCATTCGTCGCTGAGGTCGGTGCCGAGTTGTTTCGCCCACGAGATCTCGGGAGCAGGGTCGAGGTCGATGCGGAACAGCACCGCATCGCGTCCGCCCGCACTCGTTTGTGTGGCCACGGTGCCGTCGGTGAAACCAGCGACGTACACCTCACCGCTCGGGCCGGTGACGACACCTTGGGGTGAGTCGAACTCGACGGTGCCCCACTGGAAGGTGCCCTGACCCGTGCCGTTGCGGTCGAACCCGACCATGAAGAAGTCACGCGCTCCGGCATTGGGTGTGGTGCTGGGGAAACTGCCTTCGGTCTCGCCCACCACGAACACGCGGCCGGTGCTGTCGGCGGTGACCGCGGTGGTGAGGTCATCTGCATTCGTTCCGTACTGCTGGATCCACGCACGATTGCCGTTTCGGTCGTAGCGCGCGAGCCAGAGGTCGGCGCCGCCTTGATTCGCCCCAGGTGCGGTGAGGTCACCGGTGGTGGTGCCGGCCACGAAGATCTCGCCACTGCTGTTGATGGAGATCGCGGTCGGGTCATCGTCGCCGCCGTTGCTGGAGGCGATCTGTCGAATCCAACTGCGGCGGCCGTACTGGTCGTACTTCGCGATGAACCCATCGGTGTAGCCGGGGTTCGAGTTGGTGCCCACGAGCGAGCCTTCGGAGGCGCCGATCACGAAGATCTCACCGAGTGGTGACACCGCAATGCCGTGTGCGTACTCGATGGACGACGTGCCGAACTGTCGGGTCCAGCGGCGCGTGCCCGAGGTGTTGTGGCGCGCCACCCAGATGTCGGCGAGCCCCTTGCTGGTGCCCGACAAACTGCCTGCGGTGTAGCCGACGGAATACACCACTCCGGTTCGGCTCACTGCCACATCGACCACTTGGTCGCTCTCGATGGTGCCGAACTGCCGTGCCCACGACGGTGTGCTCGATGGCGAGATCGCGTCGGCCGAGGGCGCCACCAGCACAGCACTGGCTACTGCGCCCGTTAGGGCGAGCGCAGCGGCAGTGCGTCGCCAGGGCCGGCGGGTTGCAGTACGGGTGTGCAGGTGGGTGTGCAGGTTCGTCATCTCGTCTCCTGATGGGGGTCGGTCGACCGACCCGGACGCCACGCTGAGTAGTCAGGCGGTCACAAGAATACTGAACGCCGGGGATCCGTGGCGATGACGGTGCGGGGGAGGTGTGGGGGAGGTGTCGGGGAGGTGCGGGTGTTCAGGTGTGCGGGGACTCGGGGATGCTGCGGGTGGCCCCGGGTGGCGCCGGGTGGCACTGGGGAGATCGTCAGCGGTGCGCGACAGTGGGGCCATGAGTGACCCGACCCAGCAACTCGCCCAGCAACTCGCCCAACAGATTGCGATGCAGGAGCAGTTCTTCGCCCCGCTCATCGTGGAGCCCGAAGGGGTCACTTTCACCCGGGACGAACTGGGTGGTGTGCCGGTCGAGTGGACGGCACCCGTTGCGGGGGTCACCCGCCCGGATCTGGTGGTGGCCTACTTCCACGGTGGCGGTTACTCGGGTGGGCTCGCTGCCTGGGCGCGGCGTGCGTCGACCCGCCTTGCACTGGGCCTCGGCTGTCGGGTGGTGGCGGCCGATTATCGACTGGCACCGCGCTTCGCGTTCCCTGCTGCACACGAGGATGCACTTGCGGTGTATCGGCACCTCATCGGTCCGGGTGGATTCGCGCCGGGCAAGGTGGCGGTGGCCGGTGACTCGGCGGGTGGTGCGATCTCGCTGTCGTTGATGGCCGACGCGCGTGATCTCGGTCTACCGCAGCCTGCGTGCGGGATGCTCAACAGTGTGTGGGCCGATGTGGCGATGAACACGCCGTCGCTCGAGGATCCTCGGCGCAACCGTCACGATGTGCGCAAGGAGTTGGTGGAGTATCTCTCACGCACGTTCCTGTCGCCGGGTGGTATCGATCCACGGGATCCGCGTCATTCACCGGTGTACCGAGACCTCACGGGGCTGAACCCGTTGCTGTTGCAGGCAGCGGGCAACGATGCGTGTCACGACGACAGCGTGCGTATTGCTGCGGCGGCGAAGGCCGCGGGTGTGTCGGTGACACTTACCGAGTACCCGGATGCCGAGCACATCTGGATCCTGAACGGCCCGTGGCGGATGCAGTACGGGGCGAACTATCCCGATGATGTGGTGACGTGGGTGGACTGTGGAGCAGAGTCTGCCGATGCAGCGCTGGCCATCACCGAGATGTGCGAGTTCGTGCTGCGTCACACGGGTTGAGCGTGTGACGCAGCACGACCGATGATCAGAACTCAGGTCAGAGAGCGACGCGGCGCCGGGTGGCGACGAGCACCGCTCCAGCCGTGAACAACGCGGTGGCGAGCCAGACGAGTTCGGTGGTGTTGGCGCCCGTCGGCGGAAGGACGGGAGCCGTGGCGAGCACAACCGTGCGGATTGCATGGCTGTTGTAGTCCGACATGTACAGGGTGCCTCCGCGCCCATCGAGCCCCCACGGACCGCCGATGTCTGCGCTCAATGCCGGACCTCCGTCACCCGTGTATGCACGCGTGCCGGTGCCGGCGATGGTGGTGATGATGCCGGTGCCGGTGCCGCCAGCAATCTTGCGGATGACGTTGTTGCCGTAGTCGGCGATGTACAGGTTGCCGGCACTATCGAAGTCGATGAATCCGGGCGAGTTGAGTTTGGCAACGCC
>JAFMJD010000009.1 GCA_017853685.1 Actinomycetota bacterium | reverse complement strand
GCAGGGTGCTTCGGGTAGTCAGGGTCTGACGGGTGCTACTGGCACGACGGGTGCGACGGGTGCCAAGGGCGACAAGGGCGATGTTGGCGACACCGGTGCGGTGGGTCCGACGGGTGCGGGTGTCACGGGTGACACCGGTCCGCAGGGTGATCGTGGCGATACGGGCGTGCAGGGTGCTTCGGGTAGTCAGGGTCTGACGGGTGCTACTGGCACGACGGGTGCGACGGGTCCCAAGGGTGATCGTGGCGACACCGGCGCAGCCGGACCGGACGGGATCACGTACGGCTCGCTTGCCGTCGACGGACCCGATCGAACCGTCGATGCCGATGGTGTGGACATGATGACGGCGCAACCCGCCAGCGGTACCGGGTTCATCACGGTGGCCATCAACGTGTCGTCCACACGCTCAGCGGGAGCGGGTCTCTGGGTGGGATACGTGAAGTGTTCCTTCGCCTCGGGGACCGGCATCAGCTCCGGCGAGAGTCGCTCGCCGATCGTCTATAACGGTGACGACGGATACATGCCGGGCGGCCAGATCGTGGTGCACGCCGCACTCGGCCAGTTGGTGACCGGCACGCTCAGCTGTGCGCTCGTCACCAGTTCGGGCACCGTCGACCCCACCGTGACTGCCGAGGTGGCGAGCGCGATGGCGGTGTCGATCAACACGAACACGTCGTCGTACGCAACCTTCACGTGGGTGTAATCAGCACCTTCGTCCGCAGCGTCGAGTAACGAGTCAGCACCCCGGGTCGGTGGACCCGGGGTGCTGCGCGTGCGGGGACGGGCGTCACGCCACGGTGCAGCCCCTCGACGCATGTGTCGCGAATGCCTCGAAGGTGCTCCGGTGCAATGACACGAGGTGGTGCTCCGAGATGTTCGATGTGTACCCACCGGCCAGAGTGACGATGGTGGGTGCGGTGCACCACTGCGCAACGAGTCGCTCACGCTCGGCCAGTTGCTCGGCCGGCACCCCGGAGTTCCGGGGGTCCATGCCTGCGTTGTAGATCACGAAGTCCCAGGGCCCGAGGGTCGTTGCGCGCTCGAGCGCTCTGCGGATCGTGTCGAGGTAGTTGTCCACCTGAGCATCCATGAGCTCGCTGCTCAGGTCCGTGTCGACGGGTCGCCAACGGTCGTATGACTCGCATGACACATCGATCTGGGTGACCGGGAGGTGTCGCGTGGTGGAGTACGTGCCGCCACCGCAGTGCGCATCGAAGTCGATCACCAGGATGCGTCGTGCACCGAGGTCGTATGCATGTTGTGCGGCAACCGCAAGGCCGTTGAAGGTGCAGAACCCCTTGCCGCGTTCGAACGACGCGTGGTGCAGGCCCGACGACAGACTTCCAGCCCAGGGATCGCCGTGTCGCAGCACGCGTTCGGTTGCAGCCACGAGCCCGGCCGAGTGGGCGATCGCCGTGGGGTACAAGCCCGCATCCCACGTGAAGCCTTGCGACGCCGCAAGGTCAGCCGGCTCGCCGGAGCGGACGGCATCCACGTATGTCGACTCGTGCACTCGTCGAACGATGGCCTCTGCGGTGTCCGTGAACGATGAGGGATCGTCGAGGACGACACCGTCGATCGGCCGGACCCGCAGGGCCTCGGCAATCCATGCCGACTTGCGCGTGGTATCCCACCGGTACGCGCAGGCCGTGTACGTGTCGTTGAAGAAGACGCGACTCACCGCGTTGGTCTTGCGCTTGGTCACGCTGCGCTCGCAAATGCGCTGGCATGCACCAAGACGTCGTCCCACACGAGTGCCTGGCCGACGAGACGCTTCGCCGCTACGTGATGCTCACGGCCGAGGCCCACGCCCGGGGCCAGCCGTGCCTCACCACTGCAGAACTTGCGGAGGAACGACAACGCCTTGCTGGCCGAGGGCCGTCCGTGCACCTCGGGGCCCGGTGCATCGAGCATGGCAGCCTGCACGATGGCCGACCACTGGCATGCCAGCAGGTCGGGATT
Organism: Actinomycetota bacterium; assembly: GCA_017853685.1. GTDB lineage: Bacteria > Actinomycetota > Acidimicrobiia > Acidimicrobiales > Ilumatobacteraceae > WLJO01. The sequence goes on along the minus strand of JAFMJD010000009.1, from coordinate 32,367 downwards.
CGCAAAGACGTCCGCACTCACGATGCGACCAGCGTGGGCAACAATCACCCCGCACTGTCCGGGGAGCGGACCGCACTGCACCAACGCATCCACTGCGGCCGCGATGTCGTGTCGCTGCTGGATCACGTGCTCGGTGTCGAGCAGGGAGTGGGTGTCGTTGTTCACTCCCAGTCGGTTCAACTCGTTGTTCACCACGTGCCACACGGCGCCCTGGTCCGAGAACTTGTGTCCGCCCTCGGCCACGTGCCGATTGACGCCGTGGAGTTTCTCCCGACGAACGCGACGCGGTGCGAGCGACGGGCTGCGGTCGAACTCGCGGCCACCGCCCCACCGGCCCTGCTCCACGCAGGACACCGGGATGTCCACGGTTGCCCCGGCCGGCACGAGCACGCTCACGTTGAGCACGCGGTTCTGTCGTCCGCCTGACACGGTCTCACCCTCGAGAAGCAGCACCGGTGAACCCGTGGGGTTGTGCACCACCAGCGAGGGCACGGATGCGTCGGGGCGCTCGGTGATGATGACGCCCGTGGCCGGTCCGGTGGTGATGAGTGCGTCCTTGATGCGGATGTAGACCGGAAACAGTGAGACACCCCCTCGGGTGATGGGGTAGCCGATCGATGCGTTCTCGAGGAGGGAAAGAGCGTTCATGGTGGTTCCTTTCGTGAGCCCAACTGGGCATGGTTCGTGTTCTGAGGACGACAACGCACGCAATGGCGCACGGTGTGATGGGTGCCCCCGATGGATGGCAGAGCTCTCGCTCGCAGAGCGTTGCGCGCGAACGGATCAGAGATCGCTGGCGTAGGCGATGTACTCAGCGAGTGCCGCAGTGCGCTGGGGCATCGAGCTCTGTGCATAGGCCATCGCGCGCCGTGTGCGTTGGCGGTCGCCGAGTTCGTCCCATGCGTGTGCGCACTCGCGCCACAGGTCTCGTGCCGCCGGCGATTCGTCGAGCACCGCCAGCGCAACCGCCTCTCGACCGAGCGCCACCGCCCGCCGCGCACGTGTCAACGACGACTCCGGCAGAACCGGGCGCTCCACCACATCGATCTCGAGATCGTCCAGCGTGAGACCCGGTTCGACCAGAGCCTCGGCGAGCCAACCGCCGGCTACACGGCGCGCAGGAGCGAGCGCAAGCACCGACAAGGTGCCGCCGCGCAGTACGCGCACCCAGCAGGCATCGGAGGTGATGCGTTCGTTCTCGGGTCGCACCACGAGGCGTCCGCCGCGCAACAGTTCCACTGCAGGTTGGACGAGATGCAGATCAGATACTGATCTGGCGCGCTCGGAGGGAGCAGCCATGCGGGCCGCGAGCATCGGGGTGTCCGGCATCGAGCTCAACGCGATGTTCGCCCTCGAGGCGTCGGCACCGAACTCGTACCAGTCGTCGTCGGGTCGCAACGCCTGCTCGACGTACTCGGCGGTACGTGCGAATACTCGGTCGCTCAGGCCCATCGCCCGGCACAGCTGCGCCAGACGTCGCGCGAAGTCGGGCGCATCCTCCACCAGGGTGTCGATCTCGTCCCCGGAGGCCCGCAGCATCTCCGCTGCACGCGACACGGCGTCGCTCCGCGTGTCGATCAGGCCCGGAACACCGAAGTCGTCCAGGCGACTACAGGTCACTGCGAGCTCGAGTGCTGCCGCAGCGCGCGTGAGGTCGGATAGCGCCGTGTCCTCACTGTGCGAGTGCAGTGCTGCGGCGAATGACAGATCGCTGATCACCTCTCGTACCCCGGTCCGGAGTGATCGTGGGGTGGGCTGGAGCGCATCGATGTTCCTTGATCGCATCGACGGCGTGGGGCGACGCTCGAGCACCTGTTCAGCGCGATCCAAACCGATGAAGTACCCCAGAGTCTTGATGCTGATGGAGGCACTCACGTCGAGGCCGCACATCAGCAGCGGATCAGCCGCGTCGAATCGGATGCGCAGATGTTGCAGCGGCAACACGTTTACGCCCGCAGGGCCGGATGGTTGTGCAACGACGTCGTATTCATCGGTGCCGCCGTGGACGGTGAGCGCGTTGTCGAAGAGTGCGAGGTTCATCGCTGCCCCCGCATCGTCAGCGTGACGCGATCCAAGAGGTCGGCGATCCGTGAACATGCACGCGCTCTTGCCTGTCGGATGCGTGGGTGATCCGCCTGTTGATTCGCGAAGAATCCGTCGCGTTTGCCCGAGAACCACAGTCCCGCCCACATCCGCGCCTGCTGCGCCCTTCCGGCCGGCTGGGGGACACCGCGCAGGTCGCATGTGTCGTAGAGGGTGAGGGTGATGGCGGTCAGTGCACCGGACACCACCCATGGTTGCTCACCGCTTGTCTCCACACCGGCCCGCAGGTCATCGAGAAACTCGGCGGAGTCGGACTCCTGCGGCACGGCGGCGCCGGGTCCCGGCTGCCACACGAGCTCCTCATCGACGTCTCTCGGTTCGGCACCGCGTTCGATCTTCTTCACGATGTTTGCAATCACCGTGCTGCAATACGCCGGCGCATTCACGAGGTCGGCGTGCTCAGTTGCGGTCCGTCGCCAGACGCGCAATCGTGCCTCGTTCAGCACATCGTCGGGTTCGAGAAAGAGCCTGTAGCGATGGATGAGCCTGTTCGCGAGTCGCGTTGCGGCGGGTGTGTCGAGCCAGGCGAACGCCGCTCGGGCAAACTCGGAGAGCGCGTCAGGCTGCTCGTCCATGACGGCCCCCTTTCGGCTCATGCGCGGGCGTTGTCTTTCCGACAATACGGGGATCGATGGAGTGGCCATTCAGTGAAATCGACTCCCGTTCGCGCACTTTGTGACAGGACACGTGGTTGTCGAGCGATGTGCCGTGCGGTGCCCGACGGCGCAAAAGGTGCCGGGGCGAGTCCGTCGGGCTACTCTGAACAGAGTTCACCGATCGGTCGCTCGCCGACCGAGCGATAGGTCGCTGGTGCTGCTATGGTGCTGCGGGTCGCACGGGGGGGATCCTGCGGCAACGGGCGGGCGGCAACAACAGGCGGGGGACTCCGTGGCGGACTGGCGTGAATACGGCGAAGTCGAGCTGGACCCAGTACTTGCTGCTGCGGCTGGCGCCTTTGTCGAGACCGGGTACCACGGTGCCACCGTGCGGGATATCGCCCGGCGGGCAGGGCTGTCGGTGCCGGGCATGTACCACCACTTCGCCACCAAGCAGGACATGTTGGTGGGCCTCTTGGATGTGACCATGGACGACCTCCTGTGGCGCAGTCAGGCCGCCCGCCACGAAGGCGCCGGCGACCCCGTGCGGGCGTTTTCACTGCTCATCGAGTGTCTGGTGCTGTATCACTGCCACCGCCGTGACCTCGCCTTCATCGGGGCGAGCGAGATGCGCAGCCTCGAGCCCGACAACCGGACCCGCATCGTGCGGCTGCGAACCACCCAGCAGCGCATGGTGGATGCCGAGGTGGACGCCGCCGTCGAGGCCGGCAGTTTCCGGGTATCGCACGCCCACGATGCCTCGCGAGCCGTCACCACGATGTGCGTGGCGATTCCGCAGTGGTACCGCCCTGGCCATTCGTCTTCACCCGAGGAAGTGGCTCGTCGCTACGTCGGGTTCGCCCTGGGCCTGATGGGATACGACGGTCCGGCCCTCACGCGGCGCTGACCCTTGACGATCGCGGGAAAGGCATCGTATCGTCCCGGTCTACCGAGCGATCGTTCGGTACTGAACCGAAAGGGTTGACCGATGACTGTTGTGCCGTCGATGGGCGAACTGCTCAAGGATTCGCCGAAGAACTGGGGCAAGTGGGGGCCCGACGACGAGATCGGTGCGCTGAACTACCTCGATGCCGCCCAGGTGATGCGCGGCATTCGCCACGTGAAGCAGGGCAAGGTGCACACCCTGCAGGTGCGCATGTGTGATCCGGCGGGTGACCCCGTGTGGCCCGGCCGGCGCGGTGCCGAACGACTGATGGTGTTCGACGAGGGATCGTGGCATGGCGACAAGGCCCCCCAGTTCCCGGGCGGACTGCACTATGCCGACGACTTCATCACGGCGTTCCTGCAGGGATCCACGCAGTACGACGCACTTGGGCACGTCTGGTACGACGGCGTCATCTACAACGGCTACGACGCCAACTCCACCATCGGTGGCCTCACGAAGGCGTCGGTGCTCCCGATCGCCGAGAAAGGTGTGGTGGGTCGCGGGATCCTGTTGGACATGGCGCGTTTCCGCGGCAAGGAGGCACTCGACAAGGGAGAGACCTTCACGCACGAAGACCTCATGGCGTGTGCTCGTGCGCAGGGAACCGAGATCGAGAAGCGCGACGTGCTGCTCATCCGCACCGGGTTCATCAGCACGTTCTATAAGTACGGCCGCGAGAAATTCTACCAGGACTTCGTCGAGCCGGGACTCACGCACAGCGCCGAGTTGGTGAAGTGGTTCCAGGACATGGAGATCCCGAATCTCGTCACCGACACCATCGCCAACGAGGTCACCTACGATCCCGCAAGCGGTGTTGCGCTCCCGCTGCACTGCGCGCTCATGCGCAATCTCGGGGTGCTTTTCACCGAAATCGTCGACCTCGACCCGCTCGGCGAGGATTGCGCGCAGGACAAGCAGTACACCTTCCTGTACGCAGCAGCCCCGCTCAAGGTGGTGAGCGGAACCGGTGCGCCGGTGAATCCGATCACCATCAAGTAGCGACTCTAAACCACGACCACTTCCATCAGCACGCAGAGGAGAACTGCAATGACGACGGCAGCCGATCGCCCCTGGCTCCGCAGCTACCGAGCCGGGACACCCACGGACATCACACCCGAGTTCACGAATGCACTGGACATGTTCCGGGCTGCGGCACAGCGCAAGCCCGAACACATCGCCATCAAGTATTTCGATGCCACGCTCACCGTGGCCGATCTCGATGCACAGAGCACCGCATTCGCGGCCGGGTTGCTGTCGAACGGTTTTCGTGCCGGCGATCGGCTTGCCGTCTACTTGCAGAACATCCCGCAGTTCCTCATCGCCATGCTCGGCACCTGGAAAGCGGGCGGTGTGATGGTGTCGGTAAACCCGATGAACCGTCAACGCGAACTGGACTACATGCTCAAGGACTCGGGCGCAACGGTGTTGGTGTGCCTCGAGAGCCTGTACGGGCAGGTGGCGCGTGAGGTGATTCCCGGCACCGCGGTGCGCACGGTGATCACCACATCGGAGTTGGAGTACCAGACGCGCAACGATGCCCGACTGTTCAAAGATGTGCATCGTGAGCGTCACGACGGAACCATCGACATGCTCGGTCTCATCGAGGCGCACCGCGGGGCAACCAACCCGGCGGTGTCGCTCGCACCGAGTGATGTTGCGTTCCTCACGTACACGTCGGGAACCACGGGTGTCCCGAAGGGAGCCATGAACACCCACGGCAACGTGGTGTTCAACTCGCAGGCCTATCGGGACTGGATCAGTCTCACCTCCGACGAGGTCGTGCTCGGCGTGGCACCGCTGTTCCACATCACCGGGCTCATCGCCCACATCACGATCTCGTTCCTGTTGCCCGCCACACTCGTGTTGGCGTACCGGTTCGAGCCCAATGTGATGCTCGATGCCATCCGCGAACATCGCCCCACCTTCACGGTGGGTGCCATCACAGTGTTCATCGCCTTGTCGAACACTCCCGGTGTCACCCCGGAGGACCTGGCGTCGCTCCACAAGATCTATTCGGGTGGCGCACCCATCGCACCGGCGATCGCCGATGCGTTCAAGCAGCGATTCGGTCATCAGATCCACAACATCTACGGACTCACCGAGACCACATCGCCGTCGCACGGCGTGCCGTTGTACGCCGAGACCCCGGTGGATCCCACCTCGGGTGCGCTCTCGGTGGGAGTACCGATCTTCAACACAGTGGTGCGCATCATCGGCGAGGACGGCCAGGAGATGCCGACCGGCGAGATCGGCGAGATCGTCACCGAGGGGCCCCAGGTGGTGGCCGGCTACTGGAACAAGCCCGAGGAGACCCAGAAGTCCATCCCCAACGGTCGCCTCTACACCGGCGACGTGGGATTCATGGACGCGAACGGCTGGTTCTACATCGTCGATCGCAAGAAGGACATGATCAACGCCTCGGGCTACAAGGTGTGGCCCCGCGAAGTGGAAGACGTTCTGTACGGTCACGCGTCGGTGCGTGAGGCTGCGGTGATCGGTGTGCCCGACGAGTACCGAGGCGAGTCCGTGAAGGCGTTCGTGTCGCTCAAGCCGGGCACCACGGCAACACCCGAGGAGATCATCGCGTTCTGCAAGGAACGTATGGCTGCCTACAAGTATCCGCGTCAGGTCGAGATCGTCGACGAGTTGCCCAAGACCACTACCGGCAAGATCCTTCGGCGCGAATTGCGCGACAAGTAACGAAGAGCGTCGACCGGAGCGCGGCGTGTTGCGCTCTGGCAGGATCGCTGCATGACCTACGACGATGTCGTGGCGGTGTTCTTCGTCCCCGCCGCCGAACCGATCCCCGAGCCCGTGGTGCCCGCAACTGTGGCCCGACGCTTGCGCGACGCGCTCGAGCCCATCGCAACCCACGGCTGGTGGTCACGACCGCCCATGGAGCGGCTCGCAGGGCTCGGACTCGGCTTCTTCGATGCGTACGTGTGGGGACGAGCAGCAGCACTCGGAACACCGTCGGCGTCAGTAGTGGTCGCCACCTTCGGGGTGTTCGAGCCGGGTCTGCTCACCGCGGTGTACGAGCAGGGTGTGGCCGCAGCATCGCGTGACGACGTGCTGCATGCACGTGCACTGGGCGCGAGCGAGAGTCTTGGGCAGTACGTCACCGATGCCGAAGCGGCACCACTCGCCGATGCATTGCTCGCAGCGATCGATGGTCTCGATCCGATGGGCCGGCCGTTGTTCGCGGCACTGCGTTCACTGCCGCGGCCCGAGACACCGGCGGGTCGGCTGTGGCGAGCGGCCGAGCTGGTGCGCGAACACCGCGGCGATGTGCACCTCGCGGCGGGAGTCTCGTGGGGACTCGACGCCGTGGAGATGAACGTGTTCACCGAGCTCTGGCTCGGTTACCCGCTCGGCGAGTACAGCGGCACGCGGGGGTTCGCACCCGAGCGCATCGCAGCCGCTGCGGCATCGCTCGGTGAGCGTGGTTGGGTACGCGATGGCATGTTGACCGAGTCGGGGCGCGTAGCGCGCGAACGACTCGAAGCCGTCACCGACGACGGGCAAGCCGGTCTCGTGCGCAGCCTCGGTTCACAACTCGAGGAGTTGGTGGAGAGCTGTGCGCGCATCAGCGAGCGTCTGGTTGCCGCGCCGGCGTTCCCGGCCGATCCACGCAAGCGCGCCGCTGGCTAGCCGACCTGTGGCGTCCACTCCGAGTGGAGGAAATCGAGGAAGTCACGGTTGTAGTCCTGATAGCGGTGCCACGCGGCCTCGAGCCACTCGTGTGCGGCACGCTCGTCGTATCCGAACGCGCGCATCGCCCAGGCCTTCAGCGCGAGCCCGGTGCGGCTGCGCCCACCGTGGCAGTGCACAACCACGTTGCGCCCCTCGGCCAAGAACGCATCGATGGCATCCACGGCGTCGCGCACTGCATCACCGATCGACAGGTTGTGGTCGCCCTCTTCGTCGATGAGGTAGATGTTGCGGCGCACCGGGTGTGCAGTGAAGTGGTCGCCGGTTCGGCACAGTGACACCACGGCCCAGTCGGTGGGCACACTCGCCGCACCCAAGAGGTCCGCTGCATGCAGCGAAGGAGCCACCTCCATCGGCCCCGCCGGTGTCTCGGGAGGCGTATCGGGCTTGACGGCCAATCCCATGAGTCGTCGGGCGAGGTTCTGGAGGTCGAACAGCGAGTAGGAGCGACGCCCGGTGGGAGTGTCGAGCGACCCGTGCACATAGGTGGCCCAGCGAGACGGGATCGCCTGCATGCCGTACATCGCTCCGGCGATGGCGCCCACCACACACGCCACCGTGTCGGTGTCGCCACCGAGATCGATCGCTGCGGTGATGGCGGCCTCGTAGGAGTCGGTGGAGCGCACTGCCCACACGGCCTCGGCAAGGCATCCCCACACCGACCCGTTCGAGGGAGCGGAGTCGCCCGGCTTCCAGCGCGGGCTGAGCAGTGCAGCGAACTGCGCCGACAGCTCATCGGGCATGTCGTCGAGCAGTCCATCGATCTCGGCGAGCGCGTCGCCGCCCCGGATCGCCGAACGGATCATCTCGACGGCGATCCATGCTCCCCACCCGGCGGATTCGTCGGGGTGGGTGAGCGCCGCTTGGTGGAGCACCACCGCCCGGGTGGTTTCCCGGTCGGCCCCACCGAAGGCCAGCGCCAGCGGGAAGGCGCGCATCAGCGCTCCGTTGCCCGCACTGTGCGAGGTGTTCCGGGGCACCGAACGCCAATCGGCGTGGGCGAGCGAGGCACCGGTTCGGGTGCCGACGTCACGGGCGGTCTCCACCCACGTGCGGAACCATTCCCATACCCGGTCAGGGTCATATCCGCCGTGCGCCAACAGTGCCTCGGCGAGGGCGATCGCCATCTGGGTGTCGTCGGTGAACTCACCGGGAGCCCAGCCGAACACGCCGCCGCCCACCATCTCGCCGGTACCGCCGATCACCGGCGCAGCAAAGCGTCGGCCGAACTCACCCGCCATCGCGAACTCGAAGGGTGCTCCGAGCGCGTCGCCCACCGCAGCACCCACCACCGCTCCCATGGCCCGAACGACGTCGGGCCGGGAGGGTTTGTGGCGGTGCTCGATGGAGATGGGGAAGTCGGGTGTGGTCGTCATGAGGCGTTCCAACGCAACCGACGGGTCGAACTGTGATCGGTGCTGAGCTGCGCCGCTTCGTCGCCCGTCGCCCGTCGTCCGACGCACCGTCGTCGCCGGTGAATTAGGGTGATGGCAGCGTCAGCGAGGGGAGCTGGACACGATGGCAGGTGGAGATGCCGATCGGCCCGAGGCCGAGCCGAATGAGTTCGTCGCGCCCCAGTCACGACGCAGATTCCTCGCGTTGATGGCCGGTGGCGCCGGAGCCACCATCATCTCGCCGGCAGAACTGGCTGCTGCGGCAGCACGCGAACCGGCTCGCAGCGTCGGCCCCGCTCTGCCGCTGTTCGACAATCCGACGTCATGGACGTTCACGTTCTCGCGCGCCGCAGATCTCATCGATCTCCGTTTCACCTTCTACAACCTGCAGGTGACCGGGTCGCCCGAACGACTCACCAAGGAGTACGGAAGTCGTGCCGCGTACATCGTGGTGGAGTTCCCTCCCCAGCACGTGGCCGAAGAGGCACTGCACTTCCAGGATCCAGCCGGAAGCGATTATCCCGATGGCAGTCCGGCTGCACCGAAAGCCGGCGTGCCGTACGCCACCGGGAGCGGAGCCACGAAGCGCTGGCACCGTGCGTTGCCATTGCGCTCACGCATCGGGTCGCCGAGTCGTCTTGCCTTCGAGATCGACCCCACGGCGGCAGATGTGCCCTTCACCGAATCGGGCTTGCTCAACTGGACGAGCCGAGCGTTCACTCCTGCACTGGTGGCCGAAGCCGACGTCGGTCGGGTGTGGACACCGGGAGTCGTGGCCGGTCCGTCAGTGAAGCCGCTTGCCGAGCCGAGAGCAGGAGCGTCCTATTCGCTACTCGTGGGCGATCACGCGCCCGAAACCGCGATCGAGTTTCCCTATGGGCTGATCCTTACGCCCACATCGTTCGGACGGTGGTTGCACTCGCTCACTCCGGTGACCCACGGCGGGCGAACCGAAGTGTGGTCATCGGCCCTGCGCGATGTGAACCTTCGCTTTGTCGATTTCGGCGCTGATCGTGTTACACCGAACGATCTCGACTACGACTCATGGTCTGGGTACGGCGACGCGGACCTGCGTGCCGTGTGGACGAACTCACCCGACTACGACCCGCTCAACGCTCCGGAGGAGACGTCGCCACCGATCGCCTCACCCGATCTCGGATTCGTCACGCTGCCCGGCTCGTACGACCGTTGGCAACTCGTCGGGCAGACCACCTACAAGCCGAACCCGTACGCACCCACTCCGCCTGCGCTGCGGGCCAAACGGTTCCGCATGTCGAGTATCGGCGCCACCGTGGACATGTCGGGCGACTTCGAGAAGCACATCGGCAACGGTTACAACCTCGGCCTGATCAATTACGTGCACCGGGCCTTTGCGGGTCGCGACTACTTCGTGAAGGTCGTGTACGAGGGGTATCTGTACCCCACGTTGCATCGTGCCGCCGAAGTCACGGTGTCCGAGCGAGTGTTCATCACACCGACGGGCACTGGCGCATCGACTGGACCGGTGGCGTACCTGCACACGTACACCTTCATCGTCGTGAAGGAGAAGCACCGCACCTACGGCGGTGACGACGAGTTCGGTCGCCGATTCCCCTTCACCACCATCACGATCGACACCGAGAGCACACCGCCCATCGCCAAGACCGACATTGGTGGAACCGCAGTACAACCCAGCGCGTACTTCCCCACGATCGGCGGTGAGGTGTTTCGGTGGTCATGCACGGTCACCGACCAGTTGGGCCAACAGCATCAGGTCCAGATCCCACTGGCGTTTGCCCGGGCGACGTATGTCGATCCGTCGTTGGCCAACAGGAATGCGCTCGCCAATGCCTACGACGCCTACCCGAACGCCAACTTCCGACTCATCAAACTCGACGGGTTGCGAATCGGCTTTGCGCCGGAGTTCGGCGAGGACACCGTGGGCAAGACGAGCTTCCCTACATTCGGCATCTCGTTCAAGGGGCTCTTGAATCTCGGCCAACTCGGCGATTTGCTCGGCGATCTCCTCGGCGAGGGTCTCTCGTTCCCCGCGATGGATTTCGCCGCCATCAAACTCGATGGCCTCGGCGATCTTGCGGGTATCGGTGGCGTGTTCGGTTTCCGCTTCCCCGACGTGTACCTCGGCTCGGGATTCGGGGACCTGAATGCCGTGGGCAAGGTCTTCGCCCGAATGTTCGACCTCGGTTCGATTCCGTCCCTCGATCTGCCCAGCATCGCCGGTCTCGACATCGAGTTTCCCGATCTCAGCCAGATCGGCGGATTGATCTCGCCGAACTTCAGCCTCACGGGACTCTCGGCGGTACTCGGAACCTTCGGGGGGAATTGGCCGAGCCTCGGGTCGTTGCCCGATCTCATCAGCGGTGTGGGCGGCAAGTTGAACTTCAATCCGGCCGATTGGTTCTCCGGATTCCCGAAGATCCTCGGCGGCATCGAACTCCCCGACATCCTGGGCGCGTTCAGTGGTGGTTCGAGTCTGCCGAGCATCGATCTCGAACAGCCCAAGATTCCTGGTCTCACCACCGAGATCATCTACAAGACCGTCACGGTTCTGGGGAAGAGTCAGAAGATCCCGATCGGCATGACCATCAAGTATCGGTGGTCGACAACCAATCTCAAGAACTCGCCGCTCGACATCTTCCAGAACAGTTTCACCGATGAGGGTCCGAACTCGGAACTGATCATCGCCGCAGAGGCCACGGTGAAGTACGACGTGAGTGCGTCGGACTTCACGTCGTCGCCGAGTCTGTCCAAGCTCGAGACCAAGGCCGAGGCCCGGGCCGAGTTGAAGAACTTCCGGGTGAATCTCATTGGCATCGACGAGTTCGGCTTTATCACCCTGCAGTTCTCGTCGCTCACGTTCTCGGCCAAGACGGGCGCGGGTGCCAAGGTGGAACCGAACCTGGCGAACGTGGAGTTCAAGGGCGCGCTCGAATACATCATGGAGTTGCGCCGGTACCTCGCACCCGAGAGCGGATTGTTCAACAGTCTCCCGAGCGCGAGTGGTGGCGATGTGGTGCCGCTCGAGGATTCGGGCCTCCAGTTCAACCCGATCTTCGATGTGTCCTCCAGCAAGGTGGCCGTCGGATTCACGCTCGGTCTGCCCACATTGGCCGTGGGCGTGTTCTCGCTGTCCAACCTCGAAGTGGGCATGCTGATCACGCTGCCGTTCAACTCGGATCCGATGACGGCCAAGTTCAACGTCAGTCGCAAGGACCGTCCGTTCCTCCTCACCGTCGGAATCTTCGGTGGCAGCGGGTTCTTCGGAATCGAGTTGGGCCTCAACGGCATTCGTTCGCTCGAGATCTCCCTCGAGTTCGGTGCAGCAGCACAGTTCGACATCGGTATCGCCAGCGGCAGCGTGAGCGTGATGGCGGGCATCTACTTCGGTATGCGAACCGATCCGGATGAGCAACTCGAGCTCTCGGGTTTCGTGCGTCTCAATGGCCGGGTCGAGGTGCTGTGCATCATCACGATCTCTATCGAGTTCCTGCTCACCCTTTCGTACGTGAAGCCCCCCGGCGTGGCGAAGGGTCGGGCCGAACTCACCGTGACGGTCGAGGTCGCCTTCTTCTCGAAAGACGTCACCATGACCGTCGAAAAAGAGTTCGGGGGGAACAGCACGGGAGCGTCAGTCGGAAAATCGGCCTCGGCCCTCGCCGCTCCCGGCGGCCCGGTCCGATACGCCGACTTGATGTCGCAGACGAACTACGACGACTACGTCGGGGCGTTTGCCTGAGCGGCAGAGCGAGCGACGAGGAATCCACATGCCCACCACACAAACCGTCGTCTTCACCGTTCTGCCCGCTGGCCGCGCCGGCACGGGAGGTGTCACTCGCCGCTTCTCGGTGCACGTGGCGCCTCGACTGAGCGGGGGCAGCTATCTCTCGTCGTTCTCGGACTTCGTGGAGTGGCCCACCATCGCCGCGCAGATGAAGACGGTCCGGCTCAAGGCGCTGACCGCCGGTCCTGCGTATTCGGTGCTCTCGAACGTCTCGGCTACTCGAATCTCGGCCGACCCGGATCTCGAGCTCTGGACACAACTGTTCAGCAGTCCGGGGTCGCTCCCGGTGGATGCATTCGTTCGCTCGGCATTCGCTGCACGCTTTGCGACCTCGCGTTTCCACTCGTATCCCGTCGTGCCGCTTCATGAGTTCCACAGCAAGTTGTTCTTCGAGCTTGCGCAGTCGCACGAGACACGTTCACCGAGTCCGGCGGTGCTCGTCGGAAAGCTCAAGTCGCTCACCGGCATCAACGATGCCCAGGCGCGTGATCGGGTCAACAAGCTTTTCACGGCGGGATTCAACTCCGGTGAATCAGCACCCTTCAGCAAGGTGATTCCGCATGGCTCATCGCGGCCTGATGCGAGTGCCACGGGTGAGAGTCCGTTGGGCGATCACATGCAGTTGCAGCGGTTCATGGAGCCGCGCACGAGCGTGGCCTACATGTTGTCGAACCCAGATATCACCCCGCCGCGTCTGGACTTCCATCGAATCCTCGCGATGCTTGCGGATCATCCGTACCTCATGCGCCGCCTCGGGCTCGTGATGGACTACGAGGTGGCTGCGGCCGACGTTCTCGAATCGGGCAACTTCGCCGACTCGTCATTCGTCCAACTGGACGCAACCGATGGCTGGGTGGGCGAAGTGAGCGGCACGAAGTCATTTCCCCGAACCCGCCTGAACGCCGCTTCCTTCCTCGCCGCGCCGAAGGACACCAAGCGTCTCAGCGTGTCGGGCTCGCTCGATCTGCGATCCGCCTACAACCCGACATCGGGGAAGGGCTGGCAGGTGATCTCGCTCGACGTCGAGGGCACTGCGCTCAAAGCCATGGGTCTGGCCGACTCGGTTGCGCGCGCCGCCAGCATCGTGGCCAAGGAGGCACCGGGAAACGCGCCGGCGACGGTGGATGTGCCTGCCCCACGTTCGGGAGGACTGTCGCTCGTGCGCGCCGGACGCGCGTTGGATGTGGTTGCCGATTTCAAGCGGTCTGCAGCGTTGCTGGAGGGTGCGAGCGCTCCGGGTGGTGCAGCAGATGGGTCGGGTGATGGGGTCGAGCTCTACGCTGAAGACCTCATCCGTGGTTGGCGAGTGGACGTCTGGGACTCCGCAGAGGGCAAGTGGCGATCGATCACCAAGCGTGATCAGGACTACACCGTGAACCTGTTCCCCAGCAGTGTGAGTGCCCAGGCGGTGTACTCGGTGCCCGACAACATCGTTGACGGCTGGCTTCCCGGTGAACGACCGCTGTATCTCACCGAGGGCGTGATCTCGCTCGGTGTAACCGCGAGCGCCGAGCCGGGAAAGACCGATGCCGACACCTTCGTGCAGGAGCAGGTTCTCGAGTGGACCGGGTGGAGTCTCGTTGCACCACGGCCGGGCCGGACGCTTGCAGCAACCACCAATCAGCCCGTGGACCAGACCACTCCGTACAACGAACAACTTGGCCTACAGATCGTCACCTCGGTAACCCCGGGATCGCTTCCACGCCTTCGCTACGGCCGCACCTATCGGTTCCGTCTCCGCTCGGCGAATCTCGCCGGCTTCGGTCCTTCGCTGCAGAGCACGGGCTCGCTGTTGGAGTCTGCAGGTACGCCGAGCGTAGCGGCGCCCTATCTGCGCTACGAGCCGGTTCCCCCGCCGACCATCGTGCAGACTCAGCGTCTCGCCCGGGGTGAGTCGCTCACCAATCTCGTGATCTACAGCGAGGACGAATTCAGTCCAGTGGCTGCTGCCGGTCGGACCTCACGCCATCTGCTGCCGCCCGGGGCGAATGCACACCTGGTGGAACTGCACGGCTCACTCGATTCGTTGGCACCAACGGTCGCCTACAAGTTGTTGTCGGACCGCGAGGGTGCGAAGTTGATCGGCGACACCGATGCACCGTCGTGGATGAGCGAGCCCGGGTATCAGACGTACGGTTTTGCAGCAGCAGATCCGGGTTCTGGCTCGGCGCAGAGTCCGGTGGTGGACGGCGATCTGCCGCAGCCACCGTGGCTCGTGGATCCGGCTGCATACGGACTGCGCATCGTGGGCCCCGAGATGGGAACCGAGGCGACCAAGTACTCGAGGGGTGCGCTCGGCTGGGCGGATGCCCGATCGTCACAAGTCACCCTGTCGGGGCTGGGTGTGAATGCACCATCGGCGCTCGATCTCGAGGACGCCGCGCTCGCCGGAGGCGTAACGACGACTCGTCGATTCCGCGTGAGGGTCGCCAAGGGCGAGCAGTTCACGATCTCGCTGTCCTCGCTGCTCACACCCTCGTTCGCAGGTCATTTCGGCATCGTCCATCTGCTCAAGACCCGTACGCCTGTGCCCGTATCGCTCAGTAGTCGTGTGACGCGGGTGGTGCAGGGGTTGAACCGTTTGGTGACGCCGCCCACTGTGCTCACCGTGGTGCACGCAGTGCGCAAGCCGCTTGCAGAACCCCGCCCCCTCCCGATCTCGACGTTTCGTCAGGCCGGTGGCACGTCGGCATCGTTCGGCACGCGCGTGTTGTGTCACCCTCAGAGCACGAGCCAGTTGGACCTTCGACTCGACTGGACCGAGTGGAACGATCGGGGACCGACCGTCCCGGTCGAGACACCCGGAGAAGGAACCACCCAGCCGTTCATCGTCAACTACCCCACTCCCGGTGTGCGACCGAGTTTCGTTGCGTTGAGCGGTGTGAGTTTCGAGTTTGGGGATACCAAGCACCGATGGGTGCGATTCCGGGTCACCGGCACCAGTCGATATGCGAAGTACTTCACCGAGACCGTCAGTTATGTACTCGGTGGACTGGGCTCCACACTCGACTTCACCACGTCGGCGGTGCAACCCCTCAGCGAACGAGTGGTGGTGAAAGTCACCGGAGCCGTGTTGTCGCGCGCTGTCGATTACTCGATCAACTACGCCACCGGGACGCTCACCATGCTCTCGGGCGCGTACCTCGGCAAAGCCGTCGACATCGACTTCGTACCCGACACCGTGACGCGCCAGACCACCGACGCAAACGCGCGGTACCGGCATGTGCCGTCTACGGCACGTCCGGCTCCGCCGGTGGTGCGCGATGTCGTCCCCGCATTTGCCGATACGGGGTGGGCACCGGTGAAGACCGGGTTCCTCCTCACCGGAAGGCGTCGTACCCGCAAGGGTCGCATTCTGCGCGTGTACCTCGAGCGGCCGTGGTTCTCGAGCGGCGACGACGAGATGCTTGCGGTGTTGCTCCTGCCCAAGCCGCTCTCCAAAGCGGCACTCAAACCGGGCATTGTCGCCGCACCGCCGGGTACCGGTCTGCCGAAGGCACCGCAGCAGTTGTACAGCAGTGCGTGGGGACGTGATCCGCTGCGTGTCGGATCACCGGCGCGCACCGAGTTGAACGTCGCGAACTTCCCGCTGGCGGCCACGAGCCCGTCGCACTCCACCAAGTGGGTACAGGGTCTGTCGGTTCCCGGTACGAACACCAAGGTCACTGCGGTACCGCACGCCGTGAAGTACGACGAAGAACAGCAACTCTGGTACAGCGACATCGAGGTGGATCTGGGCGATGCGTATCGCCCCTTCATCCGTCTCGCGCTTGCGCGTTTCCAGCCCTACTCGTTGCCGGATTGCTTCTTGTCGGCACCCGTGTTGGTAGACGCGGCGCAATTGTCTCCGACGCGCACGCTCACCGTGTCGGGCCTCACCAGCCTGCGTTCGGTCTCGGTGACCGGGCCCATGTACGGGTCTGCCACCACCGGTGTCCCCAGACTGGCCGGCAGCGTGTCGGGCGACGTCCCGCAGGCAACGGTTCCCCCGAGTTTCGAGATCACGGTGCAGCATCGGCCTGCGTCATATGCGTCGAAGGACGACGCCGACTCACTCGGCTGGGAGGACATCGTGGACAACGACGCAGTTCGTCGGTACACGATGTCGCCGGCGCCCGGGACGAATCTCAATGGCATCGGCCGTTTCGTGGTGTCCGGAGTGAATGTGGTGTCGCCGAACGCCGAACAGGCCGCGATGCAGGTTCGGCTGGTCATCCGGGAGTTCGAGCGAGACTCGCGTTCGTTGCTGCAGCTCGCCGGGTCGGTGTTCACACCATCGCTCGGGTACCGGCGTCGCCTCGTATTCATGGATACCTATCTCGTGACGTGATGTCCATCAGGACGGTGCGTTCCGTTCGAGACGTTTCGCGGTTCAGCGCTCGCGGCGACGTAGCTCGAGGTTGATGCCCGTCAGTTCCCACCGTTGCGAAACTGCGGGATACAGCGCAGTGATCCACGCGAGTCGTTCACGTGCGGCAGCGTCGGTGTCGAAGCTTGCGTCACGCAGCACCAACCACACCCGACTTGGTTCGGTATCGATCCCTCCGAGTCCGTATGGCTGTTGCGGGTCGCCGGTCGGCAGGATCGGCACGACGGACGTGCGCGGTTCGAGGTAACGCCCGAGGGTGATCTCTGTGTGACCGTCTACATCGATGACCGAGTCACCCTCGGCGATTCGCGCATCGACGAGGCGAGCCGCACGCCGGAAGTCCTCGAGCGTTGACTGTGTGGTAGCCGATGGATCGACGACGGCACCGACGAGTACGAGCGTGGGGAGCAGCACCAGGCCGATGTGACGCATGCGTTGACCGCTCATTGCGTGCAAGCCCATGGCGGAACCCACTGTGGCGATCGGCAGCACGCCGATGAGATAACGATGGATGTAGAGGGGTTGGATCACGAGGCTGAAGAGGGCGACGCCCAGTAGACCCACAATCACCGAGGCGAGGATCATCGCGCCACGGGGTCGCTGTGCCGGTGAGCGCATGGATGTCGCGAGCGCCACCAAACCGAGCGCAATGGCCGTGGCTGCCAGCGGTCCGCCCATCGCCCGGGTGGTCGATGCCCCGAACGAGTGCCACGACAGTTCCGGGATCCAGCGAACCTGTCTGCGATTGGTGAGGAACGAATAGCCGAACGGGGCAAAGAGCACCGCGCTCACCAGCGCACCGACCCCGAGCGGGAAGACGAGCCGCTTGCGGTTGCCGAATGCGAGCAAACAACACACTTCGGCCACGACGATGAAGAGCGCAGCCAGATTGGTGGCCACGAGAATGGCAGCGGTGAGACCGAATGCCACCGAATACGGCACCGAGGTTGTCGTGCGTACACGGTCGGCAAGCCACAGGCTTGTTGCACTGAGGGCAACCACCATGGTGTATCCGCGCGCCTGAACCGTCCACGACAGCATGAACGGGTTCAGTGCCAACATGCCCACAGCGACGGCCGCTGTTGGGTTGTTCGCCCAGCGCCGTGTGATGCCCCATACGATCCAGAGCGCAGCCACGGTCCACACCATCGACAGGCTCCGCAGCCACACGTCGCTCGTGCCGAGATGTCGCCAGGCCCAGAGCGTGAGGTAATAGGGCCCCATGTTGGCCTCGTCGTTGGCCAATTCGTACAACAGTGGTTTGATCGCGCGCTCGGCGAACGACACCGAGTAGGTCTCGTCGAACCACATGGAGTGCCGGCCGTTGTTCAGCAACGCGAACACCACGACGAACACCGAAGCGACTATCGGCGCTCCCCACCATGCGGTGGGGCTGAGGGATCTCCGTCGTCGCTTCGCCACGTCTGGAGGGTACTGCGATGCAGCGTTTACCTGCCGACGCCCGGACCTCGGTGCGTAGCGTGCTAGTCGTTCGTGATTGCGCTGTCGAAGACGCGCCGTATCAGCCGATCCCACTCGACGATGGCCATGGGGTTGGGTGACACGGCGTCCACCACTCGTCCGAGACCGACTGCCTGTATCAGCACCGCCACCGTTCGGGCGTGCACCTCACGTGAGACCCACCCGCGTTCCTGTGCAGCACTGATGGCGTCGGTGTATGCGTCGGTCAAGCGTTGTTGTTCCGCGCTGAGCGTGACGCGGAATCGTTCGCTGCTCGCCGCGGCCGCGAACGGAACGGCACGCTCGAGATGGTCTGCCGATGGAATCGTCGCGCCGATGGAATGGGCCACCTCGAGCAGCCGGTCACGGAAGTCTTCCCGTGACCCGGACTGGTTCACCGCCGTTGCCATGGCAGCGATCGACACATCCGCTGCCGACCGGAAGCGAACAGCTAGTGCGTGTTCCACCAGATCGCTGAAGTCGGAGAAGTGGTAGTAGAGCGATCCCCGAGAGATTCCCGATGCTGCCAGTACGGCATCGCACGTGATCTCTTCGACCGACATGGCGTCGAGCATGGACACCACGGTGGCGATCAGCGCGGTCTTGGTCGGGTGAATGGATGTTTCCTGACGCGGGGAGCGACGTTTGACCAACATGGGCACCTCGGAGGCTCAGCCAGTCAGGATAAGGCGACAAATGTCGCCCTACCGCAGCAATCTGTAGATCCCTGTACCCAATTTCATGACAGCCCGACGGGCCGCCGGTCACCAGCCGAGGGCCCGGGCGGTGGCCGAGTCCACGATGGCGGTCACCTTGATGCCGGCCGATCGCTGGAAGGCAATGACTGCTCGCCGGGTGGCCCAGCCGAAGCGCCCGTCGACGCGCAGGTTCACTCCCCGGTCTCGCAGCGCCCGCTGCACGAGTCGTACCTGGTCACCGGTTTGGCCGTACCGCACCGGCAGTTTCGGAGTGGGCGTCAAGCCGAGCAATTGCGCTGCACCCAGTGACACCGTCGAGCTGAGCCGCAACTTGTTCGCTGCCTGGAACGCCCGCAGGTTTCGCAGCGTGGTGGTGCCGAATCGTCCCGTCACCGGGGTGACGTACCCGGCTGCTGTCAGCGCACGCTGGAGGGCCGAGACCGAAGCATTGCGGGCACCGAACGACAGCGGGATTGCCGCTCGCAAGATCGGTGGGCCGGTGGAGTCAGTCGGTGGGTCGCCCGAGGAGACCGGCACCGTGGTACTCGGTGGGGGTTCGGGTGTGGCGAGCGCCAGACCGAGTGCCCGCGACGTTCGGGTGTCGGTCACGCCAGTGGGTGGGAGTCGGTTGGAGAGTTGCCATGAACGCAGCGTGTTCATGGTGGTGGTGCCGAAGGTGCCCGTCACCGTGAGGCCGAGTTTGGTCTGCAGCGCCTTGACGGCGTCGCCGCACGAGTTGAGGTGCAGCACCGGGAACACCTCGGTGTGCCGAACGGTCAGGCCGAGCGCAGTGGCAGTTGCGGCATCGAACGCACCGGTTGCGGGAAGGTTGTTGTCCGCCTGCCACTTGGCAATCGACGCTGCGAGCGTTGCGGTGAAC
This sequence comes from Actinomycetota bacterium, assembly GCA_017853685.1. Taxonomy (GTDB): domain Bacteria; phylum Actinomycetota; class Acidimicrobiia; order Acidimicrobiales; family Ilumatobacteraceae; genus WLJO01. The sequence goes on along the minus strand of JAFMJD010000009.1, from coordinate 12,428 downwards.
GTCGTTTGGGCCGATGCGACTTCGGTGGGCCGGTAGTCGGCGGGGAGGAGTTCTCGGATACGCAGCACCGAAGCACCTCGGTCACCACAACTCAGCAACAGGTCCTCGAGTTCGGGAACCCAAGCGCGCGCTGCGCCCTCCGCAGAGTTCTTCGCAATGATCGCGGCCGCAGTTGCCGGCGTACCACGGAACTCGAAGTGGTGCGGATCTTTGAAAACAGAGCGTTGGCCCGCCTTCGGACACGAATACCAACCGCCCCAGAACATTCCCCAGTGCTGCGCTGTCTTGAGCACCCAATCAGGAATGTTCATCTTCACGTTTGCGGCGCATGCATCGGTGGAGTGATACACCTGCTGCAGCGGATTAGCCGTGTAGTTCACGTCGACGGCGAGTCCCCAGGCGTGGTACGAGAGGCTCGACATGCCGATGCCCTTGCAGTTGCGCACCGTGGTGGCAGTGCACCGGAACGAGTACGTACCCGCCTGATCGAGGCGGAACGTTCCACGACGCAGGTCAGCCAAGAACCCCTCGAACAACGCGGAGGCGATGGGGTCGGTGCGCACCGTGCCGCGTACGAGTCGCTTCTCCCACTCGGCGAGCGCCGGTGAATTGTTGTAGTCGTTCCCGGTCCAGACGAATCCCGGCGGCGGGTAGGCACCGAGTTCGGCGCGCACGAGCATGTCGAGTGCTGCTGCCGTGGCGGCATCGACCACGCCGGTCTGGGGGAGGCTGAGGGTCTCCTGGGCTTTCTTCACCGCTGTCGCTGTCTGCGAGCCGAACTTGCCGTCCTGGGTGATGAGCGGAGTCGTCGCTTTCAATTTTTCCTGCAGCACGGTGACGATGGGACCGCTTGCGCCGACGGTGAGCGGTGTCCACTCGTCGGCGGTGACTGGCGTGATGATGAACTGGTTCCCCGGGAAGGGCGGAGCGGGAAAGCCATGATCGGTGGGATTGCCATCGAACATGAGCGCGCAGTTGTCGAAGTCCACTGCGGCGATCTGCTCCTCGGTGCACAACGGCGGGCGAACCGGCGCCGAGGTGATGGCCGACATTGCGGATCCGGGCTCCACCGTGCTGGCATCGGCGGCGGGCACGCCGGGGGTGTGGGGCGCCCACATCGTCCCCATGGTGACCAGCAGTCCGACTGCCACCCCGGTCGCCGCGCGCCGACGGAGGCGGGGGGCGGGCCGCTGCAGCATCCGGCCATTTTCCCACAACGAGCAACGAGTCCACCACGGTTCGCCGCAATATTTCGGTTACATGACGGAAAAATCCGTGGATGTCGGGCTTACCGGTGACCGGCCTCACCAGGTGCGGGGGCCGATCCGCCCAGCAGCACCGAGAGTCGGCTCCGGTCTGCGCGGTCGGTGAGGTTCACCACATCGGTGACCGGTTCGGGGAGTGCAGCACGCAGGGCTTGATCGGCGTCACTGCCCGGTCGAGGGAGTTCGGTGGTGAGCAGTACCACGGGCACGTCGGGCGCGCTGGCGCGCACGGCCGTCGCCCGACCGACGGCGCGCCACACTGTCTCGGTCCGGGACATGCCGCCCCGCAGACTCGTGTACGGCCCCACCACATCGAAGTACCAAGGTCGACCGAGGCGGTCCAGCCCGTGGAACGACATCACCACGCCGCTGCGCGGCACGCGCACATTGGCGCGTTCGATGGTGACACCGAGCGATGTGAGCACCGCCTCGGCCACGTTGGCTGCTGACTTGCCAGCGCCGAGCGCGTCCACTGGGTCGTCCATGTCGGTGGCGTCGCCCACGTTCGCGATGTTGGTGATGGGGGTGTCATTCGAGTCCGGCGCGCTCGCCTCGATTGTCGAGGTCACGCGCTGACGAGCCAGTTCCACGTACGAGGGATCGAGGTCGTATCCCACGTAGCGGCGTCCGAGTCGGGCGGCTGCAGCAAGCGTGCTGCCGCTCCCCATGAACGGGTCGAGCACGAGGTCGTCCACGAAGGTGTAGAGCCGGATGAGTTGTTCGGGGAGTTCCACCGGGAAAGGTGCGGGGTGGCCCACTCTGCGGGCGCTCTCGGGCGGCAGCGACCACACATCGAGTGTGAGCGCGAGGAAATCGTCGGTGGTCATCGACGCTTCGTGCGGCAAACCCTCTTTGGCGCGCTGGGACACTGAGCGGGCGCGATCGAAGCGCCCCTTGCTTGCGATGATGACGCGCTCGGTGAGGTCACGCAGCACCGGATTCGACGGACTGCGGAACGAACCCCACGCGCACGAACCACTCGCACCCTCACCCTTCTGCCACACCAGTTCACCGCGCAGCAGCAGACCGAGATCGTGTTCGAGGATGTGGATCACGTCGGCGGCGAGGCTTCGGTAGGGCTTGCGCCCGAGGTTGGCCACATTCACGGCGAGACGGCCGCCGGGCTCGAGTTTCCGAACGCACTCGGCAAAGACATCGGTGAGCAGTTGCAGATACTCGAGGTACGTAGCGGGCACGCCGTCGCGTTCGAGTTCTTCCTCGTACTGCTTGCCGGCGAAATAGGGAGGCGAGGTCACCACGAGCGCCACACTGCCATCGTCCACGGTGTCCATACGTCGGGCATCGCCGCACACGAACGGCTGGTCCACGGGATGTGGTGGCAGCACGGTGTTGTCATCGGACAGATTCGGAGGACGGAATCGTCCGTAGAACGCCGACGCATCGTGGCTCTCGCGGGCGCCGACACCGAAGTTCGATGTCGAGGTCCTGCGCCGCGGCTCCATGCGGCCCAGCGTACGAGACTCACGCGCGCAGCGTTTCACGATGCACTACGTTCCCCGCATGAAATTCGGCGTGGTGTTCGCAAACACGATGGGCTGGTCCGAACCGGCTGGCGCGGTGGAGGCGGCTCGTGCCGCCGAGGCGGCGGGATTCGAGTCGTTCTGGACCGTGGAACACGTGATCTTCCCCGACGGCTACCAGTCTGCGTATCCGTACAGCCCGACCGGCAAGATGCCCGCTGCTCCCTCCACCCCGATACCCGATCCGCTGATCTGGCTCTCGTACGTGGCTGCAGTGACCACCACGCTGCGCCTCGCCACGGGGATCCTCATCCTCCCGCAGCGCAATCCGTTGGTGCTCGCGAAGGAGGTGGCCACCCTCGACCATCTGTCGGGTGGTCGAGTGGAGCTCGGCATCGGTGTGGGTTGGCTCAAGGAGGAATTCGACGCTCTCGGGGTTCCGTGGGATGCGCGGGGCCAGCGCACCGATGAGTACATCGAGGTGCTTCGTTCGCTCTGGGCGCGTGATCACGCGTCGTACAGCGGACGGTTCGCCAGCTTCACCAATGTGTCCAGCAATCCGAAACCTGCGCAGTCGTCGGTGCCGATCGTCGTGGGTGGTCACTCGCGCGCGGCGGCCGAGCGCGCCGGTCGACTCGGTGATGGGTTCTTCCCCGGGCGCGGCTCTCCTGCGGAGCTCGCCGAGAGTTTCGACATTGTTCGTCAGACAGCGGCAGCGGCAGGCCGTGATCCGTCGGCGATCGAGTTCTCTGCTGGACATCCCGGCATCTTCGGCGACGATCCGGTGGGTGCGGTGCAGGAGATGGCATCGATCGGGGTCGGACGCATCATCGTTCCGGCATTCACGATGATGAAGCCCTCGCCCACCGAAGCAATGGAGCAGTTCGCCGAGCGCGTCATCCGGCGCGTGCAGTAGCAGCGAGTAGCGGCAGCGTCAGTCCGAGGGCCACTGCTCGGCCCGTGCGCGCAGGGCGTCGCGAAAATCTGGGTGACCGATCTCTGCAAGTGCACGTGCGCGTTCGCGGATCGTGCGTCCATGCAGTTCTGCGGCACCGAACTCGGTGATGACCACATCCACCTGGTGTCGTGGAGTGGACACCACGCTGCCGGTGGGTAGTTCGGTGACAATGCGCGAAACCACGGTGCCGCCCACGGCGGTGGTGGACGGCAGGCAGATGAGACTGCGACCACTCGCCGACAGTCCGGGACCCGACACGAAATCTTCGTGGCCACCGACTCCGCTGAACTGTTTGCCGAGCACCGAGTCCGCCACGATCTGCCCCGAGAGGTCCACCGCCATCGCACCGTTGATGGAGACCATGTTGCGGTTGCGCGCAATTCGTTCGGGTGAGTTCACCAGACGAACCGGCAGGAAGCGCACGTCGGTGTTGTTGTGCAGCCATCGGTACAGATCGGGAATCCCCGCTGCGAACGTGGTGGGAGTGAAACCGTCGAACTCGCTGTTCTTGCGGTTCGAGACCTTTCCCGACTGGTGCAGTCGCATGAGACCGGTGGTGAACATCTCGGAATGCACGCCGAGATCGCTGTACGGACCGAGCGCCAGCTGTGTAGCGATCTGGTTCGGGATACCGCCGATCCCGGTCTGCACCGTGCAGCCGTCGTGGAAGAAACGCATGGCGTGCTCGGCGATCGCTCGCTCGGCATCGGTGGGTTCGGTGTCGGCGAGATCGAGCGGTTTGCGGTCGGTCTCCACCAAGAAGTCGATCTCACTGACGTGCAGTCGATGTGGGTGGTCGGGCTCCACACCCAGTGTGCGCGGGAAGTGCTCGCTCACCTCCACCACCACGATGCGACTGGGGTCGGCGGCAGCACGGTGCAACTCGTCCACGGTCGCACCGGCATGGAGCGAGAGGCTCACCCACCCGTCCACCGGCATCGCCCCGGCGGTGGCCATGACGCGTGGGCGCAGGTGTTGGAGGATGGGTTCGAAGCGTCGGAAATCAGCGGGCACGAAGTCGATGTCGGCGCCCGAATCCCGCAGGAAGCGTTCGGCGGGTCCGAAGAAGCCACTGCGGTAGCGCACGCCACTGCGCATGAAGAGTTGGTAGAGGTCGGGCAGCAGCGCGCCGAACACCTCGAGCGCAGTGAAGTCGTCGCGCTCGCCGAGCGCATGCAGAAAGCCACCGGGCACCCCTGGCCCGAGCGGGAGTGCCAGGGTGTCGGCCTGGCCAATGGCAGCCACGGCGTCGGCCATGTTGTGGAAGGTCGGCCCGGGCACGGGGTCAGTCTGGCCGAAAACGGGAACCGGGCCGACCCGTGCGGGCCGACCCGGATACCTGACCGTCGGGGTGGGGAGATTCGAACTCCCGGCCTCCACGTCCCGAACGTGGCGCGCTAACCAAGCTGCGCTACACCCCGGTCATTGGAGAGAGGAACTCTAGCCAGAGACGGCGGGTTCTCCATCGGGAGCCGCCGATGGGTGGAGTGCGCAACCCACCGCCTGTCGAATGCGGATGGGGTCCAAGGGTTTGACGAGCCACGACTCGGCGCCGCTGCGTCGGGCGAGGTGAACATCGGCGGTGCGGTCCAGCAACATCACCACGGGCACGTGGTCGAGCGCACCGGCGGATTCGTCGAGTCGCAGGGCCATGGTGACGGCCATGCCGCCCATCGATCCGATCTGCAGGTCGAGGATTGCCACATCGGGCATCGACGCCCGTACTGCCGGCGAGACCTCGCGGCCGTTGCGACAGACGGTGAAGGTGGTACCGGGGGCCTCGAGCGCAGCCTTGACCTCGTCGAGCACCCAGGTGGCGTCGGTGGCGATGAGTACATGCACGGCTACTGACCCTACCCGAGCGCACCCGATCGAGGCAGACCCACGAGGTGTTCGGCCACGATCTGCAGCGAGTCGAGGTCATGAACATCGTGATCGAGCAGCGGGACCGAGGCTCGTGCGACCGTCTGGTCGAGTCCGGTGGAGTCGAGGAGTCCGTCGATCACGGCGGTCTCGCTGCGGACTGCGCGCCGCAGCGTGAGCAGGTTGTCCCAGAGACCCCCGATCGTCGTGCCCGCCGTGGACACGGTGGCATCGTGGAGATCCGAATCGCCGAGCAGCGGGGCGAACTCGGGGTGCACCCGGTTGGCCACCAATGCCGATACAGCCAGCTGTTGGCGGTGCAGTTCCGAGGCGAAGAACACGGTCTCGTCGACCGCGGCGCGCCGCGGGGATGTGACGAGGACGTACCCGGTTCCGGGATGAGCGAGCAGTTCCATCACGGCTGCCGCTCGCTCACGGAACCCCGGCTCCATGCCATCGAAGGCCTGGAAGAACGCGATCGCCTCGCCGAGGGCGTCGCCACCCACCACCTTCGACATCATCTTCACGAATGGTTGCGCTGCAGCGCTCGCCACGCGCATGCCGAGGCGCGTGGGTGCCACCAGCACGCGGTACAGCCGATGATCGAGGAAGTGCACCAATTGTTTGGGTGCCTCGAGGAAGTCGAGTGCGTTGCGCGTGGGCGGTGTATCCACCACGACGAGGTCGAAACGCGTGTCGTGGTGCAGTTCGTGGAGTTTCTCGGCGGCCATGAACTCCTGGGTGCCCGACAGCGAGTCGGCCATGTTGCGGTAGAAGCGGTTCTGCAGGATGTTCTCGGCCTGAGACGGATCCTTCGAGTAGGTGCGAACCAGACCGTCGAAGGTTGCGCCGGTATCGAGCATCACGGCCCACAACTCGCCGGGGCCCACTGCCTGCACCTGTTCGGGTTGGTGCGAGAGCGTCACGCCGATCGCATCGGCGAGTCGCCGCGCCGGATCGATGGTGACCACAACCACCCGGCGCCCGCGTCGCGCTGCCGCAAGGGCGATCGCAGCCGAGGTCGTGGTCTTGCCCACGCCGCCCGCTCCGGCACAGATGAGTACCGATGCAGTATCGAGCAACGAGGCGAACGGCGGGTTCATGCTCGTTCACCGGTGGCCGTGAGCGCGTGGGCGAGTTCTGCCACGTGTGAGTGGTCGATTGCCGCGTCGAACAGCGCGGGCAGGTGAACCTGCGGGAGCGGGAGCGCCGAAGCAAGCCGCTCCACCTGAACCGCTTGGTCGGCGGCGCGCCCACGGCGAAATCGTGCGGCACTCATGAGCGCTTCACGCACACCCAGTGTGTTGATGCGTGGCTCGGAGTCCAGCATCGTCGGGTCGATCGTGGACGGATCCGGCACGGCGAGGCCTGCAGAGTCGAATCCGTTCACCACAACCGGACCGAGCTGCACGCCCACGCGATCCTCGAGGGCGAACGCCGTCTCGATGGTTTCGTTGATGGGAGTCTCCTCGGGGATCGTCACCAGCACCACCTGGCAACGTGCTGGGTCACGCAGCATCGACAACACATCGTTTGCCTGTGTGTGGATGGGGCCGCTCGAGACCGCCTCGCTCAAGCCGGCCGCAGCCATGAGAAACGTGATGGCGTGACCCGCGGCCGGTCCGTCCACAATCATGAGGTCTGCAGTGCCGCTGCGTTCGAGTTGTTTGATCTTTCCGAGCACCAGCAGGTCCGGCAGTCCCGGGGCTGCGGTGGAGACCACGTCCACCACGCCCGACGACACGAGGCGCCGCGAGATCCGGCGCATGCCGTGCTCGTCGAGGTATTCCACGAGAGCGGCAGCAGCAGACAGACTCCGGGCACTCACCCGACCGGTGCTGTCGGGGCCGCAGCCCTCGAGCAGCACCTGCTCGTCGTAGCCGAGTGGGGAGACCGCGCGTTCACCGCCGATGAGTTCGGCGAGTCCCGGTCGGCCGTCCATCTCGATGACCAGCACCCGGAGACCCTGTTCGGCTGCCGCTCTGGCGAGCGCGGCCGTTACCGTGGTCTTGCCGACTCCACCCTTGCCAGCGACGATCGCCAGGCGGGAGGCGGTGAACGACTGCAGTTGGACCACACTCCCTCCGGAGGAACTTGTGCGCAGGTTAGCCATCGTCATCTTTGTGGCCGCGATGGTCGGTCCGGCGGCGCAGGCCTTCGCACAGGATGCCGGCGCCACCGCCGGACCTGCGTCGGCTCCCGTCGATGTGTTCAAGGTCACGGGTCTCATCGACCCCGTGCTGGCAAATGGCATCGAGCGAGCAATCGACCGGGCGGTCGACAACGGTTCGCAGGCGCTCGTACTGCAGATGAACAGCAGGGGCGCGGTGGTGAGCCGTGAGCGCATGGAGCGACTCGCCCAGCGCATCGCAGAGTCGCCGATTCCCGTTGCGATCTGGGTCGGTCCGTCGGGTTCTCGTGCTCTCGGGATGTCCGGGCAGTTGTTGGGTGCAGCAGCAGCCACCGGCATGGCCGGAAAGACCAAGATCGGCGATTTCGGAGCGCCGCTCACACCCGAAGGCGTCACGATGCAACTGGGCGATGCGGCCGAAGAGCTTCGCTCGCGCACAGTGGGTGCCCAAGACGCCCGGCTGCTCGGGTTGGTGCGCATCGAGAGCAAGGACCCCACGATCGAGATCGTGAAGAACATGATCGCCGGACTCGACGGTCTCGTCTACAACGGCAAGACCCTCGACACCGCGTCCGAAACGATCAAGAACGGAACACCGCAACAACAGCTCACTGCTGCTCGGTTCACGGATCTTGGACTTGCCGATCGCGTATTCCACACGGTGGCGAGCCCCCCGATCGCCTACCTGTTGTTCATCACCGCGCTCGCACTGCTCATCTTCGAGTTCTACACCGCTGGTGTCGGTCTGGCGGGCGTGATCGGGGCGGGCTGTCTGGTGCTTGCCTGTTACGGCTTCGGAGTCCTACCGCTGCGCAACTGGGCGCTCGGCGTCATCATTGCGTCGATGCTCGCCTGTGCGGTCGATGTGCAGGTGGGAATACCGCGTTTTTGGACCGGTGTCGGTCTGTTCGGCAATTTGGTGGGCGCGCTCTGGCTCTTCCGCGATGGTTTCTCGCTCTCGTGGGTGACGCTGGTGGTGGGCATGCTCGGCATTGCGCTCGCATTCATCGTCGGTATGCCGTCGATGGTGCGAACACGATTTGCGACACCCACCATCGGACGCGAATGGATGATCGGTGAGTTCGGCGAGGCGCTGCTCGCGGTCGATCCCGAAGGTGTGGTGGAGGTGCGCGGGGCTCAGTGGCGGGCACGCACCAATCGCGCAACGCCGATCGGTCGCGGCGACCGTGTTCGCGTGGTGGCCATCGATGGCGTCACGCTTCAGGTGGAGCCCGAGTCCGGCGGTGCCCGTGACTACCGCGAGCGTCGTCGCCCCGACACGCCGGACAACAACGCGACAGACTGACCGCCATGCACAGGGGCCATCGGTGAGCAGCACCTCTCGTCCACCGTCGGTCGACGCGCTCGCTCGTTCGCTTGCACCATCGGGGCTTCCGCATCCGATCCTGGTGGAGATCGCGCGTGCAGCCATCGGCCGCGGCGAATGGCAGCAAGCGACGAACGACGCCGAGCACTTTGCGCGCACCCTCCTGCAACCAGTGGTGAACGCAACCGGCGTCCTGCTGCACACCAACCTCGGTCGGGCACCCATGCGCATCGCGCGTGACGCCCGTGCAGTGAACCTGGAGATCGACCTCGAGAGCGGCCGACGTGGGTCTCGTCAGCACGCAGTGGGCGGTCTGCTCGCCCGTCTGTGCGGCGCCGAGTCGGCAATAGTGGTGAACAACAACGCAGCGGCGGTGCTGCTCGTGTTGAGTGCACTCGCATCCGGCGGCGATGTTCCGGTGGCACGCGGTGAGAGCGTGGAGATCGGTGGCGGTTTCCGCGTGCCCGAGGTGATGGAGCAGTCCGGTGCGCGCCTCGTCGATGTCGGCACCACCAATCGCACCCGACTCGACGACTATCGACGGGTGATCTCACCGGCCACGTCACTCATCTTCAAGATCCATCCCTCGAACTACCGCGTCGAGGGTTTTGTCGAGGACACCCCGGTGTCCGAATTGGCCTCACTCGGCATCCCTGTGGTGGCCGATATCGGATCGGGTCTCCTCGATGCGGCGTGCCCGTGGCTTCCTGCCGGACCGCCTGCATGGCTGCAGGGTGAGCCTGCGGCTCGACAGACACTCGCCGAGGGCGCCTCCCTCGTGACCTTCAGCACCGACAAGTTGTTCGGTGGTCCGCAGGCCGGTGTGATCGCAGGGAGCAGCGAACTGGTCGAGCGTTGCGCACGCCATCCGCTGATGCGAGCACTGCGCCCCGGGGCTCTGGTGTTGTCGTCGTTGCACGAGGTGGCAATGGCGTATCTGCGCAGGACTGTTACCGAGTCGGTGCCGTTCTGGACCATGGCCACGACTCCGGTCGCAACGCTGCGCGAGCGGGCGCATGCCATCGGCATCGGTCGGCCGGTGGATCTCGAGGCGTTGCCCGGTGCTGGGTCGCTGCCCGGCATCACGATGCCCTCGTTCGGTCTTGCCATCGACGGTGATCACGCAGCCGTGCTGCGTCGCCACACCGTGCCCGTGGTTACGCGGGTGCGTGATCAGGTCACGTATGTGGATCTGCGAACGGTCGATCCGATCGATGATGCCGTGGTAGCGGCTGCACTCGGCTCACTCGCAGCGTGAGGTCTGGCGGGTCGATGCGATGAGCAACGCCGAGCATGCCGATGATGTGATGACCCGGGTGGTCGCCACGGCGGGTCATGTCGACCACGGAAAGTCGTCGCTGGTGCGAGCGCTCACCGGGACGGATCCCGATCGTTTCGAGGAGGAGAAGCGACGCGGTCTCACGATCGATCTCGGATTTGCCCACACCTTGCTTGCCGATGATGTTGGCGTCTCGTTCGTCGATGTGCCCGGTCACACGCGATTCGTGCGCAACATGCTTGCAGGTGTCGGTGCGGTGGAGACCTGCCTGTTCGTGGTCGCCGCTACCGAGGGATGGAAGCCCCAGACCGAGGAACATCTCCGGATTCTCGAATTGCTCGGAATACGCCACGGCGTGATTGCGCTCACCAAGTCCGATCTCGTGGACGACGAATGGCGCGAGATCGTGGAACTCGAGATCGCTGATCGTGTCTCGGGCACCTTTCTCGAGGCTGCACCGTTGATTGCGGTGTCGTCGGTGACCGGCGCGGGCCTGGAGGCGTTGCGCAACGAGTTGGCGTCGATGCTGCGTGCTGCGCCGTCACCAGCAGACAACGCACGTCCCCGCCTGTGGATCGACCGCGTCTTTGCCGCACGCGGGTCCGGCACCGTGGTGACGGGAACACTCACCGGCGGGCCCTTGGCATCGGGCGATCAGGTAGAGGTACTCACCGAGCGCGGCGTCCTGCCGGTCCGCGTGCGGGCAATACAGACCTTGGGGCGCGCGGTGAACGAGATCGGACCCGGCCACCGCGTGGCACTCAATCTGTCGGGGGTGGAGCACAGCGATCTCGCGCGCGGTGATGTCGTGATCGTGCACGCGCGCTGGCGTCCATCGCGGCGTGTGGACGCGTCGCTCACGGTGTTGGCTTCGGTCGATCATGATGTTTCGCGCCGTGGGGCCTACGTGGCCTACATCGGTTCGGGTGAGTTTCCGGTTCGACTGCGCGTGCTGGGCCCTGATGCAATCACTCCGGCTTCCACCGGGAATGTGCGACTGCATCTCTCCCGCGAGGTGGCGTTGCTGCCCGGTGATCGTTTCGTGCTGCGCGAGTCCGGCCGCAACGAAACCGTCGGTGGCGGCGAGATCCTCGATGTTGCCCCTATTCGCTCCGCCGCACGGGCGCGGCCCGATCGCTCGGTGGACCGGGTGATCGCCGAACGACGCTGGGTGCACGTGGACGAACTCGAGGCACTCACGGGTGAACGCCGGACTCCCACGCTCGGATCGTGGGTGACGGCACCCGGCGAGGTGGACGACGTCGTGGCAGCGCTCGTCGCCCGGGTAACAGCAGCGCCGGCGCCGGGCCTCGACCTCGCTGCACTCGACGAGCGCCAGCGCGCCGCTCTGGCCCTCGCAACATCGCTCGAGGTGGCCGATGGGTACGTACGCCCGGTAGCCGAACGTGACGAACTGGCTGACCATCCGTTCATTGCGGCCGCTCGCTCGGGCGGGTTCGCTCCCCCGGCACCCGAGGGCATCGATCGCGGTGTGCTACGCGCACTGGTGCGGCGCGGGATGCTCGTGGAGCGAGACGGAATCTTCTTTCACATTGATGCGATCGACACCGCATCACGGATCGCAGCCGACCTGTTGCGCGAGCACCCCGGGGGATTCACCGTGGCGCAATTTCGAGATGCCACGGGCGCGTCCCGAAAATATGTGTTGCCGCTAGTGGGTGAACTCGATGCGCGCGGCGTGACCCGGCGTCGAGACGATCTGCGCATCGGCGGCCCGCGTCTGCCGACGGCCTGATTGGGCAGCGTCGTTCCGGCGACGATCGGTTCGGACGATCAGCTTGCGGTTGCGAGCATCGCCTTGCGTTCGTACTCGGTCATCCCACCCCAGATGCCGAAGGGCTCGCGTACCCCGAGGGCGTAGTCCAGACAGGCGCTCTGCACCGCACAGGTGGTGCAGATCTCCTTGGCACGCCGCTCACGGTCGGACCGTTCGTCACGCGTCTCGTGATGCATGGGCGGGTAGAAGGCCGTCGCCTGCTCCCGACCACGGCATGCGGCGGCGCGCAGCCAGGGTCGGTCGTCTGCGTCGCGAGCGACCAGCAGCATTCGTTCCACGATTTCCCCCATCGTGTTTGGTGTCCCCGAGCAGGGAAAATAGGCCCA
>JAFMJD010000106.1 GCA_017853685.1 Actinomycetota bacterium | reverse complement strand
CCGCTCGACTGACCTGTCGGGGCACGCACCGTGCCTGTGGGTAACCCTGTGGGGAACTGGTGGATGACACCGTGATTCTGTGGGTATCGGCGCGTCATCGGTGGACAACCCTGTGGAGGAGAAAACTTCCCTTGACCTGCGGCAATTCGAGGAGCAACCTGCCGATACGTCAGTCGACGTCGTGGGGTTGGGGTACCGGGGGATAACCGCTCGCAGGCGCAGGGCAACCAGCAGCCGCACCGGGCATGACCGGGGTGCATCAATCCCGCGTTGCGTGGCCCCCGGGGCGCGGCGTGAGTCGCAGCCCCGGGGTCACGCTCACTCGACAACTCAGGTGCGTGTGCTCAGCCGCGCACAACCCAGTGCAACAGTTCGTCGAGCAGTGCGCGGTACGCAGTGTTTGCGTACGAGTCCGTGTTGTGGCCGAGCGTGGTGACACCCACTCGGTTGACACCGGATCGATGGCACCACATCACCGGTTCGGTTCCGCATCGTGCCCACACGTCGACCGCATCGAGCTCCACCATGTCGGTGTACACCTCGTCGACGATGTCGAACGCAGCGCCGTGGCCGGCAGTGGGCTCGATGCGGAGCGGGCCGAGTTCGGGGTGCCACGACAGTCGTTGCTCGTCCCAGCTCCATGCTCGTCCGAGCACGTCGCTCCAGCGTTGCCAGTCGTCGAAACAGATGCACCCGGTGTGCACCGACAGCACCGAGCCGCCGGCACTCAGATGGCGCTCGAGTGCAGCGTCTGCGCTCGGCGGCGTGTGGTACGCCCATTGCTCGCGCATGGCGTCGTATCGGTCGTGTGTCATGCGGAAGCGCAGTCCGTTCACGGCGAGCACGTCGAAGGGTTCGGGCCGGTCGAGCATGGCGCTCCACGCATCATCGGGGTGCTCGATGGTGTGCACATCGAGACCATGCGACTCGAGCACCTGGCCGAGTACCTGGGCGGTGGCCGCGAAATCGTGCCCGTGCGAGCCACCCGCAATGATCAGTGCCGACGCCGCCATCAGAGCGATGCGAGGAAGCCGAGGAGCGCAGTGTTGAAGGCCTGCGGTGCTTCCTGCTGTGTCCAGTGGCCGGCACCCTCGATCATCGTGAACCCGCGGAAGTCGGGCAACAGGTTCTGCATTCGCTCGATACCACTCGGGTCCATCACCAACACCGGATCCATCGATCCACCGATGAAGTAACTGGGCATGCTCACCCGTTCGGCGCCGAGGTCCTTCACGATCTCGAAGTTCGCGTCGAGATTTCGGTAGTAACTCACGGGCCCGAAGAATCCACTCTCGCGGAACAGGTCGGTGTAGGTGTCGAGGTCTGCCGACGTGAGCCACGGTCCCTCGGGGCCTTCGTAGGGCAGTGCGGGTGGTTCGCTCATCTGTGTGAGAAAGCCGGTGCCCTCCATGGGCGGCAGTTCGGTGGGCAGATTGCCGGGTCCACCCCAACCTCTACCGCTCGCACCCCACAGTGTCTTGGCCATCGAGCGCCGCGGGTCGGCGCCGAGTTCGGCTTCGGCGGGCCCGACGTTCTGGAAGTAGAGGATGTAGAAGAAGCGGTCGCCGTACATCATCCGCATGAGGTCGGTGGGTCGCCCGGGCCACGCAACGAACGGAACGCTCACGCCCACCACGGCCTTCACTCGCTCGGGATACAAGCGTGCGAGTTCCCACACGATGAGCGCGCCCCAGTCGTGGCCGACGAACACACCTTGCTCGTGTCCGGTCTCGTCCAGCAGTCCGATCAGATCGGCGGTGAGTTGTTCGATGCCGTACGCGCTCACCTCGGTGGGGCGTGACGACCGACCGTACCCACGCTGATCCGGTGCGATGGCGTGATAGCCGGCATCGGCGAGCGCGCCGAGCTGATGGCGCCACGAGTGCGCCGCTTCGGGAAAGCCGTGGCTCAGGATGACCGGAGGACGCGACGCGTCGCCGGCTTCGAGCAGATCGAGTTCGACACCGTTCACCTGGGTGCGGCGTGTGCGGATTCCCTGAGCAGCCATGGCACTCATGTTGTCACGCCGACCCGCGCGGCGGAATCGCCCAGTCGATCGGTGTTCGTCCAGCATCTACGAGTGCGGCATTGGCGCGCGAGAACGGTCGACTGCCGAAGAACCCATTGCGCGCACTCAGCGGTGATGGATGGGCTGACTCGATCACCACGTGTCGAGTGGTGTCGATGAGGGGACGCTTGCGGCGCGCGTATGCGCCCCACAGGATGAACACCACCCGTTCGGTCTTCGCGTTCACGGCACGGATCACCTCGTCGGTGAAGGTCTCCCACCCCTTGCCGGCGTGTGAACCCGCAGCATGCGCCCGCACCGTGAGCACGGCATTGAGGAGCAACACCCCCTGGCGGGCCCAGTGCTCGAGGTTGCCGTGATCGGGCGCGGCGCACCCGAGGTCGGCCGCCAGTTCGGTGTGGATGTTGACGAGCGACGGGGGGATCGCCACACCCTCGGTGACGCTGAAGCACAGTCCGTGAGCCTGCCGGGGCCCGTGATAGGGGTCCTGCCCCAAGATGAGCACCTTGGTGTCGGCGTACGAGGTGAGGTGCAGCGCGGAAAAGACCTGCTCAGCGGGGGGATACACCGGCCCGCGGGCCCGTTCGGCCCGGACGAACTCCATGAGATCCCGCCAATAGTCCTGTTCGAACTCGCCGCGCAGGATGGGGTTCCAGTCGGTGGGGGCACGCCCGGTCGGGAGATTTGTCACTTTGTGCGCTCAGGCATTCACTACGAGTGCCGGCCGTGCTAGATTGACGTTGCGTGGTGAAGTCACTACGCAACGAGAGCATCCGGGCGTCAGGCCGGATCGTTCCAATGTGAAGCCAGGAGGGATCGACATGAGCACCAAGGCACTGTCAGCCAAGAGTTTCTCCCGCATCGTGCGTATGAGCGGGTTCTTCTTCACCGTCACGGTGTTGATCGCCACGCCCGCACTCGCGCGCTGAGCACATCGATCCGCTGCACGACGCAGTTCGAGGTACGCCCCCCGGCCTCGAACATGCGGAGTGCGCTTCATCACCGCAGTCGCGCGAGTTCGCGCAGCAGTCGGGTTCCTGCAGGGTCCTCGCCGGTCACCGGTGCGATCGCGATGCGATCCATTCCCGCATCGCGATACTGAGTCATTCGATCCGCGATTTCGCGCGGTGAGCCGAACAGCCCGAATGTCTGCGGCAACGCATCGGGAATGTCGGCAGCCAACGACGGCAGCGGCACCGTTCCGCTGCGTGCGCGTTGCACGAGATCACCGAATCCCGCTTCTGCAATCTTTTCGCCGTAGCCGGGCGGATGCAGGTACGCCACGAGTTGCGCTGCGGCCTGCCGAAAGCTGCGCGGTCCGGGATCGAGACCCGCCATCATCCACGTGGCGAGTGTGGGGCGTGGACGACCCGCCGCTGCCGCCGTTTCGTCGAGGAGTGCTCGGTACGGCATGACCTGCTCGGGCGTCGACATGTTGAGCACCACACCGTCGGCATTCGCCGCAGCGAACTGCGTGAGACGTGGACCGAACACCGCAACGCGCAACTCACCACCGGGTGGGTCGAGGCGAAGGCGATACCCGCCCGGACCACGACCGCCGGCCAGCAGCGGGCGCAACGCTTCGAACGTCTCGATCACCGCAGTTCCCATGTGGTCGTACGGGCGTCCGTGCCACTGCTCCACCACCACCGGTGACGATGCACCGATGGCGAGGTGCGCGGGTCGTCCACCGAGAGCAGCCACCGAGGAAACGGCCATGGCGAGCGACACTGGGTCACGCACCTTCACGGCGAGCGGACCGAGCACGATGCTGATGCGCGAAGTAGTGCGTGCGATGGCCGCAGCGAGTGCCGCGCCGTCCCACGTGGTCATCTCGCCCACCCAGAGTTCGCTCGCACCTGCCGCCTCGGCGTTGGCGGCGATCTCGATGGCTTCCTCGGCCGGACGGTCGAACCAGAACGGCAAGGTGACATCGAGCGGCATCGGCAGTCGCAACATGATCACGCCTCCAGCGGGGTGCGCATGGTGACGCATTCGAGAGCGAGGCGTGCGCCGAGGTGCGCAGTAGGTCCGTCCACCAGTGGGTCCGTTGCGGTATCCCAGCTCCGGTAGATCTCGATCAATGTGTCGAGAGCGCCGTAGTAGCACGACATGGCGTCGTCGCTCCCCGGGATCGCGGAGCGCAGCGCAGTCATCGTCGCATCGTGCGGATTCGGTGCGGTGGGTGCGGCATCGAAGCCGGGGGTGTTCACCACAGGGAGACGTTCGGACAACAACTGCATGTGGTCGCCGTGGCGTGCACAGCGATCACCGAAGTACACCACTGCTCCGGTATCGCCGAGCACATGGATCCAGCGTCCCGTCACGTCGAACAACTGGGACTCGAGCGAGAGGGCCGAACCCAGTTGGCGAGCGAGGTCGACGAGGTGCACGTGCAGTACCGCCGGCGCTCACCCGGCGGGAAGCGTGCGTGCCGTGGGGTGCGCGGCGAGGAACGCTGCCGGCAGGGGTTGTCCGGACACCTCATCGGTGAAATAGGTGCCGGACTCGAGACGCTCGAGGGCGATCTCCACATCGGCGAGCTCGGCCGCGATCGCCTCGAGGTCGAGCGAGGCGGCGGGTGCGGCGCTCGCCGGGTTCGTGGGGTCGTGGTCCATCGCCTCCAGCCTAGAGCGCACGGCTCGGTAGGGTGCAGGCCATGCCGTACGCCTTCCCCCAGTTCGACGGGTCATCACCCAAGACGCAGCAGTTCAACGACGTCCCCGAGATGGGCATCGACCCGTCGAAGCGGTACACCGCCACGATGGAGACATCGATGGGCACCATCGTGATTGCGCTCGATGCCATCAAGGCCCCCAAGACGGTGAACAACTTCGTGTTCCTCGCGCTGTACCACTACTACGACGGCATCATCTTCCATCGCATCATCAATGGATTCGTGTGCCAGGGCGGCGATCCCACCGGAACTGGTCGTGGTGGCCCCGGTTATCGATTCGCCGACGAACTGCCCAAGCCCGGTCAGTACGAGATCGGATCGCTTGCGATGGCCAATGCCGGGCCGAACACCAACGGCTCGCAGTTCTTCCTCATCAGCGGTCCCGACGGAGCAGGTCTCCCGCCCGCCTACTCGTTGTTCGGCAAGGTGGTGAAGGGCCTCGACGTGGTGGACGCCATGCAGCGTGTGCCCACGGGTGCGGGCGATCGCCCGAAGACCGATGTGGTGATCAACTCGGTCACCGTCACCGTCGCCGACTGACAACGTCGCTGCCTGCGCAGCTCACGTCGCCGTGCGTCGCAGCGCGGGTCCGTACGCGAGGGTGAGTACGCCGCACAACGCGGCGATGCACGCGCTCGACACCCCCATCGCCGAGTAACTCGACCACTGCAGGGCAAAGCCGGCCAGCAGTGACGCGCTGCCCGATGCGAGGAAGGTGGCCGAGTCCGAGATTGCCTGGATGCGCGGCCGTTCCTCGGGCAGTGCCGAGTCCGTCACCAGCGTGGACCCGGCAACGAAGTTCGCGTTCCAGCCCACCCCGAGCACGAACAGCGCCACGATCATGAGCGCGTGATTGCCGGGCTGCGACAGCGCCGACAGCATGCTCCCGGCGATGAGCACCACACAGCCACCCACCAGCACCGGAATGCGCCCGATGCGGTCGATGAGCCATCCCGACACCGGCGACGGTGCGTACATCCCCAGCACGTGTCCGGAGATCACCGTGCCGATGGCGTCGGCCGAATAGCCGTGATCGTGCAGATGCACCGAGGTCACCGACATCACCGCCACCATCACGATCTGACCGATCACGAGGGTGAGCAGCGCGAGTTGCAGGCTCGGTCGACGCAGACAGGCGCGTACATCGACCTTCGGCAGCACGCTCGCCTCGGCCCGCACGGCGCGGGAGATCTCGCGTGGGTCGGGTCGGATCACCAGCCAACAGGTCACCGCGGCGAGCACATACACACCGCCACCCACGATGTACGCGCCCCCCAGTTCGGGGATGCCGAAGTGGGCCATCAACCGACCCGATGGTCCCCACAACTTGGGGCCGAACACCACGCCGATGGTGCTCGCCCACACCACGATCGACATCGCCCGCCCACGTCGAGCGTCGGGCACCACGTCGGCGGCCGCGAAACGTGACTGTTGGCTTGCCGTATTGCCGAAGCCGAACATGGCGAGACCCACGAGTACGAGCGGATACCACTGCCACCGCGCAGCAAGGCCGATCACCACACCGCCGATCGCACCGATGAGGTAGCCACCGATGAGCGTGGGTCGGCGACGGTTCTTCCCGAGTCGGCGGGTGAGCAGCGATGCGCCCAGTGCAGTGCCGGCCATCATGGCGAAGTTGCCGGTGCCGATGAAGGTCTTGGAGCCGAGCAGTTCCTCGATGAGCAACGCCGTGCCGGTGAGGCCGATCAACTGCCCGAGACCACCGAGTGCGGAGGTTCCCATCAGCCCACCGAGGATTCGGTACTCGGTGCGACGCTCGACGATGCGGTGGGGAGACGGCGATGTGTTGCCACCGGTGCGTTCGACGATCGCCACGGTTGCGAACCTATAGCGTCGGCCGCGCATGGACACGTTGTCGGTGTCTCACGCGAGGCAGATCGCACTTGCGGCACAGGGCTTCGGCGAGCCGCGCCCGCAGGGACGGATAGATCTGCGGCATCTGCGGCGGGCCTTCGCCCACATGGGCGTGATCCAGATCGATTCGGTCAATGTGTTGGTACGCAGCCAGGAACTTCCACTGTTCGCCCGCCTCGGCCCGCACCCTCGTGATCTCATCGAGCGAGCCACCGGCCGGGGTGAGTTGTTCGAGTACTGGGTACACGAGGCCTCCCACGTTCCGGTGGAGCATCACCCATTGCATCGCTGGAAGATGCAACAACGCCACCGATGGCGCGGGGTGGACGCAGTGGCGCGCCGGCGGAGCCTGGTGGAGTCCGTGTACGCGCGCGTGCGCGACGAAGGTCCGCTCTGTGCAGGAGACGTGTCCACGCGAACCGGGCCGAAGGGACCGTGGTGGGACTGGGACGATTCCAAGCGGGCACTCGAGTACCTGTTCTGGTGCGGTCGGCTCACGGCACGTCGTCGGCCGAGTGACTTTGCGCGCATCTACGACCTGCCCGAGCGAGCCTTTCCTGCAGCAGTGCTCGATGCGCCCACACCGTCGGAGCGTGACGCGCGCAAGGAACTGCTCGCGCTCGCCGGTGCACATCTCGGGGTGGCCACATTGTCGGACCTCGTCGACTACCACCGACAGCAGACGGCTCCGTGTCGCCCGCTGCTGCGGGAACTCGTCGACGAGGGGCGACTCGTTCCGGTGCGCGTGGACGGGTGGGCCGAGACCGCGTACCTCGATCCAAAAGCACGAGCGTTGCCCACCGGTGATCGCTGCGCGCTGCTGTCGCCGTTCGACCCACTCGTGTGGAACCGCGCCCGCGCCGAGCGACTGTTCGATTTCCGGTATCGCATCGAGATCTACACCCCTGCACCGCGTCGCGTGTACGGCTACTACGTACTTCCGGTGCTGCTGAACGGCGAGTTTGTGGGGCGACTGGATCTGCGCGCCGATCGCCGCAATGGACTGCTCGTGGTGCAGGCTGCACACGCCGAGCAACGGTTTGCCTCGCGTGCGTCACAGCAACGCATTGCCGAGCCGGTGGCAACAGAGCTCGCCACGATGGCTGATTGGCTCGATCTGCGAGCCGTGGAGGTGGAGCGGCGCGGCGGGCTTGCTGGTTCGTTGCGCAGCGCCGTGCGCCGTGCGCAACGCTGAGTTCAGCGGCGCCGCTTGATGCGCTTCACCAGTGCGGCTCTGGACTTGATGGTGTCGAGCGGTGGACCGCTGAGGCGTTTGCCCTCCGCGCCGAACACCTCGTCGAGTCCCTTCCGATCGATGTCGGGTGGCTCGCCCGGGGTCTCGAACTGCACCGGGATCTCCTGCTTGGGTTTGGGCTGCAGGATCTCGCCGAGACCGAGCATCGCTGCACCGAGCATCTGACCGGGTCGACTCGCGCGTTTGACGGTGGAGCGTGGACGGTCATCGGTGGGGTCGTCGTCGAAGTCCTCGGGAGCGAACTCGTCGTCGTCGGGATCCGGTGCCACATCGGCAGTCTCGCAGGCGGCGACTAGATTCGTTCCTCATGCTCCCGCTCATCGCCGTGGCTGGCCGTATCGGTGCCGCAGGCAAGGTGTCTCGGGTGGAGGTGTCGTTTGCGGGCATGCGTTATCTGGAGGCCGTGATCCGGGCGGGGGGTGAGCCGGTCACGCTCGCTCCGCGCTCGCTGTCGGTCACCGAGGCCCGTGCGTTGTTGGCTCGCTTCGACGGTCTGCTGCTGATGGGCGGCGCAGACGTGGATCCAGCGCTGTACGAGCAAGCACCCCATCCGCGCACGTACGGCGTGGACCGTCGCAACGACGAGTTCGAGATGACGTTGTGCCGCGCTGCCGATGAACTCGGGATGCCCACGCTGGCCGTGTGTCGGGGCATGCAGGTGGCCAATGTGGCTTTCGGCGGAACACTGCACCAGCACCTCGCCGATCTGGATGTATCGGTGCAGGTGACTCACGGCCCTCAGGGCTTTCCGTCGCCCACCGAAGGCGTCGAGCACCCGCTCGACATTGCACGGGGCAGTTTGCTCGCCGAGGTACTCGACGGACACGGCGTTCCTCCTGCGATCTCGTACCACCATCAAGCGGTCGATCGACTCGGTGAGGGCTTCGTGGCGTCTGCGTGGGCGCCGGATGGTCATGTGGAGGCGATGGAACGCAACCATGGTTGGTTCCTCTGCCTGCAGTGGCACCCCGAGGACACGGCGCCGGTGGATCCCTCGCAGCAACGCATCTACGACGCGTTCGTGGAGCGGGCCCGAGCCGCGCGCGGTTAGCGTCGTCGTCGTGGCTACTGCTGTTCCGTTCGTCCCGCCCCTCGACACGGTCTCGTACGGCGTGGCCGAACAGGTGTCGCCGTTGATCCGGCGACTCATCGCGGAGAACCCGTCGAAGTACACCTACCGCGGAACCGGCACCTACATCGTGGGTCGTGGTGAGGTGGCGGTGATCGATCCGGGTCCGTCGCTGGACGCGCACCGTGATGCGCTCATGGCCGAACTGGTAGACGAACGCGTGGTGGCGATCCTCGTGACCCACTGTCACTCGGATCACTCGCCGCTCGCTGCATGGTTGCGCGAATACTCGGGTGCACCGGTGTACGCGTTCGGGCCGCACGGGGCCACCGATGATCCCGACGACGATCCCGAACCGGACGAACCCAAGACTGGCGAAGCTGCAGCGGAGACCGAAGTGGAGTCTCGAGAGACGATCGACACCGACTTCGTGCCCGACGTAGCCACACCGGATGGTGCGCGTATCGAGGGACCCGGTTGGACCTTCGAGGCCGTGCACACACCCGGTCACACCTCGAACCACACGTGCTTTGCACTCGCCGAGGAGTCAGCGTTGTTCACCGGCGACCACGTGATGGGTTGGTCCACCACCGTGGTGTCACCGCCCGACGGCGACATGCGCGCGTACTGCGCGTCGATGAAGAAGGTGATTGCCCGCACCGATCGCACGCTGTGGCCCACCCACGGCAATCCGGTGACCGAACCCCAGCCGTTCCTGCGCGCGCTCCTGGCGCACCGTCTCGAGCGTGAGGCACAGGTGGTGGAGTACCTGCGACGCGGGCCCACCAACATCGCCGACATGGTGAAGGTGCTCTATGCCGATGTGCGAACCGAGCTGCACAAGGCTGCCGGGCGCAGCATGCTCGCCCACCTGCGCAAGTTGGTGGCCGATGGGGTGGTCACCGTGGGCGGTGACGGCCGACCGTCGTCGAAGGCGGAATATCGGCTGCG
>JAFMJD010000105.1 GCA_017853685.1 Actinomycetota bacterium | reverse complement strand
GCTCAGCCGAGCAGTTTCTTGGCAATCACCATGCGCTGGATCTGGTTCGTGCCTTCGTAGATCTGGGTGATCTTGGCATCGCGCATCATGCGCTCCACCGGGAAGTCACGGGTGTACCCGTAGCCGCCGAGCAACTGCACGCAGTCGGTGGTGACCTTCATGCTCACGTCCGAGGCGAACGCCTTGGCGGCAGCACCGATCATGCTCAGGGTGCCGTGGGGATCGCCCTCGTCAGCGAGCGCACACGCTTGGTACACCAGACCTCGGGCCGCCTCGATCTGCATCGCAGCATCGGCAACCATCCACTGGAGTCCCTGATTCTGGGCGATCGGCTTGCCGAAGGTCTTGCGCTCCTTCATGTAGCCGATGGCGAAATCGAGTGCACCCTGCGCAATGCCGATGGCCTGGGCACCCACCGTGGGGCGAGACCGGTCGAGGGTGTGCATGCCGATGGTGAAACCCTGGCCGACCTCACCGATGCGCCATGCATCGGGCACTCGGAGGTCATCGAAACGTACGACTGCGGTGGGCGACGCACAGATGCCGAGTTTGTCCTCGAGCTTGTCGATGTGAACGCCCCATTCCTTGCGGGCGAGGAATGCGGTGATGCCCTTGTGCCGGTCGTCGGAGGTGCGGGCGAAGATCGTGTAGAGGTCGCTGATACCACCATTGGTGATCCAGCACTTGGTGCCGTTGATGATCCAGTCATTGCCGTCGCGCACGGCCTTGGTGGTCATCGACGCAACATCACTGCCCGCATCGGGCTCCGACAGGCAGTAACTGGCCTGGCTCGTGCCGTTGCAGATGGCCGGCAGCACCTCGCTCTTGAGCTCGTGCGAGCCGAAGTTGATGACGGGCAGCATGCCGAGCTTCGAGATGAGGAACACGAGCGAGGTGGATGCGCACACCCGTGCGAGTTCCTCGGCGGCGATGGCCTGGGTGACGAGTGAGGCGCCCTGGCCGCCGTACTCGGCTGGGTACTGCAGCGACGTGAGATCTGCGGCAACGAGCGCCTTGAAGGCGTCCCAGTCGAACTCGTGCAGTTCGTCGCGTCGTGCGGCCCCGGGAGCGATCTTGTCCTCCGCGAACTGGCGCACGATCCGGCGGAACTCGTGCTGTTCCTCCGACAACGTCATCGGCTGCTGACTCATGCCTTCAGTCTCCCTCATCGACCACGCTCCGTGCTGCATCCTGCCGCCCCGAGAGGTCGGTCACCAACGACCGCACGAGTGCCCCATGGCACCTGTGACCGATTTCCGCCCCGTCGGGGCGGCCCATCACGGTGCCGGGGTGACCGGTGCTGCGGGCCCCGTGGCGGTGGCGCGCACCAACAACCGGTACTTGGTGCTGGTGGGCAGCTTGTTGCGCATGGTGCAGGACACGAGGGTCAGGCAGGGCACCGACACATCGCCCCACGTCACCACCGGAGAGAAGTCCGCAGCCGAGATGACAAAGGGTGCCTGCGACACGTAGTAGGTGAGCGTGAGCCCATTCGACGTGATGGTGATGGGGTCACCTACCCGCAGACGCTCGGATCGACGCAGTGGTCCGCCGGCCGATGTGCGGTGCCCGAAGAGCACACAGTTGCCGTTCTCGAGCGGCATCGACGTGCCGAACCAGTGGCACAGTCCGCCCTTGTCGAGCACCCGCTTGTAGGTGCCGAGGTACAGATGCTTGGAGATAGGCACCCGAATCGTGCGGTAGCGCCTCGTGCCGGGAATTCGCTGACGGATCGAGCGCTTCCCCCAGATGCGATCGATCACCACCGAGCCAACGGGGCTGGCGGCCTCGGCGCCTCCGGTACCCACGAGACCCGCCGTTCCGGCGGAGACGGCCAGGCCGGTTGCGGCTTGGAAGAGTCGGCGACGGGACAGATGGGCGGGCATGGGTCTCCTTGGGGGTGCGTCAGGTCTCCGTCGCCCCCACGAACTCCCGCCAGCGACTCGGGTACTGCTGTTGTACCTCACTCGGAGTCATCTTGAGAACACTTTCCGGGACATTTTCCGCGATTTCTCGCGCCTCGGCGTAGTGG
The DNA here is from genome assembly GCA_017853685.1 of Actinomycetota bacterium. Taxonomy (GTDB): domain Bacteria; phylum Actinomycetota; class Acidimicrobiia; order Acidimicrobiales; family Ilumatobacteraceae; genus WLJO01. Next base: position 7,868 of record JAFMJD010000105.1, on the reverse strand, counting down.
TGCGCCAGATGAGCGACCCCCGCAAAGCGGGTCCGGCGCAGCGCAAGCAGGTCCGCCGGCGGGTTCGGGTCGAAAAAGCCCCACACGGTGAGTGCGATGGTGAGGTCATGGATCACCGGCGCCCGGCCGTACAGCGCAGCACGACGCAGGGCCACCCCGAGGCACCCGGCGAGGGCGTCGTCGACTGACTCGCCCGGGCTCACCTGCACCCGGGGGCGCACCCGTTCGGCGAGCAGGAGCGCATAGCCCTGATCGGGACCGGGAAACCCGAGGCGGGTGCCGACGGGTTGGCGACCGCTGATACCGGCCGGCCGTTCAGCCGACCAGGGCGCGGGCACGTACGCAGGCGACTCGTACGACCGCGGGCGGTCGACGGGATCCACGGGGACGAACTGAGGGGCTGCCATGGCCCTCTTTCTACTTGCTCGAGTGGAGCAGTCCGTACACCAGCGAGTCCGCAAGTGCCTGCCACGACGCCTCGATGATGTTGGATGACACCCCGATCGTGGTCCACTGGCGCTTGCCGTTGGTTGCGTCGATGAGCACCCGGGTCACCGCACCGGTGGCTGTCGCACCGTCGAGGATGCGCACCTTGTAGTCGGTGAGATGGATGTCGGCGAGTTGCGGGTACTGCGCCGACAGCGCAGAGCGCAGTGCGGTGTCGATGGCATTCACCGGACCATTGCCCTCGGCGACGCACACGTTGCGGTCGTCACCCACCCACACCTTCACCGTGGCCTCGGTGGAGAAGTGTCCATCGCGGTGCTCGTCGGTGGTGACACGCATGGACTCCACCGAGAAGAACTCCTGTCGCCAGCCCGCGGCCCGGCGCATCAGCAGTTCGAGCGACGCATCGGCGGCCTCGAAGTGGAAGCCCTCGTGCTCGAGACGCTTGAGTTCGTCGATCACCTGATTGACCACCGCCCCGTCCATCGACAGACCCAACTCCTCGGCCTTGGCCTGAATGGTCGCTTTGCCGGCCATTTCCGACACCACGAAGCGAGTGCCGTTGCCCACCAGTTCCGGATCCACGTGCTCGTAGGCGTCCTTGGCCTTGCGGATCGCACTCACGTGCAGACCGGCCTTGTGCGCGAACGCACTCGCACCCACGTACGGCGCCTGCGGATTGAGCGGCCGGTTGAGCAACTCGGCGATGTGATGGCTCACATGGGTGAGGCGCTCGAGTCGCCCCTCGGGGAGGCAGCGGAATCCCATCTTCAACTCGAGATTCGGGATCACGGTGGTGAGGTTCGTGTTGCCGGTGCGCTCACCGAGGCCGTTCATGCAGCCCTGCACCTGTCGGGCGCCTGCTCGTACTGCAGCCATGGCGTTGGCCACGGCGCAACCGGTGTCGTCGTGACAATGGATGGCGATCGTCACGTCGTTGCGGAAGTGGCGCTTCACCGCCCCGACGATCTCTTCCACCTCGTGCGGCAGGGACCCGCCGTTGGTGTCGCACAGCACCAGGTGCGAAGCACCCTTCACTGCCGCCGCCTCGAGCGCGCGCATGGCGAACTCGGGATTGTGCTTGTAGCCGTCGAAGAAGTGTTCGGCGTCCACGAGCACCCGCAGTCCGTGACCGTGCAGGAACTCGACCGAGTCGGCGATCATCGCTTCGCCTTCGTCGAGTGTGGTTCCGAGCGCGTTGAGCACGTGGTAGTCCCAGCTCTTGGCCACGATGCACACTGCTCCGGTGCGTGCCTCCACGAGGTTGCGCAGTGTGGGGTCATCGTCCACCTTGCCCTTGGGACGGCGCGTGGAACCGAACGCGACGAGGCTCGAGGTTGCCAGGCGCAGGTCCACCGCAGCCCGGGCAAAGAACTCGATGTCCTTGGGGTTCGCCCCCGGCCAGCCGCCCTCGATGTACGAGACGCCGAGCGCGTCGAGTTGCTCGGCGATGCGGAGCTTGTCCTCGACCGTTGCCGACACACCCTCGACCTGCATGCCGTCTCGCAGGGTGGTGTCGAAGATCTCGACGTGTTCCGGTGTCGTGCTCATGTCTGGCCTCGTCTCGGTGGTTCCTTGGCGGAATGACTCGGGATACTTCGTGTCCGGGAAACGAAAGAGCCGCCCGGGAGGGCGGCTCTCAGCGCACGTGGGACACCCACGTGCGCTACGAAATGATGATGATGGCGGCGAAGTACGTCGTCACATCCGGCAGGGTACCGAGCAAGTGCGGCATTGGCAATGCCGCGATGTTCTGGCTGTGCGGGTCTGGCCGGGTCAGCCGGCGAGCTCGCACCAGTGGGCGTAGCGGGAGTCCTGCATCCGTGCGGCCTTGGCGAAGGTCTCGGCCAGGATGCGGGTCTTGGGCCCCGGGCACGGAACCGGACGATCGTCGACCGAGTTCACCGAACCGATCTCGGCGGCGGTGCCGCACACGAAGATCTCCTCGGCGACGTACAGGTCCGAACGGGCGAGGTTGTCCACCCGCACGTCGTAGCCGAGGTCTCGGGCAATCGTCATCACCGAGTTCTGGGTGATGCCCTCGAGCGCACCGGCCGACAGCGGCGGTGTGATGATCACATCGTTGCGCACCACGAAGATGTTCTCGCCACTGCACTCGGCGATGAGGCCGTTCGGTGCCAGCATCACTGCCTCGTCGTACCCGGCGCGCAATGCCTCCACCTTGGCGAGCGACGAGTTCACGTAGTTGCCGGTGGTCTTCGAGGCCGGCGGCATGATGTTGTGATCGTGCCGCGTCCACGACGACGTCTTGAGTCGCACACCCTTGTCGAGTGCGTCGTCGCCGAGGTAGGCACCCCACGGCCAGCAGGCAATCGCCACGTCGGTCTTGCAGGGCATCGTGTTGAGGCCCATCTCGCCGTATCCGTAATAGCCGAGCGGGCGCACGTAGCAGGCCGGGAGTCCGGTGGAGCGAACGGTGTCCTTCACTGCCTGCACCAACTCGGGGACCGAGTACGGCATCGGCATGCCGAGGATCTTCGCCGAGTTCACGAAGCGGGTCATGTGCTCGGTGAGCCGGAAGATGGCCGGCCCCTTCGCGGTCTCGTAGGCACGGATGCCTTCGAAGATCCCCGTGCCGTAGTGGAGCGAGTGCGTGAGCACGTGCACCTGCGCCTTGTCCCAGTCCACGAGCGAACCGTTCATCCAGATCTTGGGCGTGGGCGTGATGGGCATGAGTGATCCCTCGGTGAGGCGGCGCGGGGTGTCCGACCGCAGTGGTAACTGGAGTTTTCTGGGGCGCGCCCCGGCAGGTCAACCGTAATACCCGCAGGTGGGGTCGACTCAGCCCGCAGCCACCCGACGAGCGAGTTCGTTGCCCACCTCGCTGGTGGACCCCGAGGTCGGGGCGACGCATGCGGCCCGTACACGCTCGGCCGCTGCAGCCTCGCCGAGGAACTCGAGCATGTGGGCTGCGCTCAGCACGGCTGCCGTCGGGTTGGCCTTGCCGGTTCCCACGATGTCGGGTGCCGAGCCGTGGACCGGTTCGAACATGCTCGGGCCGGTGCGCGCCGGATTCAGGTTCGCGCTCGATGCCACGCCGATGCCCCCACTCACTGCGCCACCGAGGTCGGTGAGGATGTCGCCGAACAGGTTGTCGGTGACCACCACGTCGTACCGGTGCGGGTCCTGGACGAAGTAAATACAGGCGGCATCCACGTGGTTGTAGGCAGTGCCGATTCCCGGATACTCGGCCGCCACCATGTTGAACACGCGTTGCCAGAGGTCGCCCGAGAACGTGAGCACGTTGGTCTTGTGCACCAACGTCACGTGCTTGCGCTCACGCTTGCTCGCGAGTTCGAACGCATAGCGAACGCAGCGTTCGACCCCGAGGCGGGTGTTCACACTGCCTTGCGTGGCCACTTCGTGCGGCGTGCCCTTGCGCAGCACACCGCCCTCCCCCACGTACGGCCCCTCGGTGTTCTCCCGGATCACGATGAAATCGTGCGGCGCGCTGTGCCCCGGCGCGGTACCCGCAAACGGACGCTGGTTGATGTAGAGATCCAACTCGAAGCGCATCTTGAGCAACAGACCGCGCTCGATGAGTCCGGGCGGCACATCGGGCGTGCCCACCGCTCCGAGCAGGATGGCGTCGTACTTGCGGAGTTCGGCGAGGGTGGCGTCCGAGAGGATCTCGCCGTCGCGCAGGTAGCGCGCACCGCCGAGGTCGAACTCGGTTACCGAGATCGGCACGCCGGTGGCCCGCACGACCTTGAGGGCCTCCACGGTGACTTCGGGTCCGATCCCGTCGCCACCGATCACTGCGATCTGATGCGTCATGGCCACCACGGTGGCAGGTTTGGCCGTGCTCCCGCCAGATTGCGTACGAGGCGACGCCGCCGGGCACGTACCCGCCCCAGGGCCTGCACCCGTCGGGGCCCGACGAGTAGCGGCGCAGGTAGGGCGTTACGCTGCAGCGATCTATGGGCCAGATCCACCAGCTCACACGGCGCACCGCCGAACGCCTGCAGGCCGAGCTCACCGACCTCACCACCCGGGGTCGGATCGAGATCGCCCAGGCCATCGAACGCGCCCGCGAGCTCGGGGATCTCTCCGAGAACGGCGACTATCACGCCGCCAAGGACCAGCAGGGCCTCATGGAAGGCCGCATCCGCCAGCTCCAGTCGATTCTCGAGGACCACGAGGTGGTGGAGCAGGACGTGATCGCCCAGCACGTGGAGTCGGGCACCGTGTACATCGGCACCGTGGTGAAGATCGTCTACGAAGGCGATGACCACGACGATGCCGAGACCTACATCGTGGGCCACGTCGAGGAAAAGACCGACGAGTTCATGGTGATCTCACCCACCTCGCCCATCGGCAGTGCCGTCATCGGCAAGAAGGTCACCGACTGGGTGGAGTACGAAGGGCCGCGCGGCAAGTTGCGCGTGCAGATCCTGCACGTCGAACCTGCCTGACCCGCGAGGGTGTCGCCAGCGAGCATGAGAACTCCCCCGCTTCCGCCCGGCGCACACATCGATCTTCCCGGTCGGGGTGTGGGCTTCTACCGCTCGCTCGACGGACCCGCCGGCGCGCCGACCGTGCTCCTCCTGCACGGTTGGACCGCCACTGCAGATCTCAACTGGTTCCGCATGTACGAACCCCTTGCGGAGCATTTCCGGGTGATCGCCCCCGACCACCATGGCCATGGCCGCGGACTGCGGAACCGGCGCATCTTCCGACTCGAGCACGCCGCCGACGACGCTGTGGCGCTCTGTCGTGCGATCGGTGTCGACAACGCTCTGGTGGTGGGGTACTCGATGGGCGGGTCGGTTGCACAGCTCACCTGGCAACGCCATCGGGAATTCACCCGCGGCCTCGTGCTGGCCGCGACGGCTGCGCACTTCGCCGACACCGACCGAGAGCGGCGCCGCCTTCGCACACTGCGCGCCATCGGAATCGGCGCACGGGCCATGCCCGCAGCCATCGTGCGACGCATCGCCGATGCGGTGTATCTCGACGCCAAGCGCAGCGAATGGGACCCCTGGGCTGTCCATGAGGTGTCCAAGCACGACTGGGTGACCATTGCGCAAGCCGGCGGATCGCTGGCCACGTTCGATTCGCGACCGTGGTTGCACCAGATCGATGTGCCCACCTCGGTCATCATGACCACGGCCGACACCATCGTGCCGCCCCGGCGTCAACAGATACTCGTCGACCGGATCCCCGATGTCGACGTGCACGCCGTCGACGGCAACCACGACTCCTGCTTCGCAAGGGCCGACACGTTCGGGCCCGCGCTCATCGCTGCACTGCAGCGCGCTGCCACGGCACGAACCTGATCGTCGTGCACCCAGACGACTGTCTGCCTGCCCGCTGAGCGAGGTCAGTGCACCTCGGTGAGGTCGAGTCCCACATCGAGGATGGGAGCCGAGTGGGTGAGGGCGCCCACGGCGATGTAATCGACACCGGTCTCGCCCACCGCACGGGCCTGATCCACTGTGAGTCCGCCACTTGCCTCGATGAGCACCTCACGCCCCGATGCGGCGGCGTATGCGCGCACCACGGCCACGCCTTCGCGCATCTCGGCAACGGTGAAGTTGTCGAACATGATGAGGTCGGCACCGGCATCGAGGGCCTCGCGCAATTGATCCATCGTGTCCACCTCGATCTCGAGGGTGATCTCGGGAGCGAGTCGACGTACCGCAGTAAAGGCCGCAGCCACACCGCCTGCGGCCATCACGTGGTTGTCCTTCACGAGCGCAGCGTCCGACAATGCCATGCGGTGGTTCACTCCCCCACCGCATCGCACGGCGTACTTCTCGAGCATGCGGAGACCCGGCGTGGTCTTGCGGGTGTCACGCACGCGCGCCCCGGTGCCGACGAGTTCGTCGGACCATCGCGCAGTGAGCGTGGCGATCCCCGAGAGATGACAGAGCAGGTTCAGCGATGTGCGTTCGGCGGTGAGCAACAGCCGAGTCGGGGCAACCACCCGGGCAAGCACGGCGCCTGCGGCCACACGGTCGCCGTCGTGTGCGACATAGACGAACTCCGAGGCAGCATCGCCGCACACCACATCGATCACGGCGGCGGCTACCGGAATGCCCGCAACGGTGCCAGCACGCCTCGCTGCGAACTGAGCCGTACTGCGCTGACCCAACGGCACGGTGGCCACCGACGTGACATCGATGCCACCTGCGAGGTCCTCGGCAATCGCCATCTGCACGAGGTGCTCCACCGCTGCGGGGTCGAGTCCGGCGCGAGCGAGCCGATCACGCGTGGCCGCGGACACGGGATGCATCACGGTCACGGTGCACCTCCGATGACCGTGGTCTGCGTCGGGATGCCCGAAAGCATGACGCCGTCGGTGTCGAGACGCACGCTCACATGACGCCGCCACGTGTCGACGGTCTGGGGAAAGTCGGACCGGCGATGACAGCCACGACTCTCGGTGCGCGCGCGAGCGGCAGCGACCACGGCGGATGCAACCGTGAGCAGGTTCGTCGCCTCCCACGAACGACGTGACGGCGCCACCGTCGACGAGACCGACGCCGCAAGCCTGCCCAGCACCGCCGCACACGACTCGAGTCCATCGGCATCGCGCAGCACACCGACGTGTCGTGACATCGACGCGCGCAGCTGCGTCCTGTTTCCTGCATCGAGCAGACCGGTGCTCATCGGTGACGGCATGGTCTCGACGCGCTCGGGAAGTCGCCAAGCAAGATCACGTCCCAGTCGAGTTCCCGCCACCAGACCCTCGGTAACACTGTTGGACGCCAGACGATTGGCGCCGTGCAGTCCGGTGCACGCCACCTCGCCAACGGCGAACAGGCCGGGAATGTTGGTGCGACCGTTGAGGTCGGCGCGCACGCCCCCGCACGCATAGTGCGCGGCCGGCGACACCGGGATGCGTTCGGTCACGGGATCCACGCCGTAGCGGCGGCATGCCTCGGTGATCGAGGGAAAACGACGCTCGAAACCCTTGCCGAGATGGGTGGCGTCGAGGAACACGTGGTCATCGATCCCGCCGGGTGCTTCCGACATGCGCCGGGAGATGGCTGCGGCCACCACGTCGCGCGGAGCGAGATCCTCGAGCGGGTGCACGCCCTCCATCACTCGTCGTCCGGCGCCGTCGTAGAGCACTGCACCTTCACCGCGCACGGCTTCGCTGATGAGTGGTTGCTGCCCCGACGCGTCCGGGCCGGTGTACAGCACCGTCGGATGGAACTGGATGAACTCCAGATCGCTCGCCACCGCACCCACACGCAGGGCGGCGGCGAGTCCGTCTCCGGTCACCGCCGGCGGATTCGAGGTGGATGCGAAAACCTGTCCGTAGCCGCCGGTTGCGAGCACTACTGCCCGGGCAGTGACGATCCCCACGGACAACGGCAACCCGTTCTCGTCGATGCGGGCAACGCGCACACCCGCCGCCTGGATCTGGCCCTGCGAGTTGACCCCCGTGA
>JAFMJD010000104.1 GCA_017853685.1 Actinomycetota bacterium | reverse complement strand
GCCCATGTTGGTGTAGTCGAGTTGGAGGAGGTCGACTTTGTGGAGGAGCACGGTCCGAGCGATGTCCGACCTGCAAGCAGGAATTCGAATCCGTTCAAACACGGAGGCGGTCGCAGTACCCCATCCTTCCCGTAGGAGCTCCGTGATGGCTGCTGGACCCCACACGGTCGGTTCGACGCCAAACTGCCGCCATGCCTCGATCGTCGCGGAGATCTGCGCCGGATCGCCATCCCAGTAGAGGTGAAGTCCCCACCGAGCGGAATGGTCCCCCATCAGTCATTGACGGTAGCGCGTTCCGGACGCTCGGTGTCGGGGGAACTTGGGCTGTCCAACGGAACTCATGCCAAGGAGGCCATGTAGCGAGCAATGACCTGTTTCCACTCGTAATTGGTGTTCCCGAAGGAACGCTCCCCCGTCCCCGACTCGGTGGCGTCATGGAGTCGGGCGGTGAGTCCTGCGGAATCGGTCCAGAAGGAGCCATGCCCGTGAGCGACCACTCGGTTGAATACGTTGTCGTGGGCAAGTACTGGTGTGCCGTGCGACAGCACGTCGACGAGTGACGGGTTCGTTCCGCCCACGGTATGGCCGTGGATGTAGGCGCGTGCAGTCATCATGAGTGCGCAGAGTTCCGAGCGATCCCAAACGGGGCCCCACAACTCGATGCGAGGGTCAGCTGCAGCAACCGACTCGATATTCCGCCAGTACTGATTGTTGCGACTCGGTCCGCCGACCACGATGAGTCGAGCGGCGGTCGACGCGGCAGAAAACGCCCGGCAGATCTCCAGCACCTGATTTTCGGGTTCGGGCCGCGCCATCAAGAGGTAATGATCGCCCCTGCGATCAGCGGACCAGCGGTGGGAAGCGTCACGTTCGGCCTCGTCGCAGCCTCCGTATGCGATGTACACGGTTTCCCGTCCGAACTCCTCGAGCATCAGTCGCTGGATCTCGGGATGGTCGGCGACCAGCACCAGTGAACTCTTGGCCGCCACCGTGCGTGCCCGGCGGTGAATCGCTCTCGGAAGACGCCCCCACTTGGCGCGCTCGTGCTCGAGGCCGTCGAGGTGCAACAGCACGTGAGCACCGCGTCGTTGCAACCATCTGGCGGTCCACACGTTGACCGGGTTGAGCACCAAGACCGCGTCGCCGTGTTGAGCGCGGGGTCTCGTGGTCCAGGTGAGCACGGGAGTTTCTGCTGCGCGGAGTCCGGTTGCGCAGAGAAAGCGCGCTGCGATGGTTCGCCGCGTTGCTGCGTCGTTCGTGCCGATCACTGTGCAGGCGAGTCCGTGTTCGCTCAGGCCGACCTCGAGGTGTTCGGCAAGTGTCTCAAAACCCCCGTAGCGCGCCGGGGTACCGCGGCTTCCGATGATCCAGATCACGTTCGAACGAGTCCCACTATCGCCCCGGCTCGCCGAAGCCGTGATGCGTTCCGCCGAGCGGCAGCCACGGCTGCCTCCGCGTGTCGCCACGCGTCGAGTGCGGTGTCGTTGGCGCAGGGCCGGTTCTCGAATACGGCACGCTGGCTCCTGCTGCACACTTGTCGGACCGGGTCCAGCAGGGGTTCGGGCCAGCCGACCGCACGTCCCGCCTCCAGAAGACGGTCTACTCCCGGATTACCCGGTGCGTGCCAGCCGAATCGTTGGAGTTGATATGTCATCCACCCGAATGCGGCCCCTGCGCTTGCAGCGGGTGTCTGATGCTGCAGTCGTCGTTTCCACCGACGCAGCCGCCAGGCACCGATCAGACCTCGTAGAACGATCGCAAGGAGCAACAAGAGGATCAAGAGGGCCACGAGGAGCAGAATCAGTCGTACGAGCCGCTTCTGCTCGGGGTCCGACTTGGCTTGCTGTTGTGCCGAGGTGTCCTTCGCAATCGTCGTTGTCGGCGGAGTCGCCGTATTGCTCCACGGGGGTCGGATCGACTCCGTGGTGATGAGCGCGGACGCGAGTGGTTCACGGTCGCGGGACCACTGAGACACCGCCTGTTGAACCGCCACGGCGCCGAGCGAGACCGCCGCTGCAGCCAGAAGGCCGACCAGCAGGACCGCCCACCGCGGGCGACGTACGCGACGGCGATGACGCGCTGCATCGAGGAGACTCACTGCAACGAGCGCGAGCAGTCCGATGAGCAGTGCAAGGAATCGAACCTCTCCGGCTGCGCCGTAATACATCGCACCGCCGAGATTCATGAACACACCGAGCAGCATCGGTGGTGCCCACATCCGGCGAGCCGAGTACACCGACATGGCGGTAGCGATTCCGCAGATTGCCGAGGAGCGAGCCACCGGCCCGGCTGTCTCGCCCGACAGTGCGTTTACGACGACTGCCCATCCGACAGCGCTGGCGAGTGCTGCGATTGCTCCGCCGTACTGGCGCGGCGTGCCGAGAAAGGACGCGGCCGAGGCGAGAACCACGGCAGGGAGCAGGAACCGGACAAAGGCCGAGAGCGTGACCGCTCCGGTGTAGGCGCCGGCCGCGGTGAGGTTCGCCAGCACCGTGGCAACGAGCGCGAAGCGCTTCAGCCGGCCGATGGGATCCACTGCACACTCTCCACGGGAAACCGTTCGTTGCCCAACGCTTGCGGCGGCATGGGGGTGACAAGTCGGATGACCGAGCTCCGGCCGCGCTCGGCAAGAACCCGTTCGAGGCTTGGGCTCGGGCGGAATGTGACCACGATGATGCGTCGGAAGCGGTGGGCCCGCAGCGCACGGGCGAGTGAGTCGTGGCTGATGGCTGCGGCGGGCTGGAGATCCACCTCGGCCATCTTGCGGCCGAATCGGGGAGCGGAGACCCGATCGACGAAGTAGGGAAACTGATCCGACTCACCGAGAAACGCCACCTGCGCACCTGCGGCAACGAGGGTCTGTACCACCGAGGTTGCCAGTTCGACGCCGAGCTCGAACTGTTCGACGCTGTCGCTGTCCTCGAAGCGTGCGGAGGCGCGCCATGCCTGTGGATCGCTGTCGAGGTACACCAACGTGTCCCGTGACTCGGTGCCGACGCGTTGGCGAACCATCAACTTGCCTGTTCGTGCCGATGAACGCCAGTGGATACGACGCGGCTCGTCGCCCACGACGTATTCGGTGAGCAGTTCGGAGAGGTGGGTGCGTCGCAGCGATCGCGGCGCCTCCCAATCGTCGCCGGGATTCCACGTGCGCAGGTCGTCGTCGATCGAACCGCGCCGCGGCGTCACTACGAGTTCCACGGAATCGCCACGAGCAAGAACACGGCGCACGATCCCGAACGGGTCACTCCATACCGCCACCACGGGCCCGTGGTGTTCCACTTGGCGTCGATCGGTGGGCAGGGTGAGCGCCGCCGTTGCCGTTCGCTGCACCCGCCGAAGCCCGTAATGGGATCTTGGCGTGGGGTCACTCTCCACCTCGAGGTGCAGACCGCGTCGCCGGCGGGTCCGTATCTCCACGTCCACTACCGCCGCTTCGAAGCGTGGAACCTCGATCGAGGTGTTGTGCAGCACGATCTCGCCACGACTCGTCGCCGAGCCGAACACGAGTGCAAGCAGTACTGCGCCGAGAACCAGCAGTCCGATGATCAACAACTCTGGCCACTGAGCAGCGAGACCGATTCCCGTGCCGAGAAGGCCGACGAGCAGCAAGCCGAGGCCCTGACGGGTCACGGATGCAGGCCGCCGGGCGGGGCCGGTACCGACGAGAGCACCGAGGCGATCACTTCCGCGGGCGTTGTGCCGCGGGTCTGCTCCCGGTTGCTCATCAGCAGGCGGTGAGCAAGCGCTGCAGGTGCCACGTCACGAACGTCGCCGGGCAGCACATGGTTACGACCGTCGAGTGCAGCGCGTGCACGTGCAGCGCGCAGCAGAGCCACCGAGGCGCGTGGGCTGCACCCGAGCAGCACGGCGGGGTGTGTTCGAGTGGCTGCAACGAGCTGCACGACGTACTGGAAGAGCGGGTCGGCCACATGCACCGATGCTGCGGTGGCAACGAACCGCTCGAACTCCTCGATGCTCACCACTGGATCGATGGATCCCACGCTGCGGCCCGCGTGTTCGTCCTGCAGAATTGCGATCTCGGCATCCTGATCGGGGTAGCCGATCGACGTACGCATCAAGAATCGATCGAGTTGGGCCTCGGGCAGCGGGTAGGTGCCGTCTTGCTCGACGGGGTTCTGGGTGGCGATCACCATGAAGGGCCGCGGTACCGGGAAGCTGTGAGCGTCCACCGTGACGGTGTGCTCGGCCATCACCTCGAGCAGTGCCGACTGTGTCCGTGGCGAGGCGCGGTTGATCTCGTCGGCAAGCACGATGTTGGAAAAGATCGGGCCCGGGTGGAACTCGAACGTGGCGGTGTTCTGGTGGAATACCGACACGCCGGTGATGTCGCCCGGGAGGAGATCGGGGGTGAACTGGATGCGGTTCCAGGTTCCTCCGATGGAACGGGCCACGGCGCGAGCAAGTGAGGTTTTCCCGAGCCCCGGTACGTCTTCGATGAGCAAGTGGCCCTCGGCGAGCAGGCAGGTGAGCGTGAGGGCCACCACGTCGGGTTTGCCGCGCATGACACTGTTGATCGAATCAGCGACTCGGTCCATGGACTCGGCCAAGGTCTCGATGGTGGTCATGTCCATAGCAGTGCGGCTCACGTGGATCTGGGGAAGGTCCTTGTGAGTGTAAGGCGCGATCCGTTGCCCCGCGGATCACACGCAATAGGAACGGCGCGGCCCCGGGCCCGGGCGAGCAGCAGCCGGTTCACTCGTGCCGACCAGGGCAGGTGCCCGTGCAGATGGGGATCGCTGCCGAAGGGTCTGCAGCGTGCTCGCTCATCTCGCGAAGCTGAAGGTTCCTGAGAGCGTGATCGGGTCCGGTGTGCGCTTCTTGCCGTCCACGAACACTGTCATGGGAATCGGGTTCGCCGTGGGCGGGAGGTCGAGCACCATCGTGGCGACGTCCGCGGCGGGAGGCGTGGTGGCGCCCGAAGCACCTCCTTCGGTTCGTTCGGCAAATTCGATCCTGATCACTGCTTCCTCGCCCGCCGCGAGTTCCAGCGTGGTGGAGGCCGTTCTGAGCCCATGTTCGGCGCCCGGTATCCACGAGATGTCTTCGTCGCCGACCTGCATGGATCGAACCAGGCCAGTCGAGAGCACCGAGAGGATGAGTTTGTTCGTGCCTCTCGGGAGGTCCACGAGGTTGCCGATCACATAGTCGGGCAGGCCGTTCGAGGGAGCGGTGTTGCGCAACCGCAGGGTGAGCGTGCCGATGAGGTCTCCGCTTCCGCGGTCCCGTTCGAACGCATACTCGGCTGAACCGTCGAGATAGGCGTCGATCTTGTTCCCGTTCGCGTTGTAGAGCGTGTAGGCGAAGGTGTGCACTCCGGGCGATGCGACGAGTTCTTTCGCCATGTTGGCGTTTCGGAACACTTCCTGCTCCCCGGCACGAACAGCCCACGCGGCCAATCGGTGCTGCTGGACGAGTGGGCGGAGCAGCGCAGCCAGTTGGGGTGGTGGTGGCAGCGAGCCTGCGGTCGATGGTGGTGCGAGCCAGTGTATCCAGCAGGTCCACGCGCTCATCGAGGTCGGTCACGAGGTACTGATCACGCAGCAGGTACTGCAGCGCGTTGTCGGGTGTGATCTCCACACCCAGGTTCGGCACCGACACCGGGCCGGTGAGTTGCATGAGCTTCGCAACGGTGTAGACGTCCATCACGAACACGCCGTCCAGCCGACGTCCACCGCTCTGCGGATAGAGGCTGGCGATGGTCTCGGCAACCCATGGAAAGTGCGCAGGCGCAGTGAGGTTCGGCCACACCCCCGGGCCAACAGCGAGGGTCTGGGTGTCGGCAATCACGAACCCGCCGTACTGTGCGAGGAACTCGGGGTCCATGCCGGTGAGGCGTGGCGTGGTTGGTGCTGCTTCCAGCAGATCCTGGTGCCGGCCGAAGGCCGTGAGCTCGAGCCGTCCATCATCTGCGGTGATCTCGGCCCAGTTGCCCATCAGCCCACCGAGCCCACGTGCTTCGGCAGGCGTGGTGAGGGCAATGAAGTAGCGGCGTGGGCCGTCGGCTCCGAGCATGTCGGGTGCCCGCTCGACGGCCTGCTCTAGGTCGGCGAGTTGCACTTGTTTGGAGACGACATCGTCGGCGAGCTCGTCGACGAGATTGGTGATCGGCGGCAGGAGCCAGTCGGTGTCGACGGTCTCGATCTGCTCTCCGAAATCGGCGAGTGCAGCGTCGAGCTCGCGTATCGGGGCGTCGAGCGCCCGGATCGCGTCGAGATCGATGCGGCCTGCGTTCACGCCGAGGGCGTCGTAATCGGTGCGAGCCAAGATGTCGGTGATCTGCTCGCTTGCTCTTGCGGCATCACGTGCAAGATCTTCGAGTGCCCGTCGGTGCTGAGCGATGCCCGGCACGATTCGCGCAGGAAGGCCCCACCACGCATCGAGTGCGCGGTCAGCCCTGCGAAGCGAATGTGCTGCCGCATCGAACGACGCCCGCGCTGCATCGAGTTCGCCGGCATCGGCAAGGCGCAGCGCAGCACGCGCCGCTCGACCTCCGTCGAGCAGGTCCGGCCCGGCGTCGATGGCCGTGACACCGAAGGTTGCTGTGCAGGACAGGGCGAGCGCTGCGAGCGTGATGGTGCACCGACGGAGCACACGTTGTTCGGCTGCGCTGTGGCAGCGCCAACCGGCGACAAAGACGACGCCTCCAATCGCCAAGGCAACGAAGGTGGACAGGCCGAACGGGCCGAGCGAGCGAATGCGGGCGAGTAATTGAGCGAGACCTGCAGCAAGGACGACGCCCCGCCAGTTCCGCACGGCGACGTCGGCGGGGTCGGGAGCTCGGTGCCAGGACACCGCAAGCAGCACGACTGCGACGCCGACAGCGATCGCCCATGGGTCACCCGTGAGTGCCGTGGCGGCGACAGCAGCAACGGCGAGCACCCATGGTGGAGCGGCGCTTGCACCCGCCGTCCAGAGCGCACCCAGCGTGATGACGACAATGAGGTCGAGGGGAAGCGACCCGGCGGGTGACAAGCCGTTGACGCTCAAGAGCGTGCCTGCGGCAACCGCAGGGACAAGCCACTTCGCTCTGGCGGAGCGGAGACCGAGGCGGTGGGCGGTGTGGTGCATGAAGTGGGTGGGCTGGGTGGGGAGGGCACCCGTATTGCGGGGTGACAGGTCGGGTCACCGACCCGCCGGCTACTCTCCGTGGCAATCACCCTACTTCGCTGAGGTCAGCACCTGCTGCCGGTCTGCCCCAAACCCGGGTGTGGCGGTGGACGGGTGGGTTGGCCGGAATAAATCTTGTTCAGTTGGGCTGGATGATTTACCTGTGACCGCTCGGGGGCGTACAGTAGCGGTACGCCGACCTCGGTGAACCGGAAGGGTGGACGACATGAAGCGGTGGATCGCAGGCATTGCGGCAGCGGGATTGGTGCTGGGTGTTGCCGGACCGGTTGCTGCCAAGGCAGCATCGTCGAACGCCCCTCGTGCGGCGGCGGTGAAGAGTGCTTCGCCGAACCCGACCCCGAAGGCGGCTGCTGCACCGGTGATCGCACCCAAGCATCACGGTGGCTCGTACCCGGGTCCGAACCTGCCGAAGGTCGTAACCGATCCGAGCACACCGAGGGCGAACCGTTACTTCAAGGTGAAGGTCGAGTACTTCTGCACGCGAGGCAGTGTGCAGGTCGACATCGCTCCGAGCCAGTCCGGCTGGCCGGTCTACGTGACGACCGACCGCTACGGCAAGGGCTACGTGAGAGTGAACGCTGGTTTGCCCCGTGGCAACTACACGCTCACTGCGACGTGCAACACCGACACGGCAACCAAGAGTTTCCGGGTCAAGTGATCTGAACAGCGAGTCGACTGAATACCTGTATGCCCAGATCGAGGCATTGCAGGCTCAGATCCGGGCTGTAGAGACGAGTCGTTCCTGGCGACTCACGCGACCGTTGCGTGATGTTGCTCGTTGGGCGAGAAGCACCGCTGTCGGTCGGACGATCCGATCGAGGCGCTTGGACGTCGTCGCTGAGCCTCCTCAGTTGGCGTACCAAGAGCGTGGGGCCGATGTCTGCGCCATCGTTCACGTGTACTACGCGGAGTTGTTCGGGGAGATCGTGCAGCACCTCCAGCGCTGCCCCACGTTGCGCTTGGTGCTGATCACCCTGGTGAACCCAAGCGTTCGAGCGCAGCTCGAGGTCGACGCCCGTCCGCTGACCGACGCGGGTGTCCGAGTCGACTGGGTGCAGGTCGAGAATCGGGGCCGTGACATGTTGCCGTTCGTGACGGTGGCGCCTGCGGCACTGTCGTCCGGCTGCGAGGTGTTCCTGAAACTGCACACCAAGCGCTCGCCGCACCTCGGTCCGCACGGTGATGATTGGCGGCGTGAACTCCTCGACGGACTCCTCCCCGGGCCCGCGATCGCCGAGCGAGCATCACGCCTCTTTGCGGATCATCCCAACATCGCTTATGGGGTCCCTCGTTCACGTATCGGGACGTGGGCGCACCGAGGTCGGAACCATCGCAAGGTTCGGCGACTCGCCCGCCGTGCAGGGCTCCGCACGCCGTGGCGCATCGTGTTTCCCGCCGGCGGTATGTATTGGTGCAACCGCGGCTGGATCGAAACCGTGGTGTCGCTCGGGCTCACACCAGCGGATTTCGAGCCCGAGTCGGGGCAGTTGGACGGCACCACTGCGCACGCGCTCGAGCGTCTCATCGGCTGCTACGCATTCACACATCGGTCGGCACTGTGGCTGCCCGAACCCTCGGTAGGTCAGTCGCTCACCGTGTAGTCAGTCGCTCACCGTGTAGTCAGTCGCTCACCATGTAGGACGACTCGAGGCGGATGAACCGGTTGCACATCGTGGCGAGGTAGTCCTGGTTGTGCGAGGCGATCACCACGATGCGGGTGCGGCCGAGCAGGTTGCGGTATCGCTCGGCAGCGCGATCCGCGAACTCGGCGTCGGCGGTGCCGATTCCTTCATCGATGATGAGGATCTCCGGATCGATCGATGTGGCGATCGAGAAGGCGAGGCGGGCGCGCATGCCGGACGAATAGGTGTGCACGGGGTGTCGCATCCGGTCACCCAATCCGGAGAACTCCGCAATCTCGTCGATGCGGTCGAGCATCTGCTGGCGAGTCTGGTTCAAGAAGAGTCCTCGACGCACGATGTTCTCGTAGCCCGTGAATCCGGGATCGAGTCCGAGGCTCGCGTCCAGCAACGATACGACAGACCCCTCGACCCGAACCTCACCCTTGGTCGGGGGCAGGATGCCGGCGGTGACACGCAACAACGTGGTCTTTCCGGCGCCGTTGGGGCCGGTGATACCGATGCGGTCGCCGTCTCGGGCGCTGAGCGAAACATTGCGCAGTGCTTGAATGACTTCGACCTCGGCGCGTCGACCGGTGAGTATCTGCGCAAGGCGTCCCTTGAGATTCATGTTGTGAGCGCCGTAGATCGGCAGGCTCACCGAGACGTTGCGAACATCAATCGAGGGCATAGTTCACAGCCAGTACCGGATTCGGGGGCGCGAGATACTGAAGGCAACGATTCCGAGCAGCACATTCACCACGGTGGCACCCGCAAACAGCAACCAGAGCAGCACATCAGGACTGTTCCCCAGCAGCGGATCGCGGAAACTCTGGATCGGCCAGGCCATTGGATTCACCACCACCGCCCAGTGACGCCCCGGCAACTGTTCGGGATCCCAGAACACAGGGGTGAGGAACATGAGCAACTGGATCGCCATCCCCATGCCAGCTGCGATGTCACGAAAGCGAGTACCGAGTACTCCGAGCCAGAGCGATACCGAGATTCCGTTCAGAATGATCATCACGAGCGCAAGTGGAGTGAGAACTGCCGCGAGCGCTGTCGGAAAGCGCTGGTACCCGAGCGGCACCACCACCATCACCGCCGCGCTGTGCAGGAACGTCAGCACGCTCGTGGCCACGGCCTGCAAGGGGTAGAAGGCGAG
>JAFMJD010000103.1 GCA_017853685.1 Actinomycetota bacterium | reverse complement strand
AGGAGTACCCCGGCACCGTGGTGGCCATCACCCACGACCGCTACTTCCTCGACAACGTGGCCAAGTGGATCCTCGAACTGGACCGTGGTCGGGGCTTTCCGTTCGAGGGCAACTACACGAGTTGGCTCGAACAGAAGCGTGCCCGCCTCGCGCAGGAGGAGAAGCAGGCTTCGGCCCGCCAGCGAACCCTCGAGCGCGAACTCGACTGGGTGCGCATGGCACCCAAGGCCCGTCAGGCCAAGGGAAAGGCCCGTCTGCAGGCCTACGACAAGTTGCAGGCCGAGGCCGAGGCGAGCAAGCAGGACGACCGTTCGCTCGAGATCATGATCCCGCCCGGACCGCGCCTCGGCGACCAGGTCATCGAGTTCGAGGGTGTCTCGAAGGGGTTCGGCGAACGCCTCCTCATCGAGAACCTGTCGTTCAAGTTGCCGCGCGCAGGCATCGTGGGCATCATCGGCCCGAACGGTGCCGGCAAGACCACGCTGTTCCGCATGATCACCGGCGACGAAGCGCCCGACAGTGGCTCCATCACCGTTGGCTCCACCGTGCAGTTGAGCTACGTAGACCAGTCCCGTGAGGCACTCGACGCCGGGAACAACGTGTACCAGGAGATCACCGGCGGCGCCGACCAGATCAAGGTGGGTTCACGCGAGATGCACGGGCGTGCCTATGTGTCGGCGTTCGGCTTCAAGGGATCGGATCAGCAAAAGAGCATCGGGGTGCTCTCGGGTGGCGAACGCAACCGTGTGCACCTCGCCAAGTTGCTCAAGAGTGGCGGAAACGTGCTGCTGCTCGACGAACCCACCAACGACTTGGACGTGGACACCCTGCGGGCTCTCGAGGACGGACTCGAGTCGTTCCCCGGTTGTGCGGTGGTCATCAGCCACGACCGTTGGTTCCTCGACCGTGTCTGCACCCATGTGCTCGCCTTCGAGGGCGACAGTCAGGTCCGCTGGTTCGAGGGCAACTTCAGCGAGTACGAGGCGTTCCGCCACAAAGAGTTCGGCGCTGACTCCACCACGCCGCACCGCATCAAGTACAAACCACTCGCCCGCTGAGCCGTTGTGCCCTATCGGTCACCGATCGGGTGGCGTACGCTGCCCACATGTGCGTGAACTGCGTCAACAACATCGAGTTCGTCCTCGGCAAGGTGGTGCTCGCCGCAGCGATCGCCAAGGATCCGGCGCACCGCCTGCTCTCACGAGCAGGCTTGGTGGGTGAACCCGATCCGGTGAAGCACGATGTGCGCACGGTGGCGTTCCTGCGCAGCCTCGATCTCGATCCGGTGGAGATTCTCGGCAAGTCGGCCGTCGATGCGGCCGCCGCGTGGGTACCCAAGCCTCAGCCGGTGGGGCTGCTCTCGCTGCTCGGTCTGCGCTCTCGCCGGCCCATCGGCTCCCACAACCTCGCCAGCGCCCAATAGATCACGCCCAACAGCGCCAGCGCTGTTGGCAGCACGATCCACGGACTCACGTGCGGCAGGTGCCGCGCACCACCGGGGATCCACCAGGGCCCGGTCCACGACAGGTCGATCGGGAAACCGCGCCGCTTGACACCGTTGATGGTGGGCGTCGCAAACACGTGCGCATACAAGAACCACGCAACGAGCCTGCAGAGGCCGTAGAAGAACGTGGCCCGGTAGAGCGCAAGCAGACCCCGTTCGGGAATCCAGCGACCGAGCCATGCCCACGTTCGTGCGTCGGCCGGCACCACGTTGGTGCGCCAGTACTCGCGGGTGAGTACGCGCCAGCCCGCCAGCACCACGCAGAGCCAGAACAAGTCCATCACCAGACCGAGACTGCTGTAGTACGCGGCAGCATCGAGGTACTTGCCGCCCGACTTGGTGGCGGCATAGGCCCACGTCTGCACCGACCAGTTGAGCGTGGTGAACGGGAACAACAACATCGTGCCCACGCTGTCGTTGATGTCGGTGAGCGCATGCGCAGCGAGGCCCAGCATGAAGCCCACGGTGAGTGCCCGATTGCGCCGCCACCACCACAACAGGAGCGCCAGCACCACACCGAAGAACACGGTGTGGGTGAAGCCCATGCCGGGCCAACCCCGGTGCCAGCGCTCGGGGACCGATGCGCCGTATCGCTTGCCGTTGATGGTGATGCCGTACACCCAGAACTTGGCGAAGAAGTCCGGGGCGAAGTCGCCGAGGAAGATGCCGAAGAAACTCACCTTGCCGCGCATCTTCTTGGGCAGGTGGCCCTGCACCGCATAGATCTCGAACTGGTGTGCCGCCCAACTCATGAGCGCCTCCGCACACGGTCGACCACTGCGGGACCGATCACCACCACGGCCACCAACCAGAGCGGACCCACCACCCAGTTCAGCAGACCTTTCTGAACGAGGCCCACCGCCACATACGAGATCGCCGCGATCGAGTACCACACGGCAGTCTCCCGACCGCTGAGTCGGCGCGAACCCCGGTGATCGGTCGGGGTCTCGCTGCCCACACGGTCACTCATGGCTCCTGCTCTAGCACAGCAGTGGTGTGAGACCGGCGTTGCTCTGGCAGCATGTGCGAATGCCGATCAAGTGGTTCCGGGCCGGAGCAGCCGTGCTGTGGGTGTCGGGAATCGTGGGAATGATCATCAGTTCGGTGAACGGCAACAACAATGGCTGGGTGGCCACCTCCGGCATCATCACTGCGCTCGCAACGCTGTGTCTGCTGTCGGCCACCGCTGCCACCCGACGCGAACCCCTCGATGTCTTCGACGACGCTGCTGCCGAGCGCCTCGAGGATCAGGTGCAGACGCTGGTGGGTCAGGGTGCCGACGAATCCGCAGTGCGCGATCTCGTCCGTGATGCCATGAGGCTCGGACGTCGACGGGACGCTGCACGTGGCTGAGACCGATCACCAACTCGCAACCCGCCTGGCCGTGGAGGCCGGTGCGCTGCTGGTGCAGCTGCGAGAAGAACTTGCCCAGCGCGGCGCGCACCCGTGGCAGGTAATGGACACCGGCGACGTTGCATCGCACCGCTTCTTGATGGAGGAACTGCGCCTCGCCCGCCCCGACGACTCGGTGCTGTCCGAGGAGGGCCGGGACGACAAGAGCCGAGTGGGCGCCGACCGCGTGTGGATCGTGGATCCGCTCGATGGCACCAATGAGTACGGCGAACCCGGCCGACCCGACTGGGCCGTACACGTGGCGCTCTGGGAACGCGGTGCGCTCACCGCGGGTGCCGTGTCGTTGCCTGCACTCAAGGCCGTGTTCTCCACCGAACCGGCACCCAGCGTTCCGACCTACAACCGCGAGAACCCGGTGTTGGTGACGAGTCGCAACCGCGTGCCGTACCTGGCGCTGTCGATCGGGCGGGCGCTCGGCTGCGATGCACTCCGGCTCGGATCTGCCGGGGCCAAGGCGATGGCAGTGGTGATGGGTCACGCCGACATCTACGCCCACGACGGCGGCATGTACCAATGGGACTCCGCGGCGCCCGCCGCAGTCGCCGCAGCGGCCGGCCTGCACGTGAGCCGTATCGACGGCAGCCCACTCGAGTACAACGCCTCGGATCCGTGGCTGCCGGACTTTCTGGTGTGCCGACCGGAACTGGCCGATGACGTTCTCGACGCCGTGCGACGTGCGTGAGCACCGCTGCAGGATCCGCCTACGCTCCGGAGTGACATGGTGGACCTGATCGACACTCCCCCGAACGCCGGCAACGCCGAGGACACCGGCACAACTGCCGACCCCGGAACAACCGACGATTCCATGTGGCCGTCACCACTCGTCATGGCGGCGTGCGCCTCGATCGGCGCCGGGGCGATCCATGCATCGGTGGTGGGTGCACACGGAGAACACCGCACGCTTGCGCTGCTGTTCGTCTGGTCAGCTGCGGCCCAACTGATGTGGGGCATCATGGCGTTGCTGCGCCACGCTCGCGCTGTTGCCGCCATCGGCCTGGTCGTGAATCTCGCTGCGGCGATCGCGTGGTTCGTCACGCGCATCACGTCGGTGTCGTTCATCGAGGGACTCGAGCAACGCGAGTCGATCGGCTTCGCCGATGCCAGTGCCGCCGGCCTGGCCGTCGTGGCCCTCGCCATTGCGCTCGGTGTACTGCTCACACCGGGTACTCCCTCGGCGCCCCGGCTGCGCAATGTGGGCCTCCCGGCCTTCGCGGTTGCCGCCCTCACCCTTCCAGCCATGCTGGTGGGCGGCACCGCCGCCGACCATCACGCGGAAGATTCGCACTCGCACTCGGCTGCCGCCAGCGAGTCGGAGACCGCCGCTGTCGTGCCACCCAAGCCCTACGACCCCAGTAAGCCCATCGACCTGTCGGGGGTCGAGGGCGTGACGCCCGAGCAACAAGCACGCGCCGAAAGTCTCGTCGCGCTCACACTGACGAAACTCCCGCAGTTCGCAAACACCGCCACCGCCATCGAGCGCGGGTGGCGTTCGATCGGGGACTCGATCACCGGTTTCGAGCACTTCATCAACTGGTCGCTGATCGATGATGGCGTGGCGTTGAATCCCGACGCACCCGAATCCCTCGTGTACCGCGTGCAGCCCGACGGATCACGCACCTTGGTGTCGGCCATGTACATGCTGCCGAGCAACACCCCACTCGAGGGTGTGCCCGATGTCGGTGGTCGCCTCACCCAGTGGCACATTCACGATGACCTGTGTTTCACCAGGGACCCGGAGGCGCCACGCGTCGCTGGCCTCACCCGGTCCGACGGCACCTGCCGCGACTCGTTGCAGAAGTTTCCGCTGGCGCCCATGATTCATGTGTGGATCGTTCCGCATGAGTGCGGACCATTCGCGGCGCTCGAGGGCATCGGTGCTGGGCAGATCGCTCCGGGCGAGCAGCGCTGGTGCGATCACGCGCACGGCTCCACCGGCACGTTCTCGTGACCCGGCGCGGCTAACTCCGAGCCATGGTGGCCGCTGCGTCCTCGTCCTTGATGAGGATGAACGCGAGGAGGCTCGCCATACCGGCCAGTCCGACCGACACGATGATCGACACGTGGTAGCCGGTGAGCGCACGGCCCGGGTTGCTCGGGCGGCCGACCAGGTCGGTGTATGCAGCAACGACACTGGACAGGATCGCCACACCGAGCGAGATGGAGATCTGTCGAGCCGTGGAGAAGATCGATGATGCGCGGCCCATGTCGGCCATCGAGATCGTGGAGTAGCACGATGCCTGGATCGGCATGAATGCGAGCCCCATCGACAGCCCGCGCAGGAACATGAGCGAGCGGATCATCCACAGATTGGTATCGGGGCCGATCGTGACGAAGGCAAGGATCACGAGCGCGGCAGCACCGAAGCCGAGCGTGACGAGTCGGCGGGGTCCCACCCGTTTGTAGATACGGCCCGCCACCTGCGACGTGATCATGACTCCGAGAGCCTGCGGGAACGTCACCAGACCAGAACTCTGAGCAGAGAGCCCTCGGTAGTTCTGCAGATACAGCGGAAGCACGAACAGCAGTCCGAGGAACGACGCCATGGCGAAGGCCATCACGATGTTTGCGTTGCGGAACATGCGGTTGCCGAAGAGACGCAGCTGCATCATCGGCTCCTTCACGCGCAACTCCACCATCACGAAGGCCACCACGCAGGCAACACCAATCACACCGGTGCCCACGACCGTGCCCGACGCCCACCCGGCCCTCGGGCCCTCGCTGAGTGAGAACAGGCACAGCGACAGGCCCGCGGCCGACAGCACGAATCCGGGCAGGTCGAACTTTCCTGCTGTCGGTTCCCGGTGTTCGCGCAACGCAATCACACCGAACAGGAATGCGAACAGACCGATGGGCAGGTTCACCCAGAAGATCCAGCGCCAGCCGATGTTGGTGACGATCAGGCCGCCCAGGATCGGGCCAAGTGCAGGGGCCGCGAGCGTAGGCACCATCACCACCGTGGCCGCGCGCACTCGTTCGGCCGGCGGGAATGCCCGGTACATCATCGACATGCCGATCGGCGTGAGCATGCCGCCGCCGATGCCCTGCAGGATGCGGAACACGATCAACTGGGTCATCGACTGTGCGAGACCACAGGCCACCGAGCCGAGCACGAAACAGCCGAGGCTCACCAAGAACGCCTTCTTGGTGCCGATCTTGTCGGACCACCACCCTGCGAGCGGGATGCTCACCGCGAGGGCGAGCGTGTAGCCGATCACCACCCACTCCACGTTGTCGCTGCGCAACTGGCGGCCAACCTGGGGCAGTGCCACGTTGACGATGGTGACATCGAGGATGTCGAGGAACAGCGCCATCACGTAGATGGACGCGACGACCCACTTGTACTGCAGTGCCCGACCGAGCACCTGCACGCGATCCGCCACGGGCGGCGGGGCGATGACCGCACCCGTCACCGTGCACCTCCGGACGAACCGGTCCCCCACGGACGCAGCACCATGCGTACTGGTCTACTACCTACGGCGACCCGACGACGAACTCATCGATCAGAGAGGTGCACGGGCCTGCGATCGGGCCGAGGCCTGCCGCCCGCGGCACGGTCGGCTCAGTCGACGGGCAGTACCGTCACCGTCCCGGCATCGCCGTCGACGAGCAGCATCGTGCCGTCCACGATGCGGCGGGTTGCGTCCTTGACGCTCACCACGCACGGGATGCCGAGTTCGCGGCTCACGATCACGGCATGACTCACCTGCGCACCAACGTCCACCACCACGGCAGCGGCGGGAACGAACAACGGGGTCCATGCAGGATCCGTCACCGGCGCCACGAGGACATCGCCGGGCTCGAGCCCCCGGGGATCACCCGGATCAGTCACGACCCGTGCCCGCCCCACGGCGCGCCCCGGTGCTCCGGGAACCCCGAGGAGCTGTTCACCGTGCGCAGCCATCGTGACCGTGCCCGCGCCGCGCCGGGCCCACTGCGACAGCGGCGGCACCGACCCGTTCACGATGAACGGCGGCTCGAGCTCCCACAACGAGAGGTACTGCTCCTCACGCCCCACGAGTCGGGAGCGGAAATCGTCGGGGCTCGCCACGAATGCGTCGAGTTCGTCGTCGAGCAGCATGCAGGTCTGCGATGCCGTGTAGCCGTGCCGAGCGCCGAGTTCGCGCATGGCGAGGCGCACCTCGTGCAGGACCTTGATGATGTTGGTCTTGGTGCGCTCACGTCCCTGCAGGTGCAGGTGCGCAGAGCGCAAGCCCAACTCGAACTGGCCGCGGGTCTCGTCGTCGGCACCGGCGAGTTTCTCGCGCACCTCGGCAGTGACTGCCTCGCGCATGACCCGATTGCGGTCGTTGCGCGCAGAAGGCGAGTCGGCATCCGCAGCTGCGCGCATCGCATCGATCAACGCAGTGGCGAGCGCCGGCTTGGTCTCCCACACCTCGCTGCGGATGTCCCACTCGTTCGGGCCGCGCGAACCGAAGCGCGCGATGAAGTCGGCGAACCCGGCGCGGTACTGCTCGGAGTCCGGCGACAGTCGTGAGAGTTCCCACATGGCGTAACTGGGTGCTGCGGAGTCCACCTCCCCGACCGACGTGATGAGTTTGAGTGCGATCGTGGGATCGCCCAGGGCGCCGGCCACTGCGTTCAACACACCCGGACCGATGGAGGAGGCGGCGGTGATGGCGAGGTGCCGACGGAACAGTGTTCGGATGGTGGGCACCAGCGAACGCGCGCGCTCCACGAGTTGGGTGTCGGTGAGTTTGCTGAGATCCGGACGCCCGGCACGGATGGTGTCGGCGAGATCACGATCGGCCCGGAGATCGGGCAGATCATCGGCGGTGAGCACCCGCATCATCCACGCACCCATGCGCTCGGAGGCGGCCGGGTTCTCGTGCCAGTCCTCGGCCACGAAGGGCGGCACATCGGGGTGCTCGCCGAAGTACACGTAGTCGATCGCCTCGGGCGTGAGGCCCGGGCCCCGATAGCCGAACACCCGGACCGCACTGCCGTTGATGTAGAGGTAGCCGCCGAGGCTGCACACGACCTCGGGGTGCACCGGATCCATCTCGCCGGGATCCATGCAGGCGTAGTCCAGTTCGGCGGCGTCCTTCCAGCCGAGGCAGCACCCCGGCTCCCACACCAGCGTCCACCCGAGCGGACTGCACGGATCGGGCAGCACCTCGCCCGCATTGGCGCGGGTGAGAAGCGGGTATTTCGGGCTGATGTGCCAGTCGGTGATCCAGCGATCCATGACGGCATCTTTGCAGTCTCTGTGAACTTCGGCGCAAGGGGTGCAGTCGGCCGGGTGCGCTGCGAGCATGCTTCCCCATGACCGATCTGGATTGGGGTGCCTTCACCGAGAACGGGCCGTGGACACTGGATCTCGACGCCATCTCGTGGCTGAAGTCGGCTCCCGAACTGCGACGCGCCGCCCGGGCCGAAGTGCCCCGGCTCACCACCCCCCGCCGACTCCCTCCGGGTGCGCGCGTGGTGACCGTGTCGGCCCGCCTGGCGACTGCACTCGGGCCATGGCTCGTGCGCAAGAAGCGAGGTGCCTATCGAGACGGTTCGGCCAGCAAGGCCGATGTGTCGCTGCGACTCCGCAAGGCCGCCGAAGTACTCGGCCCTACCTACATCAAGCTCGGACAGATCATCTCCTCGGGCGAGGGACTGTTTCCCTCCGAACTCGTGGACGAGTTCAAGCGCTGCCGTGACCAAGTGCGCGCCGAGCCCTGGCCGGTGGTGCGCCGGGTGGTGGAAGAAGATCTCGGACGCACGCTCGAATCGGTGTTCGAGACCTTCGAGCAGACACCGCTCGCAGCAGCATCGATCGCACAGGTGCACCGTGCACGGCTCCGCACCGGCGAAGACGTCGTGGTGAAGGTGCAGCGCCCGCAGGTCACCTCGCTCGTGCACAAGGACCTCGAGGTGCTCGCATACCTTGCACCGCATCTCGTGGGCCGCATCCCGATCGCGGCGCTCGCGAATCCCCCCGCGCTGGTGGAACTCTTCGCCGACACCATCGTCGAGGAACTGGACTTCCGTCTCGAGGCCGCCAACATGATCGACGTGGCGCGCGTGCTGCACGATCTCGGCCAACGCGGCTACGTGGTGCCGCGCCCGCACCCCCGACTGGTCACGCGACGCGTGCTCGTGATGGAACGCCTCTCGGGCTTCAACTTCGACGACGTGGCCGGCATGAAGAACGCCGGCATCGACACCGAGGACGTCATCCGCACCGGAATGATCGCGTTCATGGAGGGCGCCCTCATCCACGGCGTGTTCCACGGCGACCTCCACGGCGGAAACCTCTTCGTGCTCCCCGATGGACGAACCGCTCTGCTCGACTTCGGCATCGTCGGTCGGCTCACCGGTGAGCGTCGGCTCGCGTTCTTGCGCCTCATGATGTACGCAACGGCGAACGACGTGATGGGGCAGCTGGGTGCCCTGCGTGACCTCGGAGCGCTCCCCCATGACACCGACCTGCCTGCGGTGATGAAGGACCTCGGTCTCGACCGCCCGCCGATCGACCCCACCACACTGAGCGGCGAGGAACTCGTTGCCGAGGTGCAGCGTGTGGTGAAGGCACTGCTGGGCTACGGGGCGCGCATGCCCAAAGAACTCATGCTCTACGTGAAGAACATGGTGTTCCTGGACGGAGCGATCGCCCGACTGGCTCCTGATCTCGACCTGCTGGCCGAGATCGCGCACATCTCACTGCTGTTTGCAGAGCGCCATGGCGAGCGTTTTGCCGCCGAGCTCGGTGTCGCAGAGAACACGTGGGAACTCGACATGCAGGGCGTGAAGGCCAGCCTGGGCATCGACTCGGCGATCGATCGCCTCACCTACCGTGATCTGCAGGATCGGCGGGCGCTCATCCAGAAGCGCATGCGCGAGCGCACTGCTGGCTAGTTTCGTCACGTGCGTCTGGTCGTTGCACGCTGCACCGTGAGTTATGTGGGTCGCCTCGAGGCCCGCCTGCCCGAGGCCGTGCGCCTCATCATGGTGAAAGCCGATGGTTGTGTGGCCATCCACTCCGACGGTGGCGCGTACAAGCCGCTCAACTGGATGAACGCGCCGAACACACTGCGCGAACTCGACGCCGTGTGGGAGGTGGAGAACCCCAAGGGCGAGAAACTCATCATCGAACTGCACGAGGTGTTCACCGATTCCTCGCACGAGTTCGG
>JAFMJD010000102.1 GCA_017853685.1 Actinomycetota bacterium | reverse complement strand
CGACGACGACGACGGCGAAGCCGACGACGACCACGGCGAAGCCGACGACGACCACCACCAAGCCGACCACGACGGCGAAGCCGACGACGACCACGGCGAAGCCGACGACGACGGTCAAGTCCGCCACCACGGTGAAGTCCGGGTCCACCACGGTGGCGCCCGACTCCACCGCTCCCACCACGTCCGACGGAGCCTCGGGCGAGTTTGCGCCCGCCAACGAGGAAGCACCGAGCATCAAGCTGCTCAGCGGTGTCATCCGACCCAAGACCAAGACACGCGTACAGGTTGCGTCTGCGGGTCCGTTGCCCAACGACCTCAAACGCGCCGATGTGAAGATTGTGGTCTCGGGCACCTCACGAACGGCGTCGATCTCGGTGAGCGATTGTGTGGGCAAGGCAAAGAAGTTGCTCAGCGTCGGCGCCAAGAAGAAGGTCACCAAGATGGTGGTGGTGCCGTTGAACGACGAGGGCAAGTTCTGTCTCAGCACCACCTCGAGCGCCAAGGTGGATGTGACGGTACGCCGTGCGTGGACACCGTCATCCGCGCGCATCACGATTGTCGATCCCGTCATGGTGTTCGAAAGTACGAACAAGGCCAAGACCCCGGATCGCGGCTATGTGTTGCGTATCCGGCGCAAGGCGATGAAGGGGCTTCCCAGGAGCGCCCGGTCAGTCGTCATCGAGGTGACCGCCAAGGGTGGTGCCAAGGATTCGGTGGTGCTCTTCGGTCGATGCGCCGACAAGCGGACCCCGATGGTGGAGGTCGAGGCCAAGTCGGAGGCCACCACACAGGGAACAGTGGTGATCAAGGGTGGCGACCTGTGTGTCAGCGCCACCTGGCCCACCAAGATCAGCGTGAAATTCCTCGCCTACGCCTGATGTCCGGCGCTGCGGCGCTGATCAGCGCAACGATGCCGAGAGCAGAATGAGCTCGCGTGCGAACGGATCGAGTTGGCGCTGCGCGAGTCGTTCGGTGATGGCGATGGCCTGGGTGTCTTCTTTGACCAGTCCGCACCAACGGATGTAGCCGCCCATGATGCCCACGATGCGGTCACCCACTTCCTCGGCATGCAGGAGGATCTTGCCGCCGTTGGCAAGCAGGCCGTCGAGTTCGGTGTAGAACGCGGTGAGCCACTGAGCAAGGTCCTCGGCACCGGTGAACGGACGATGCCGGTAGGTGACTCCGAGTTCGTCGTAGTTGTGCAGGTTGTGCGGTGCCGGGATCAGCGAGATCACACAGGCGAATCCGTTCTCGCGGATCCAGATGATTTCTTCCTGGCGACGCACTCGACGGTGATTGTCGCCGTAGCCGCCGGGCCGCTCGCAGATGGCGAGCTTGTCCTTGAGAATCCAGGTGAGGTTTCGGGGAGTGATGCCGAGTGCCCACTTACCGCGCAGTCTCGGAGGCATCAGTTCCCGTCCTTGGTCACGGCTGACGATACTAACGCGTCGAATCGTTCTCGGGGCCGCTCACGACGAGTCGCTGTTGGCTGCGACGAACACGGACACCGCCGTGTACATCGCACGCCACCGATGAGCCACGAGCAACATCGAGTACGCGTTCGACGGTGTCGAGATCAGGGACGTAGCCGCCGAGACAGGGGGCCAGCCATCGGCGAACGGCGCGCACTGCGAGCGGTCGATCCGCGCGGGCAAGCGCACGTGCGTCACTCGGGTCGATGGCGAGCGAGAGGCGTTCGAGCAGATCCTCGTCGTCCCGCAGCAACGATGCTGTTCGGGCCAGCAGCTCCGACACGTCGCGTCGAGCGATGTCGTCGGCCAACGGGAGCAGTTCGTGGCGTACCCGGTTCCGTCGCATGCGCGAGTCGGCGTTGGATGGGTCCTGCACCGGGTGCAGGCCGATCGAGGCGCAGAGCGCGTGGGTCTCGGTGCGTCGGAGTTCGATGATGGGGTGGCGTTCGCGCCGCATGCCGGCCAAACCGGCGAGGCCACTCCCGCGCAGCAGATGCAGCATCAAGGTCTCGGCCTGATCGTCGGCCGTATGTCCGGTCAACACGTCGTCGGGCAGTACCGCAAAGCGTGCGGCGCGCAGTCGGGCCTCGAGGTTCGGCCCCGGTTCCACCGACACACGCTCCGCACGGAACTGCGCACCGAAACGGTGACATGCATCGGCAACGACGTCGGCTTCAGCAGCTGACCCGACACGGATTCCATGATCGACATGGATGGCGGTTACCTCGCAGCCCGCGGCTACGGCGAGCACGAGCAGACTCAGCGAATCTGCGCCACCCGACACTGCACACGAGACCGATGACCCCGGCGCCGGAAACCGGCAACGCTGCAGCAGGTCCTCGATCACGGACCAGTGCGCCGGTCAGGGGCGCTGACGGCGCTTGGGATACTGGGGCTGAACCACCTTGCGCAGGTACCCGACGATCACCTGGAGCAGTGCGAGACCGCCCGCTCCTACCAGGATCAGTCCGAGCCACCAATGCCAGATTTCGGCCGCAAGCATGGCCACAGCGTAGCCAGTCGATGGGTCTGACGGTGCATTGCCATTCCGAGCGGCAGCCGCAATGGGGCTCGCATGGTCCGCTCGCGCGGATGCCGTTACCGATCGGCGGTTTCGCCGGCGTTGCCGGCATCGGATGCGGATTCGCCAGACAGCAGGTCGGTGCCGAAACAGGCCTCGATCTTGGCCATCAGGTCGGTCGGCATCTCACCGGGCTTGAACTTCGAGACGATCACCATCTTCAGTTCGGCATGGAAATCGAAGGCCTGCATGCAGTCGGTGCACTCGAAGAGGTGCTCATCGACCAATTGCTTGGCCTCCTCGCCGAGCTCGCCGTCGAGGTAGGTCTGCAGTTCTCGGAGTGTCTCGTTGCAGTCAGCCATGGTTGCAATCTCGGTACTACTGGGGTTGGGTCTCCGACGTCCGCTGGACGAGTCCTTGGCCGACGGCAAACTCGTACAACTGCTTGTGCATCGCTTTTCTTCCCCGATGCAGGCGGGACATCACCGTGCCGATCGGCAGATCGAGCATTTCGGCGATTTCTTTGTACGAGAACTCCTCGACGTCGGCCAAAAGCACCGGGATCCGGAACGCATCCGGCAGCGCCTCGAGGGCGGATTTGACCTCGTCATCGGTGAAAAGGTCCAGCAATTGGTCCTCGGCGCTGCGGCTCGACAGCGCATGCTCGAGCTGGTCGAGGCGCCGGTAGAGGTACAGGTCCTCGACGTCGGCGAGATCCGACTCGTCGGGCCGACGCTGCCGGCTGCGGTACGAGTTGATGTAGTTATTGGTGAGGATCCGGTAGAGCCAGGCCCGAAGGTTGGAGCCCTCCTCGAAGCCGCCGAAGCCGCGATACGCCTTGAGGAAGGTCTCCTGCACGAGGTCCTCGGCGTCAGCCTGATTGCGCGCGAGTCGGAGCGCCGCTGCATACAACTGGGGCGCGTACTGCATCGCTTGTTCGGCGAACACACCCCGATCAGCCACGAGTGGTCACCCTAGCCAAATTGTCGACTCCATGCCGGGCGAGTGTCGCTGCGCCGGGCGGCAATCAGGTTCCGAGTGCTCCCCAACGACTCGCGAGCAGTTCGGTGACCTCGTAGCCGCCCGCCGCTGCCGCATCCCGAACGGACTCGGCATGCGCGCGGTTTCGGACCTCGAGCACCACCTGCACACCGGTTTCGCGTACATGGAGATCGACGCCCTCTCGGACGTGCTCGACCTCGATGATGTTGGCGCCCGCCGCCGCAAGGATCGTGAGCAATGTGGCGAGTCCGCCGGGTCGATCGCTGATGCGCACGAACAGGATCATCCGCCGTCCGGCTTGGGTCTCGTGACGACGGATGAGACCCGGCAGCACACCGAGGTCCACGTTGCCGCCCGACAGCACGACGCATGTCGTGCCCGAGCGTGCGGGTGCTGCTCGCTCGCTCATCAGTGCGGCAACCCCGACGGCGCCAGCACCTTCAACCGAAAGCTTGGCGCGCTCCATGAGCAGCATCATCGAGTCGGCAATGGCCTCTTCGTCCACGGTGACCACGTCGTCGATCCATTGCTCCACCAGCGGTTTGGTGGTTTCGCCCGGCAGTTTCACCGCAATACCGTCGGCGAGTGTCAGCACCGGCCCGTCGGGCACGGGTTGATTCGCGTACGGAGCGCATGCCTCGGTCTGCACGCCGATCACCTTCACCTCGGGTCGAGCGCGTTTGATGGCGATGGCGGTGCCGCATGCGAGTCCACCACCACCGAGCGGAATGAGCACCCGACGAAGATCAGGAAGGTCTTCGAGTAGTTCGAGTCCGAGCGAGGCCTGCCCGGCAACGATCACCGGATCGTCGTAGGGGTGACAGAACGTCATGCCGGTTTCTGCAGCGCGCGCACGCGCTGCGCTCACGGCTTCGGACAACGATGCGCCGCCCTCGATGACATCGGCCCCGTAGCCGCGGCATGCCTCGGTCTTGCCGATGGGGGCGCCGGCCGGCACGAAGATCTCGCAACGAATACCGAAGTGACGCGCCGCGAAGGCGAGTGCTTGGGCATGGTTCCCGGCGCTGCCGGCGGTGACGCCGCGCGATCGATCGGTGCCGAGCGAATCGAGTTTTGCCATCGCTCCGCGGATCTTGAACGAACCGGTGCGTTGGAGGTTCTCGGCCTTGAGCACGACGGCGCCACCGCAGAGTTCGCTCAGTGCCGCCGACGCAGTGACCGGTGTGTGCTTGACGATTCCCGAACCAGCAGCGCGTGCCCGCGCGATGGCATCGTCGTCGGGCGCGGGTCGTGCAACCATGTGCGGCCTAAGGTACCGACGTGCGAGGGTTGGTGGTGGCCAACGGCGGCGACGCCGATCCCGGCGTCGTGGGTGAGCAGTTGCGTGCCCGCGGGTTCTCGCTGGTGGCCTGCGAGCGGGAGGCGCCGCACTCGTGGCCCGACCTCGACGGCGTGGACCTCGTGCTGTCGCTCGGGTCCGACTGGTCCGTGTATTGGGACCACGTGGCGGCTTCGGTGGGCGCCGAGTCCGAACTGCTCCGGGCGGCCCACCAGCGCACCATCCCGGTGCTGGGCATCTGCTTCGGGGCCCAATTGCTGGCCGCCGCCCATGGCGGATCGGTGCAACGGGCGCCGTCGGCCGAGATCGGGTGGTTCGAGGTCCAATCCACCGAACCGGCCGTGGCCGGCGACGGACCGTGGTTCCAATGGCACGCCGACCGCTTCACGGCCCCACCCGCAGCGACTCTCTTGGCCGAAAATACCGCTGCTGAGCAGGCATTTTGTCTTGGTCGAAGCCTCGGACTGCAGTTCCATCCCGAGGTGGATCTGGCCATCGTGTCCCGCTGGGCCGCCGGGGGCGGCGAGGAACTCACCCGTGTGGGGGTGGACCCCGCGGGGCTGCTGGAGCGGACCCACGCCGAGGCGAGCCGCGCCCGGGCGGCTGCCGTGCGCTTGGTCGACTGGTTCCTCACCGAGGTGGCAGGCCGCTGAGCGTGGACCCTGACCGCGAGCGGCTCCACGCATTGGGGTACGCCCAGGAACTGGACCGTGGGCTCGGCCGTTTCAGCAACTTCGCCATCAGTTTCTCGATCATCTCGGTGCTGTCGGGAGGTCTCACGTCGTACTGGCTCGGGATGGTGACGGGCGGGGCGCGCATCATCACCATCGGCTGGCTCGTGGTGGGCGCGTTTTCCCTGCTCGTGGGCATGGCATTGGCCGAAATCTGCTCCGCCTACCCGACCGCCGCCGGGCTCTATTTCTGGTCCGCCCGCCTCGCCCGCCGCAACGGCCCGTGCTGGGCGTGGTTCACCGGGTGGTTCAACCTCGTGGGTCAGGTGGGGTGCATCGCCAGCGTGGACTACGCCCTGGCCGTCTTCATCGGCTACTTCGTGCGCTCCTACGCCCCGGACTTCCGGCTCACCGTCTGGACGGTTTTCGGTATCTACCTGCTCGTTCTCGTGTCCCATGGGGTGTTGAACACCTTCGGGGTGCGCCTGGTGCGAGTGCTGGGCGACATCAGCGTCTGGTGGCACGTCCTGGGCGTGATCGTGGTGTTTGTGTGCATCGCCGCCAGCAGTCGTGGCGACCAACGCGGTTGGGCGCACCTGTTCGACGGCGAGGCCGGGGTGCTGGCCGGCTGGGGTGGTCGGGGCTTCACGGTGATCTACATGTTCTGTCTCGGCTTGCTGCTGCCCCAATACACGATCACGGGATTCGACGCCTCGGCCCATGTCAGCGAAGAGACTGTGGGGGCGGCTCGCAGTGCCCCGATCGGGATGGTTCGAGCGGTCTACCTCTCGGCGATCGGCGGGTGGGTGCTCAATCTGGCGATGACCAAAGCATTACCGCGCAACCCGAATGCCTATGCGGCCGTGGCCTTTGGAGGCCCCGGCGATGCATTCCTCGTGAATGCCGCCCCACGCCTGTTCGAGGCTGCCGTCGGTCCGGGACTCGCCCGGTTCCTCGTGTTGATCTCGATCGTGGCGCAGTACTTCTGCGGTCTGGCGAGTGTGACTGCGAACAGCCGGATGATCTACGCATTCAGCCGTGACCGGGCCCTTCCCGGGTCCGGGCTGTGGAGTCGGATCAACCCCCGAACCCGGACCCCCACGAATTCGGTGTGGCTGGGCGTGGGCCTGGCCGCCGCCGTTGGGGCAGTGTCGATCTACCAGCGTGGGGGCGTGTCGACGGCGTTCTTCGCCCTCACGGGTATCACCGTGATCGGGCTGTACATCTCGTACGCCATCCCCATCTTCCTCCGTCTGCGCAGCACGACGTTCGAGCCCGGGCCGTGGAATCTCCGTGGCCGCCACCGGATCGTGGGGTGGACGTCGCTCGCCTGGGTGGGGTTCATCACGGTGCTGTTCGTCGGCCCGCTGTTCCGGCCGTTCTGGCCGCCGTTCGGGATCACCCGGCTCGGCGGGCAGACTCCCGGCGACCCGTCCGACGATGTGGCCGTGTACCACCAGAACAACATGAACTTCACCGGGCCGATCGTGGTCATCGCTGCGCTCGGGTTCGCCCTCTACTGGCTGCTTTCCGCCCGTCGGTGGTTCGAGGGACCGCGGTCCCAGGGCACGCCCGATGAGCTCGCAGCGATCGAACAGCGACTCACCGACGGTTCCGAGGTGGGCGGCTCCCGCTGACGGTCTCGACACGTTCGCCTCATGGTCCGCCGGACCTGCGACAAAAAACCTGACCCCGCAGCGCGCGAGAGTTTGTTGGGTATCTCACGCGCCGTAGTAGCGTCGGATTCGATGTCTGCAGACTTCTCGAGCTTCCTGCGCGGGTGGCTCACGGTTGCCATCTTCGGAGCACTCGGCCTGTTGCTCGCAGGTCTGCTCCTCGGCCTCAGTGCGCTGGTGCGACCGCGACGACCCAGCGTGGAGAAGTCGATCCCCTATGAGAGCGGTGTGGACCCCGTGGGAGACGGCTGGTCGCAGAGCCAGATCCGCTACTACATCTTCGCTCTGCTCTTCGTCGTGTTCGACGTCGAGGCCGTGTTCATCTTCCCGTGGGCCACGCAGTTGGAGCGGTATGCGGGGTTCGGTCTGATCGAGATGGCAGTCTTCGTATTCGTGTTGGTCCTCGGCCTGGTGTACGCCTGGCGCAAGGGCGTATTGCGGTGGGTGTGAGGAACTAGGCATGGGCATCGTCGAAAAGGGCCGGCTCCCGAAGCCGCTCACCTCACTGTTCAACCTCGGGCGTTCGTACTCGGTGTGGGTGTACCAGTGGGGACTTGCGTGCTGCGCGATCGAGATGGGCGCTGCATTCGGTTCCCCGCGTTACGACGTGATGCGCCTTGGGGTCATTCCGCTCCCGGCGAGTCCCCGGCAGGCCGATCTCGTGGTGATCTCGGGAACGGTCACCGACAAGATGGCACCGGCCATCAAGCGTCTCTACGAGCAGATGCCGGATCCGAAGTACGTCATCTCGATGGGGTCGTGCGCGAACTGCGGCGGTCCGTACTGGGACAGTTACTCCGTCACCAAGGGTGTGGATCAGATCATCCCGGTCGACGTCTATGTGCCCGGTTGCCCGCCTCGACCCGAAGCGCTCCTCGAGGGCGTGGTGTTGCTCCAGCAGCGCATCAAGAACGAGGACATGGGCGCACGTTGGCGCGGAGAGGGCACACGTCCGCTGCAGGCAACAAGGGGTGAGCCCATTGTCGTCAACGGGTGACTCTGCAACGGCCGAACTCGGTTCGGACCATCTCCGCGAGGCACTCGTGGATCGTTTGCGTTCGGTGATCGGCGACGCGCTCGAGGCCTCGCATCTCGCAGCGGGCTCCGATGTGTGGGTTCGCGTTCGCAGCGATGCGTGGCGCCAGACGGGCCTCGCCCTGCGTGATCACCTCGACATGGACTACTTCTGCTTCCTGTCAGCGATCGACTGGATGCCCTCGCCGTACGGACGGGGTGAGGACGATCCCACTGCCGAGCCGACGGAGCGTGACGAGACGATCCGTCAGGGATACACCGGTGGGTCCACTCGCTTTCAGTTGCTGGCACGTGTGGTGTCGAGTGCGCAGCACGTCGGCATCAACATCAAGGCCGATGTGCCCGAGTCGATGGTGATGGAGTCGTGGCTTCCCGTGTACGCCGGCGCGAACTGGCACGAGCGCGAGGCATGGGAGATGTTCGGCATCTCCTTCGCCGGACATCCTGATTTGCGCCACCTGTATCTGCCGACGGAGTTCGAGGGTTTCCCGTTGCGCAAGGACTTCCCGCTGCTCGCCCGCATGGTGAAGCCGTGGCCGGGAATCGTCGACGTGGAACCCATGCCCGGCGGTGCCGGTGGTGACGATGAGGGAGGTGAGTGACCGATGACGATGATCGATGAACGCCGTCAGTTGTCCTACATCGCTGCGCAGGCCGCCGATGCCCGTGTGAACGTGGAGCTCGAGACCGAGGGCATGACGCTCAACATCGGCCCGCAGCATCCTGCTACGCACGGCACGCTCCGCATCATCGCTCGCCTCGACGGCGAGCAGGTCGTGTGGGCCGAACCATCCGCCGGCTACATGCACCGCGGCTACGAGAAGCTCACCGAGGTGCGGTCGTTCCCGCAGGTGACAGCGCTCATCAACCGGATCGACTGGTTGGGCAGTTTCGCGAACGAAGTGCCGTTCATCCTCGCCGCAGAGCGACTCATGGAGATCGAGGCCCCGCCGCGTGCGCAGCACATCCGCACGATCCTGTTCGAGCTCTCGCGCATTGCGAACGTGGGGCTCTTCCTCGGCGACCTCGGCGTGCAGCTCGGGGCGATTACTCCGGTGTTCCTCGCGTTCCGCGACCGTGAGTACGTGCTCAACCTCATCGAAGCGGCAACCGGTGGGCGCTTCCACCCGAACTTCGACCGCATCGGCGGCCTGAAGGACGATCTGCCGAAGGGTTGGCTCGAGGACACCAAGGGCGCCATGGTGAAGTTGCGCACCTTCTGCGACGAGATCGAGGACCTCCTCTTCGGCAACGAGATCTTCCAGTCACGTACGCGTGGCATCGGCATCATCCCGAAAGAGATCGCTCTCCAGTACGGCCTCTCCGGCGCGAACCTGCGTGCGAGCGGCGTTGACTGGGACCTGCGACGCGACCAATCGCTCCCGATGGCATGGAACAAGGCCGACTGGAAGGTGTGGACGCACCCTGACGGCG
Organism: Actinomycetota bacterium; assembly: GCA_017853685.1. Taxonomy (GTDB): domain Bacteria; phylum Actinomycetota; class Acidimicrobiia; order Acidimicrobiales; family Ilumatobacteraceae; genus WLJO01. The sequence continues at coordinate 479 of JAFMJD010000102.1, read as the reverse complement.
ACTGCTTCGCTCGTTGCTGGGTTCGTCTCCAGGAAGTGCGCGAGTCCACCAAGATCGTCGAACAGCTCTGCGACAACGTGCCGGCCGGTCCGGTGATGGCCAAGGTGCCGCGCATCATCAAGGTGCCCGAGGGCGAGGCCTGGGTGTCCACGGAGAACCCGCTCGGCGAGATGGGCTACTACGTGGTGTCGCGCGGTGACACGGGTCCGTTCCGCGTGAAGATCCGCTCGGCGAGCTTCAACAACATCTCCATCACGCCGTGGTTGCTCAAGGGCGTGCTCGTGCCCGACATCATCACGATCCTTGCGTCGCTGTACTTCATCCTCGGGGACATCGATCGGTGATGAGCGCGTTGTTGTCCGTCGAGATCCCCTACTGGGGTCAATCGTTGCTGCGTGCCCTCGGTGGCGCAGTGGCCGTGCTGCTGCCGGCCGGCACCATCGTGTACGTCTTCCTCTTCAAGATGATGTCGTTCATGC